>JAQBUE010000199.1 GCA_027624045.1 Acidobacteriota bacterium
TCGCTGCGAAACGGCGCTTCTCGAGCGCCTCGAAATCCCGCTTCACACCTCTTGGGTTGCCCATATATATAGACGCTCCAACATGTCAAAAGGTGTCATAATATTTTGCGGGACTCAATAGAAGCCGAGGTTCGCGCAGGGGTTGCCTTGAATCCGCATGGTGGTCAGCGGTGGCGGGACGGGCGGCGTTGTTGTATCGCGCTTCCAGGGCTTGGTCATCAAGAGCTTGAACCCACGGCTAAAGCCATGGGCTATGGTCTCTCGCCCCGCCGGGGCTGAGGTGCAAGTTTTCCGGCTCGACCGTTGGGCTTGACCGTGGGACACTTGACCGTGGGGCTGTGGATGTTTCATGATTGGTGGCGCACTACGGGAGTTTCTTATGGAAAAGACGATTCGGGTCAAGGTGAATGGCCGGGAGTATGAGCGGGTGGTTGAGCCGCGCCTGCTGCTGGTTCATTTTCTTCGTGAAGATCTTGAGTTGACGGGAACGCACATCGGTTGCGAGACGACGGTGTGCGGCGCTTGCACGGTGCTGCTGGAAGGCCGCTCGGTGAAGGCGTGCTCGATCTTTGCTGTCCAGGCGGACGGCAAGGAGATCACGACGATCGAAGGAATGGCGAGCCATGGCGACATGCACGCCGTCCAAGAAGCGTTTTGGAACGAGCACGGACTGCAATGCGGGTTCTGCACGCCGGGCATGATCATGTCGGTGGAGCAATTGTTGAACGACAACGCGAATCCGACCAAAGACGAGATTCGGCACGGCATCGAGGGGAACCTGTGCCGCTGCACCGGCTACCAACACATCATCAATGCCGTCGAAGCGGCGGCGAAAGCCAAGGCGGGAGCGTAGACCATGGCGACGACAACGACGACCCCTGAGTTGAAGACCTATATCGGCAAGCGTGTGCGGCGCGTCGAAGATCCGCGTTTGATTACCGGCACGGCGACGTATGTAGACGACATCCGCAAGCCTGGGATGCTGCATGCGGCGGTGCTGCGGAGTCCTTACGCGGCGGCGAAGATCACGGGCATTGCGATCGAGAAGGCGCTTGCGTTGCCGGGCGTGAAAGCGGTTTACACAGGTAAAGATGTGGCGGCGGTGGGGCCGGTGCCATGCGCCGGCTCGATGGAGGATCTGCGGATTCCAGACCACAGGATATTAGCCCGCGAGCGGGTGTATTACGTGGGGCATCCGGTGGTGGCCGTGGTGGCGACGGACCGTTACATCGCGGCGGACGCTCTGGACCTGATCGAGGTTGATTACGAGCCGACCGAGGTGATTTCGGATCCGGAAGAGGCGCTGAAGGATGGCGCGGTACGGGTACATCCGGAGTATCCGGATAATGTGGCGTTTACGTACAAGCAGGCGAAGGGCGACGTTGACAAGGCGTTTGAAGAAGCGGACTTCACCTGCGAGGAGCGGATTCTGGTTCCACGGCTGGCGCCGATCCCGATGGAGACGCGTGGCGTGGTGGCTGATTGGGACGAGGGCGCGAAGGAGTTGACGCTGTATTCGTCGACGCAGATTCCGCATTTGCTGAAGACGCAACTGGCGCTGCAACTCGATATGCCGGAGCATCATATTCGCGTGATCGCGCCGGAGGTCGGCGGCGGATTTGGCTCGAAGTGCAATGTGTGGGCCGAGGAAGCGCTGGCGTGCTTCGTGGCGATGGATTTGAAGAAGCCGATCAAATGGATCGAGTCGCGGCGCGAGAGTATTCAGGTGGTGGCTCACGGGCGGGCGCACGTGGATACGATTGAGATCGCGGCGAAGAAAGACGGCACGCTGACCGGCCTGAAACTGCACATTGTGTGCGATATCGGCGCGCACCATCAGTTGCTGACGCCGATTATCCCGACGCTGGCCGTGCTGATGCTGCCGGGGCTGTATAAGTTTCGGAGCTTCAAGGCGTCGCTGGTGGGGGCGTTTACGAATCGGGCGCCGAGCGATTTGTATCGCGGCGCGGGACGGCCGGAAGCGACGTATGTGTTGGAGCGGATCGTCGACAAGATGGCGCGGATACTCGGGATGGATCCGGCGGAGATTCGATTTAAGAATTTCCCGGAGCCGGCGGAGTTTCCGTTCGAGACAGTGACGGGCTTGCAGTATGACAGCGGGGACTACGCGGCGGCGTTCCACAAGGCGCTGGACAAGATTGACTACAAGGCGTGTCGCGAAGAGCAGAAGAAGGCGCGGGCCGAGGGACGGCTGTACGGGATTGGAATTTCGACCTACGGCGAGTTGTGCGCGTTCGGTCCGTCACCGGCGACGCCGGCGGGCGGCTGGGAATGCGCGTCGGTGAACGTGAAGGCGACGGGCAAGGTGGAAGTGCTGACGGGGATCTCGCCGCACGGCCAGGGCGAGGAGACAAGCTTTTCGCAGATGGTTGCTGACGCGTTTGGTATCCCGATGAGCGACGTTGTGGTGATTCACGGCGATACGGCGAAGGTGTCTTACGGCATCGGAACGTTCGGCAGCCGCGGCATCGCGATTGGCGGCTCGGCGCTGCATCTGGCGATGCAGGATATTGTCGCGAAGGCTACGAAGTACGCGGCGCACATTCTGGACGTAGATGCGGATACGGTGACGTTCAAGAACGGAACGTTTTCGTCGAGCGCCGCGGAGCAGACGCTGAGTTTCGCGGACGTTGCTCTTGAGACGCATCTATGCCGCAAGTTGCCGCCGGGGACGGAGCCCGGATTGACGGCGACGCGGTTCTTCGAGCCTTCGAATTTCGCTTTCCCGTTCGGCGCGCACATCTGCACGGTGGAAGTGGATCAGGAAACGGGCGAGACGACGATCCTGCGGTTCGTGGCGGTGGACGATTGCGGCAAGATCATCAATCCGCTGCTGGTCGAAGGGCAAATCCACGGCGGGGTGGCGCAGGGTTTGGGGCCGGCGTTCATGGAAGGCGTGATCTATGACGAAGAGGGCCAACTCTTGAATGGCACGATGATGGACTATGCGATTCCCAAGGCGCGGCACATGCCTTGGATTGAGACGGACCGCACGGAGACGCCGTCGACGGTGAATCCGCTGGGTGTGAAGGGTGTCGGGGAAGCGGGGACGATCGGCTCGCTGCCGGCGTTTGTGAACGCGGTAGTGGACGCGCTGTCGCCGCTGGGAGTGGATCATGTGGATATTCCGATGACGCCGCAATCGATCTGGAGAGTGATCCAAGAAAGGAGCCGGTCATGATTCCTGCACGGTTTGAGTACTCTGCTCCGGAGACTCTATCGGAGGCGTTGCGGTTGTTGGGCAGTGACGGTGAGGCGAAGGTGTTGGCCGGAGGGCAGTCGCTGGTGCCGATGATGAAGTTTCGGCTGGCGCAGCCGGGACACCTGATTGATCTGGCGCGGATTCCGGATTTGAATTTCGTGGCCGAGGAAAACGGCGCGATTCGGATCGGAGCGATGACGACGCACAACCAAGTGGAGACGTCGGCGTTGATTCGTGAGAAGTGTCCGCTGCTGGCGAAGACGGCGGCACATATCGGCGATGTGCAGGTGAGGAATCGCGGCACGATTGGGGGCAGCGTGGTGCACGCGGACCCAGCGGCTGACTATCCGGCGGCGCTGCTGGCGATGGAAGCCAAGGTGAAGCTTGTGAGCGCGTCGGGTGAACGCATGGCAGGGCTGGATGAGTTTTTGGTGGATGCGCTGACGACATTGCTTGAAGAGGGAGAGATTCTGACGGAAGTCCACGTGCCGCTGGAGCGGGCCGGAGTGTTGACGGCCTACCGGACACTGGTTCAGCCGGCGTCGGGATTCGCGATGGCTGGCGTCGGGGTCCGGTTGGGCGTGGAAAACGGGACGATTACGTTCGCGCGGGTGGCGCTGACGGGAGTGGGTTCGAAGCCGTACCGGGCGACGGCGGTCGAGCAGGCGCTGGTGGGCCAGGGGGCTGGGGCGGAGACGTTTGCAGCGGCGGCGGCGCATGCGACCGATGGAGTGGACGCGCTTTCCGACATGCACGCCTCGGCTGAGTACCGCGTGAATCTGGCGGCCGTTCAGGTGCGGCGGGCGCTTGAGGATGCGGCCGGTTCGGCATGAAGCTAAAAGGAACCTACGCGATGCCCGCGCCGCGCGACGAGGTGTGGGCGGCGCTGCTGGACCCGGCGGTGCTGGCGCGCACTTTGCCGGGTTGCAAGTCGCTGCAGGAAACCGGGCCGGACGAATACGCGATGCAGATGTCGCTTGTGATATCGAGCGTCAAGGGTCTATTCGAGGGCAAGGTTCGGATCATGGACCAGCAGCCGCCCGAGAGTTACCGCATCGAAGTGGAAGGGCGAGGGAAGATCGGCTTCGTGAACGGCGGCGGCGCGTTTCTGCTGAAGGACGCGGGCGACGTCACCGACATTGACTACGAAGGCGAAGTGAAGGTCGGCGGGATGATCGCATCGGTCGGACAGCGGCTGATGGATATGACGTCGAAAATGATGATCAAGCGATTTTTCACGGCTCTCGAGGATGAGATCACTGAGCGTGAATAGCTGTGATGGGCGTTCATCTCTTAGCCCTTCGGTGCCGCGCCTGACCAAAACGACGCTCTGTTTGACGCTCTATTGGCGATCCGCTACTATGAGTTCGCGGGGTGGAGCAGTCTGGTAGCTCGTTGGGCTCATAACCCAAAGGTCGAAGGTTCAAATCCTTCCCCCGCAACCAAACCCTCATCTTTTTGTTGCTTGATGGACGCTGTTCGGGGGCTTTTTTCGGTGCCTTCGCGGCGGCGAAACCTCGCCAGGCCGCGCAGCTAGGCCCGCTGGAAAAACGTGTCCTTCGGCGCGCGGTAGCGGATATCGAGTTCCGGCGTCTCGATACGCCTCTTCCAAACGCGAGACTCAAACAGGAACGAGAGCGCACAGGTTGTGAGCAGCGTGCGCTCCACCGGATAGCAGGGCTGTCCCGTGACAAACAACTCTTCGATGCAATGGACCAGCCCGTCGAAGTGAGCTAGCGGACGAGCCCCCTCGCGGCCTACGAATCCGAAATGCGTTGAGACGGGTTCGGCGCGTCCCTTGAGCTTGCCCGCCAACGTCCAGCGGTTGCTGTGGCCGGTGAGCATGTACACCACAGCCTGAAGTCCATCCCGATAGTTGAGCAGGAAGGCCACGGGCTCTTTCACGTTGTCCTCCGGACGCCCTTTTTTCACCGAGGGATTGCGCTCCAATGCGGCCCGTAGCAGGGGGATGCTCCAGCGTCCTTCGTTCGAGTCCCTCCAGCGCCAGACAGCATCTCCTTCAAGCCATTCAACGGACCTGATGCCGGTTTCTCCCCCGGCCCGCCGTTCAACCATGCATTGCAAAGCCTCAATCGTATGGAAGCCGGCGCCATCCAAGCCGCCGCGCCCCACCATGACGGCGTTCTCCATTTCCGCCTCAAACGGTATCTCGAGTTCAGGAACGCGCACGGTAACGGGAATCGACGATCCGGCCATCAGCGGGAACCCGAGCTCCTTTGTCCAGCGGTACATTTCCTTCGCCTTCGAGCAGGAATACGAGAAATGTTTATCCGAAAAGACCGGAGCCGTCTTGCCTGTACGGCGAAAGACTTCCACGACACGTTCGAGCAGCTCGTACCTTGGATAGAGCTTCTGTCCCCGCTCATTCACGGGATAGGAAGGTGTGAATAAATTGACTTTGGCCGAAGTCGCATATTGATAACACAGGACTTAGGTGGCCTGGTTTGGCCGATTCCCCAATAAATTCACAACTTCTAGTCGCCGTGTTCGCCGATCAGGCAAACGGCATCGACGGCGAGGTCGTCGCCTCCCAACGTCAAGGCGTCTTTGATCGTTGGATAGATCGTAAAGCCATGCTCGCGGGCCAATCCGCGGCTCAGGTCGTTCTTGGAAACTTGATCGGTGTACATTGAGACGACTTCGGTGCGAGGCGCGGCCGGAACGCCATTGGGGGCGTAGCCATTGAGGAGGCGCCCTACAATCACCGCGGCGTGGGATTTGAGGCTCTGGTCGTCTGTGTACAGCGTGACGATCGCCGCCACTCGCTTTTTCCTGGGGGACTGAGCTTGGGTCAGTGAAGCCGCCGCGCTCGCCGCCAAGAACCCGCGGCGGCTGATTGTAAAGTGCCCGCTTTTCATTCGCCTTCTCCTTCGCTCAAACTGGCCCGGCCAGTCAGCCAAGTGTCTTCTACTTCCCCATACCACGAGAAGCGCCGCCTGGAGGGTGCCGCAGGACGGAAGTTGTTGATATCGCGTGAGATAAGAGAGGGGAACAGCTTGACCGGCTGAAATGATGCAACACTTTGCATCATTTTGCAACACCTGGAGAGTCTTGTTGGTGTGGCCGGCGATGCCCTCGGTGGGCGGATTTGTGCGGATTTTGGGCGTTTTCTCCTGGTTTCTTCGCCCGTGGATGCGCGAGCGGCGCGAGATGGGTGTTGCAGCGGGGTCGCGCAGGGAAATTGGGCGGGATGCAGGTACGGCGGGACAACGGCGCTGTTGAGAACGGTACGGTTGGACAAGGGTATGGTGCTCCGGGTCGAGTATAACCCGGCGCGGTTGCGCCGGCCGGGGTGCGCGGAGCTAAGTGGCTGGATCTACTGGGACTTTTGTCTGGGAGTACTTGTGACTGCCCTGGGGCGGATGGGTCTGTTTCGCAAGAATACTGCCGGGAACGACAGGGGTGGGACCGGCATAGTGCCGGTCGGTACCGGTCAGCCCCATATCATGCGGCGATTACAGGTATAATCACCGCATAGGATGCGGTTAATGTATATCTATCAGCAACCTGACTGGCCGCGCTTTCAGTGGGACCAGGAAAAGCTGGTGAAGCCTCTGGCCGATGTTCGTTACCGGCAGGGCCGGCTGATCGGTCAGATGGAAGCGCTTGGTTTCGAGCGCAGGCGGGAAGCCGTTCTGGAAACACTGACCGAAGACGTCCTCAAGACCAGCGAGATCGAGGGTGAGAAGCTGGATGGAGAGCAGGTCCGCTCGTCGCTGGCGCGGCGTCTTGGAATGGACATTGGCGCTCTCAGGGCGGTGGACCGCAACGTGGAGGGGATTGTCGACATGATGCTCGACGCCACGCGCCACTACGACCGGGCCCTCACGGCCGAGCGCTTGTTCGGCTGGCACGCTTCGTTGTTTCCGGCGGGCCGTAGCGGCATGCGGCGCATCCGCACCGGGGCGTGGCGGGACGATAGCACCGGCCCGATGCAGGTGATCTCCGGCCCGATCGGCCGGGAGCGTGTGCATTTCGAGGCCCCCGGGGCTGCGGGGCTTGACCGCGAAATGGCGGCTTTCCTCGACTGGTTCCGCGCGCGCACCGAAACCGACGCCGTGCTCCAAGCCGGGCTGGCGCACTTGTGGTTTGTAACGATCCATCCTTTTGATGACGGCAACGGCCGCATGGCCCGCGCCATCGCGGACATGGTCCTGGCGCGTTCGGAGAACAGCCCGCGGCGTTTTTACAGCATGTCGGCGCAGGTCCGCCAGGAGCGCGGCGTCTACTACGGCATTCTCGAACAAACGCAGACAGGGACGCTGGACGTGACGCCCTGGATGCAGTGGTTCGTGGCGTGCCTCGGCCGCGCCATCGACGGCGCGCAGACGACGCTCGGCAACGTTCTCGCCAAGGCCCGGTTCTGGGAACGCATCGCCGGACAGTCGCTGAACGAACGCCAGCGGCTTGTCCTCACCCGTCTGCTCGATGACTTCGAAGCCAAACTCACCACCTCGAAATGGGCCAAGCTCACGCGGTGTTCGCAGGATACGGCCCTGCGCGATCTCACCGATCTTGTTGATCGCGGCCTGCTCGTGCGCAGCGCGGCGGGCGGGCGGAGTACGAGTTATGCTCTCGCCGGGCCGTCGTAGATCTGGAGATGTGGACTTGTGGCTTCATCAAGAAGATCCACAAGACACTGAACTCGGACCTTGACGCTACGGTCAAGTGGAGAAAAGGAGAACATCAGCAGTTCGCTTGACGACTACCTGCCCGACGCCGGGATTCTTCGGACAAGTCGAGGCGGTTGCCATCAAGCGGGTTTTAGCCCGGCAGGTCGAAAAGGCCATGCGCGAGAGAGGCCTGACCAAGACCGCCATGGGCCGCCTCATGAAAACCAGCCGGATGGCCCTTGACCGCCTCCTCGACCCGGAGAACACTAGTGTCACGCTGCACACCATGCAGCGAGCGGCCGCAACGGTTGGCAAACGGTTGCGGTTGAGTCTTGGGTGAGGGACGCTCAGGGCCTCCACTCTTGGGATGCACAGTCTGGAACTCAACCTCCTCGGTGTGCCACAATCTCTTACAACTGCATAGAATGTGACAACGACACTGATTCGTTCGACCGCATGACCTTCGGGTGAAGTCTAGGCGCAAAAGGGGCCCTCGAGCACCGACCATTGTGATCACTCTTGCTGACACCAGAAACCATCAAGGGTCCGCTCCGTGGCTGCGGATACCTTCCTAACCTGCTCCAGAGCGATTTTCGTTTCGGGGATGACAGAATCGTACCGCTCGTGGGCTTTGCCCAGCCTCCTCTAGATTCTCGCTCTGCCTGCGTCGCCGTGATTTCAGCGGAAACTGACCCCCGCTCGATTGCCGAAGGTTGCAGGCCCCTTGGGGCTCCCCTGGTCTTTGTCTGTTTTCGAAATACCCTTCAGTGGTGGAAACAAGGCGCTCAGTCAGCGGAATTATTGGAGAGCATTCCAGCCGAGGGAATCGACGAGTTTTTCAATCACCATCACGATGAATTCGCCCCCGACGCGGTTTACCGCGCAAAGACTTGGGGCCGTTTCCAATCGGGCTATCAGCTCAGCTTCGTGGACATGGGATTGATGCCCCTCGTCGAAGAAGAAGTCGGTCGATCGCTTGGAAACCTCATCGAACGAAACGTCTCCGAGCTTAGGGCGCGGCTCGGTTGGGACGAAGTCACAGACAAGCAAGGTCACTGGTTACTAAAGACGGTCTTCTGGCTTGTCTCGGGGAAGATTCTCCGCGACAAGCAAGTGCAGAGTTTTGAGGACCTTGACCTGAACGACGTGGAAGAAGTCTTCCATCGGGTGGCGGCGCACTACGGCACGGCGCCATTTGCAGCAGGATCGACGAAAGAGCTCGATGCTTTGAGAGAGTCAGCTCGTATCATTGGCCGATTCACTAGCCTGGTTCTCACAACAACCGAATCCCTTGCCTACGTTTACGAGAACACTCTCATTTCGAAAAAGACACGATCGTCCCTCGGAACACACAGCACCCCACCGTTTCTAGCCAGGATTTCCGTTTTGGCCATCCCGGCACAGTCAGGGTACTCTAATCCGCAGTCCGGATGCA
>JAQBUE010000200.1 GCA_027624045.1 Acidobacteriota bacterium
CTGTAGTGCCAACCTGCCACCCCGTTGCGCTAGAATGCGCCCATCGCCCTCGGGCGCCCCATGAGCAATCGCGTCTCGCTTTTTGTCACCTGCCTGGTTGACCAGCTTTTTCCGAAAATCGGGCTCGCCATGGCCGACGTGCTGGAACGTATCGGCTACGAATGCGAGTTCCGCCAGGACCAGACCTGCTGCGGACAGCCGGCCTTTAATTCCGGCTTCACCAGCGAGGCCGAAGATGTTGCCCGCCACTTTCTCAAGACCTTCGAAGGGGCTGAGTACATCGTCGTCCCCTCGGGCTCATGCAGCGCGATGATTCGGCATCATTTCGGCGACCTATTCGCGAAGGACGACGAGGCGCGAGCTGCCGCTTCCGAGGTGGGCGGCAGGGTGTACGAGTTCAGCGAATTCCTGACGTCCGTCGCGAAAGTCGATGACGTGGGGGCGCGCTATGAAAGCGTCGTTACCTATCACGATTCCTGCCACGCACTGCGGGACCTCGGCATCAAGTCGCAGCCGCGCCGGTTGCTCGAAAAGGTGCGAGGCATCGAGATCCGCGAAATGGCCCCCGCCGAGGAGTGCTGCGGTTTCGGGGGGACGTTCTCCGTCAAGATGGGCGAGTTGTCGAGCGACATGCTTGACGGGAAGATTCAGTCGATTATCGCCAGCGGTGCTAGGGACGTTGTGTCGATCGACCCGAGCTGCCTCATGCAGATCGAGGGCGGACTGCGCCGCCGCGAGCTTCCGATCCGCGCCCTTCATCTGGCCGAGGTATTGGCCAAGACCTAAGAATATCGGCAAGATGGCGACAGTATTCCAACAAGAGATCCACGTCGCGCTGAGCGACTTGAAGTTGCAGCGCACGATCCAAAGCGCCACGGCGCGATTCGGGGAGAAGCGGCGAGAAGTAATTGCGCCCGACGTCCTACCCGAGTATCAAGAGCTGCGCGACCACGCCAGCCGCCTCAAGCAGCATACGCTCGACCACCTCGATTATTACCTCGAGATGCTGGAGGCGCGCGTTCAAGAGCGCGGCGGACACGTCGTTTGGTGCGCTGATGCCGAGGCCGCTGTGGAAGCAGTGGTCGCGATCGGGCGCGAGCACGGCGTCAAGCTGGCGGTGAAGTCGAAGTCGATGGTGAGCGAAGAAATCCACCTGAACGAGGCTCTGGAGCGGAACAACATCGAGCCGGTGGAAACGGACCTGGGCGAATACATCATGCAGCTTGCGCGGGAGCGGCCGTATCATATCGTCGCGCCGGCCCTGCACAAAACGCGCGGGGACGTCGCCGATCTGTTCGTCGATCAGTTGGGCGTCGAGCGGACCGAGGAGCCGGAAGAGCTGACGAAGATTGCCCGCCTGATCCTGCGGGAGAAATTCCTGACCGCCGACATGGGAATCAGCGGCGCCAACTTCCTGGTCGCCGAAAGCGGCGCGGTGGTTCTGGTCGAGAACGAAGGCAATATCAGGATGACGACATCGGCACCTCGCGTGCATGTGGCCGTGACCGGCATCGAGAAGCTGATTCCGCGGGCGGCTGACTTGGCGGTGTTCCTCAAGCTGCTCGGGCGCAGCGGCTCGGGCCAACCGATCACGAGCTACACATCGTTTCTCTCAGGGCCCAGGCGCGAGGGCGAGATCAACGGCCCCGACGAGTTCTATCTGTTGCTTGTCGATAACGGCCGCACGAAAGTACTCGCCGACGAGGAAAAGCGCGAGACGCTGCATTGCATTCGTTGCGGAGCGTGTTCGAACGTTTGCCCGGTGTACCGGCGGATCGGCGGGCATACTTACCCGGGAGCCTATTCGGGGCCGATCGGCGCGATTCTGACCCCGCAGTTCGCCGGCTTGGGGCACGAGCCGGAGCTGCCTTTTGCGTCGAGCCTGTGCGGCGCGTGCGGCGAAGTATGTCCGGTGAAGATCGACATCCCGCGCATGCTGCTGGCGCTGCGGCGCGACGTCAAGCGCGGAGAAGCGCGCGAGAAGCGCTGGTTTCCCGAGAAACTCGCCTTTCAAGGCTGGAGCTGGGTGATGCGCCATCCTTGGGTATTTGAAAGGGCCGGGCTGATGGCGCAGGTATTTCTGCCTCCGCAGGGAGGCGACGCCTGGATTCGCAAGGGGCCGGGGCCGCTCGAGGCGTGGACTGATACGCGCGATTTTCCGCCGCGCGCGCCGCGCAGTTTCCGGCGCTTGTGGCGCGAGCGGTCAGGGAAGGCGCATAAGGAGCCCGCGGCGTAAGCCGAATCATGCCCGACCGCGACCGGATTCTCAGCAAAGTGCGCTCGGCGCTAGGGCGGAGCTCGGGCCAGGCAGTTCCCGCCGCCCCGCCACCCCGTCTCGTCATCCCCTCATGGAGCCTCGAAGAACGTATTCGCCGCTTCAGTGAAAATTTTCTGGGCGAGACTTTCGTCGCGGCGAACGGCGACGAGGCGAGGGACTTCGTTGCTTCGAAGACGGAAGGGCTCGCGGCCGTCGCCTCGAATAGTTCCGTCTTGCGCGAACTCGGCGTCAGCGGCCTTCCCAACGTGCAATGCGGTTTCGTTGACCGCGACGAGTTGCGTTTGGCGTGTATCGCGGCTGGAGTCGGCATCACCAGCGCCTCCTACGCGATCGCGGACCCGGGGGCGCTCGTCGTCCTTGCCGGAGCAGAGGAGGAACGGCTCATTTCGCTCGCCCCGCCCCGTCACATCGCTGTCATCCCCGCCGACCGCATCCTTAGCAGCCTCGACGAGCTTTTCACGGTCGTGCCCGATCCAGCCCTGGAAAGCAGCTCGATGGTTCTCATCGGGGGACCGAGCCGTACAGGCGACATTGAGATGACCCTCACACTGGGCGTGCACGGCCCACGTGAAGTTTATGTTGTGATTGTTGAGTAGGTTCGAGAACGCAAGAATCGGGGATAGTCCGCTGCGCGCCACTGGGAACAGTCCCGACGTTTTTACCTTGGCGATGGCCATCAACGCGAGCTTCGGCTTGCGGCTCTGAATAGTTCACGCGAGGGTCTGAGCATCGCAATGACGACATTCCGACAACTTCGTTATCTTGTTTGCCTTGGGGTCTTCGGCGCGCTTTCCCATGCGCCCGTTGCCCGCCTCACGGCGGCGTCAGACGATCACGGACTTCACAGCGGAACCTATCGCGGGCGCGTCATAACGGAACAGTTTCTCCACGAGCAGTCACAGGCTCGGCGATCGAAAGCAAAGGCGGCGCTCACGGCCGAGCCGCCCGCGATGTTGCGGGATGACGCCGGGAATATCGCTGTCATCGACACGTCCGGCGGAGTGGTCATCGAGCCCAACTCGTTTGACCTCGCCAACGTCAGCCTGAGCTTCGTGCCCGCCGCTGGGGGCTACACATCGACTCCCGCAGCGTCAGCTTTCGATGAGCAAGCCCGGGATGGCGGCATTCCCATCCCGTTAGGCGATGACGACGCGCAACCGGCCGCGCTGCCATTCTCGTTCCCTTACTTTGGCCGCGAACATACGCAGGCCTTCATTCACTCCGACGGCAACCTGACGTTTGAGGGAGCGGAAGCGTCAAGCACCAGCCGCTCGCTCTCGCGCGCCACGAGTGGGCCGCCTAGGATCGCGCCGCTATTCACTGATCTCGACCCCAGCCGTGTCACCAACCCGATCAGCACGTATTCAACAGCCGACCGCTTCTTTGTGACCTGGGATGCGGTGCCGATCTTCACGTCCGGCGGCATTGGCGCTCGCCAGACATTTCAGCTCGTGCTGCACCGCGACGGGCGCATTGACTGCCACTACAGGTCGATTGCCCTGACCGACGCCGTTGTTGGCATCATGCCCGGACGGCTTGAAGGGGACACAGTGGCAGCCGATCTCTCCGAGGGCGTCAGCGATCCCGCTGGCGGTGCCTTGGGCGAAATTTTCTCGAGCAGCCGTGATCTGGACACTCTCGCCGCAGGCCAGAAGTTCTATCAAAACCACGACGACGCTTATGATTTTCTCGTTGTTTTCAACACGCTCGATCTCAATGTCGGCGGCGGTGCTTTCGCGTTTGAACTCAATGTGCGCAACCAGGTGCTGGGAATCGGTGACTTGCTCGGTGGCAGCGCCGTCCTCGACTTCGGGGCGCAGTTCGGCTCGCCGCGGCGTCTCCAGAGTCTCCTGAATATGGGGCCGCTCACGAACTACCCCTCCGATCCCGCGGCGGCGATCGTGGGGCTCGGTGAGAACAACACCCTTACCGTTCTCAGCCACGAGGCCGGACATCGTTTTCTTGCGTATATCGATTTCATCGACCCCGCCACGGGGCAGCCTTCCGCGTCGCTGCTCGGGCGCCAAGGCGCACACTGGAGCTTTTTCTTCAACTCAGATGCCTCGGTTCTCGAAGGGAATCGCATTGCCGACCGTGCCATGCTTTCGCCGCGTTTCGTCACGGCGGCGACGGTCGAGCACTTCAGCGACCTCGATCAATACCTGATGGGCTTGCGGCTTCCTGATGAGGTCACGCCGGCATTCCTCGTCGAGCAACCACGCAACTTTCAGCAGGGCACGCGCTCGGCTGCGAGCGCGCCACAGACCGGGATCAACTTTGATGGCGACCGCACGGAGGTATCCGTCGAGATGGTGATCGCGGCGGAGGGTGAGCGCATCCCGGCTGCCTCGGTCTCACAACGTGATTTCAACTTCGCGTTCGTTCTGCTCGTGGATCGCGGGGCCGAGCCGTCGGCCGCCGACCTTCAGAAGCTCGATAACATTCGCGCCGCCTGGGAGCCGTTCTTCGAGCAGGCCGCCGACCTACGCACCGATGCGCATACCGAACTGGTTCATCAACTGCACCTGTCGACGTTCCCGGCGTCGGGGCTCGTCGCGGGGTCGCCTGGCACGGCCATGGTGGATATTGCCGAGCCTCTCACGGCCGATCTCGGCGTCATGCTGAGCGCCGACAACGCGGGCATCACCTTCCCGCCTGTGGTGACGATCCCCGCCGGTTCGACGAGTGTGAGTTTCCTGCTCGAAGGCGTCGCAGCGGGTGTGACGCACTTCTCGGCCGCTGCGTCCGGTCCCGGCTTTGACACGGCGCACACCCTGATCGACGTCAAGGCGGAGGCGGCCCAGCTGCGGCTTCAGGTTGCCGCCGGCAGTAATCAGGTCGCCGGCTTGGGCGGGCTGCTGCCCGAGCCGGTCGTGCTGCGGGTGCACGACGCGAATGATCTGCCCTACCCGGGCTTGGCAGTGAATCTCATCCCCAGTGGGGATGGCATCGCGACGCCCATGCCTGCCGTAACCGACTCCAAAGGTGAGATTCGCGTGTCTTGGAGGCTGGCGACAACGGGCGAATCCAACACGCTGACGGCGCGGCTCGACAGCGCGCCCCTGGTCCGGGCCGTCGTCACGGCTCAGTCGATCGGTCCGCTTCCCGCGTTCACAGCGGCTTCCGTCGTGGGCGCCGCGGGATTCAATCTGGGACCCTCGGCCGCCAACACAGCGCTGCCCGCGGGCGGGATCGTGACCATTTTCGGACTCGGACTCGGCGTTGATACCGCCGGCGCAACGGCGTTCCCTTTGCCGACAGAGCTGGCCGGCACGGTGGTCACCGTGAACGGCGTTCGGGCCTTTCTGCTCCTTGTGTCACCGACACAGATCAACTTGCTTATGCCGTTCGAAATCGAAGGCGAGCAAGCCGAAATTGTCATCACTACTCCGGCGGGAACGAGTGAGACTATTACTGTCGCGCTGGCGGAAGTACAACCCGGAATCTTTTTTGATGCCGCTACAGGGCTGGGCGCCTTGCGCAACGCGGCAAATGGAGTCTCGTTGTGGGAGCAAGCGCTTCCCGCCGGAGCAGCGGCGGCGGTGTTCTGCGCGGGCTTGGGTCCGGTCGAGCCGGCGGTGAGTTCAGCCCTCCCGGCTTCTTTCGATCCGCTCTCGCTGACCGTGCTGCCTGTCGAGGCGGAAATCGACGGGCGGCCGGTGATGGTGCTGTTTAGCGGACTCGCTCCAGGCTTCGCCGGACTGTATCAGGTCAATATCCAGTTGCCGTCCGATCTGCCGCCAGGCCGCTATCTGCTGGTGATCCGCGTCGGCGGGCTCATCAGCAACGAAGTGTTCATCGATATTGAGTAGCTTCGATCGGCTTCCTGCGTCGAACCGGCAGTGTTCGTTTGGCAAAAAATGGTGGCGGAGTCGTCTACCAGTTCGCCAAGCCGCGGCGGACGAGCTCTACGGAGATGTGCTCGCGGTGCCGGGCCTTCTCGTCCGAATCCGCCGTGGCCCAGTCGAAGCCGTCTTCGCGCGCCAATAAGGTGCTCGTCCAGGCGCGAGCGAACTCGAAAACTCCGTCTTCATCCCAGCCGCTGATGACCTCGGCCAGAATGCGAATCGCCGGCACGTCGGTTTCACGCACCTTATCGAGCAGACTGTCGCCCCGCAGTTCCTCGACCAATCGAAGCAAAGTCAGCAGCTGTCCCGGAGGAAGCGCCCGCACAACTCCGGTGAGCAGCGTGATCGCCGCCCGCTGTTCGGTTGAAAGAGAAGTTGCGTCGCCATGAATCAGGCTCAGTTGCGGTTGCTCAAGCGGATGCCCCACACAACTCTTATCGGCCTCTTGAGGCCGCCCATACAGCATCTCTTCGTGAGGCGTCCCGGTGATGCGCCCGGGCTGTGAAATTGATACTCCGGTGGTACAATCTTCGACATGAAACCGTGTCTGTCCCGCCGCAAGTTTCTCGCTGCATCCGCCGCGATGGCGATGGCTCCCAGGCTGCCCGGCGCGGCGATCGAGCCTGTCAAAGAGTTTCGCCGCGGAGGCATGGTTTATCGTCAACTGGGCAAAAGCGATCTCTACGTTTCACTGCTTTCGTATGGCTCGCACACCGACCCGGGCTATAAGATCAAAGCCCCACATGGGCAGGTTCTCAACACCGAAGGGCAGCAGCGCCGCGACCGGCAATTGGCACGCGCGTTCGATCTTGGCGTCAACATGATCGACACCTACGAGAACAACGGGCAGTGGGAGCCGGTGGCGCGCGTCGTCAAGCCACGGCGCGATAAGGTGCTGGTTTCCCTCTGCCGGCAGTTCCCGATGTTTGTCGGCGAGAATATTGACCGCGCCGCGAAACTCTACGGCCATGTTGATCTGTACCGGATCTATCTGGGAGCGGGTAAGACTGTGCGGCATGAGGATCTCGAAGATTGGGACGTGCTGCGTAAGGCGAAGAAGGCCGGCAAGCTACGGACGATCGGCATCTCGACTCACAGTGAAGCCATCATGATGAGCGCTCTCGAGGAGTTCGAAGACCTCGACTACGTGATGTTCCCGTACAATTTCATTCACGCCCGCACCGACTACACGGACTTCCTCCCCGCGGCCCGCAAGAAGGGTGTGGGCCTGATCGCGATCAAACCGCTCTCGGCGGGCTCGATCGTCAATCTCGACCCGCTGGCGCGTCCGGGCACTACGCCCGAGAACCACAACATGCGGCTCTATCGGGACAACCATCGGCCGTTGCCGCCCGCCGTGGTCGCCGAGCTCACGAAGAGCCTCAAGCGGATGCCGGATGAAACGCTGTGTCAGGCCGCCCTGCGGTTCGTCTATACGCGGCCCTTCATGACCTCGGCAATGCCAGGCATGTTCGAAGACTACATGGTGGAAGACAACTACCAGGCGCTGCAGCGATCACTCAGCCTGGGCCGCGAAGAGCAATCAACGCTCGACGCCGCCCGCAATGTTGCCGACGCCATGGGGCCGGGCTGGTTGCCGCCGCACTACCGCTGGCTCGACAAAGAGTTCCGGGCGTGAACCCCGAGAAGTTTAACGTGAACGCCGGAGCACGGTATGTCATACGGGCGTTCCTTCTCGCGGCCGTACTCTGCACTCCCGTCATCGCGCAAGAGGACCTGAAGCAGGCCGGCGTCTGCTCGCGCTGCCATGTTGTTTCCGTTCTCGAATGGCAGATCTCGGCGCATGTCGCCGCGGGGGCGAACTGCCAGTCCTGCCATGGCCCCAGCGCCGCCCACGTCGCCAATGAGCGCAACGAAGTCAGCCCCGATCGCATTCCCCGAGGAGCCGCGGCTGACGGGCTGTGCTCGACTTGCCACACACAGGGGTGCCCTTCGACGAAGCAGACAACCAACTGCCTCGCATGCCACAACCAGCATTCGCTGACCAAGACGCAGCAGATTCAGACTTTCGAAGGCGACCGCTCGACCCATCCGATTCACGAAGAAGTGGCGCGGCTTGCTGAGTTTCGAGAGACGACGGCACGCGCGGAAGAGTTGGTTCAGAAGCAAGAGTGGAGCGCGGCCAAAAGTGTTTTCGAAGAGGCCTTGCGCTTTCGTCCGAGTGACCAGAAGACAATTGAGCGCATCGCGTTCTGCAAACGGCGGCTGAAGCCCGACATGCCGGGCTTTGACATTGTGGGTGAGGAGTTCGATGCCGTAAGCGGCTTGCCACTCGAAGTGACCGTCGCGGGAACGGGAATCGCGATGCGTCTCGTGCCGCGAGGTGAGTTCGACATCGGCGCCGAAGACTACACGGAATCGCAGCCGGTTCATACGGTCGCGATCGATGCTTTCTACCTTGGGAGGTTCGAGATCACACAAGCTGAGTGGGAAGTGTTGATGGGCTCGAATCCGAGCAAGCACAGCGGTGACGGATCGCTGCCGGTCGAGCGCGTTTCCTGGCGGGATGCGCAGGAGTTCGTCGCGAAACTCAATCGGCGAACGCCCGCGGAAGGGTTGCGGCTGCCGACCGAAGCCGAGTGGGAATACGCGGCGCGCGCCGGCCGAGGCTTGTTCAAGGAGTTCGAGCTCGCACGCTATGCCTGGTACCGCGAGAATTCGGGTAGTGCTAACTCCAACCAGGATTTCCGGGACGTCGACAGCTTTGCTACGCACCAGGTGGGCCAAAAGGAGCCCAACGGCTGGGGCTTCCATGACATGCATGGCAACGTTTGGGAATGGACATCGAGCCTGTTCAGACCCTACTTCTACGACCCCGCGGATGGCCGCGAATCCACCGCGGCCGAAGGACATCGAGTGCTGCGGGGCGGCGGCTACGCCGACATGGCCGACCTGCTCAATCCCGCACTGCGGCATCCTGAACGCCCCACACGGCAATACCGCTGGAACGGGTTGCGCCTGGCGCGCGACGTTCCCTAGCGCGCCTTGCTTCGCTTCAGGGTCCCGTGCAAGACTGGAGACTTGCTTTTTGCTGGGTTTGGGCGGTTAGCTCAGCTGGTTAGAGCGCCTGCCTTACAAGCAGGAGGTCCCGAGTTCGAGTCTCGGACCG
>JAQBUE010000201.1 GCA_027624045.1 Acidobacteriota bacterium
CTTCAGGATCATCTTGTATTGGAAACACTCCCTCCTTTCAGGATCATCTTGCATTGGACAACTCTCCGGCCGATGCCTGATAATGAGTTCTGCTATTGTCTAAGACAGTCTAAGCGCGAGGCGTAGGACTCTGCTCAACGTTTCGGCGACCGCCGGAGCGTCTGTTGGACCCATGATCAAAGTAGACCGTTTGACCAAAAGATACGGCCCGACCTTGGCCGTAGAAGACATCACGTTCGAAGTTGAGAAGGGTGAAATCGTGGGCTTTCTTGGGCCAAATGGCGCCGGCAAGACCACGACGATGCGCATTCTGACGTGCTTTCTGCCGCCCACATCGGGATCGGCGAGCGTGTCGGGTTACGATGTCCTCGCGGAGCCGCTGGAAGTCAAGAAGCGGATCGGCTACTTACCTGAGACACCGCCTCTTTACCTCGACATGACCGTGGACGGTTACCTGGATTTCGTGGGCCGGCTCAAGGGGATAGCAGGCAGCGATATCGCTGCCCGAGTCGACGCAGTCATCGAGCGCTGTTCTCTGGGCGACGTCCGAAAGAAACTGACCGGCCATCTCTCGAAGGGCTACCGGCAGCGGGTGGGGTTGGCTCAAGCGCTGATCCATAATCCCGACGTGCTGATTCTCGACGAGCCGACCGCGGGACTCGACCCGAAACAGATTACCGAAGTCCGGCAGCTCATCCACGAACTCAGCGGCGAGCACACCATCATCCTCAGCACACACATTCTGCCGGAAGTGCAGAGCATCGCCGACCGCATCATCATCATCAACGACGGTAAGCTCGAAGCGGACGACTCGCCCGAGAACCTGATCGCCCGGATGCAGGGCGCCGAATCGGTACTGCTCGACGTCGACGGCCCGCCGGAGGATGTCGAGAGCCGCTTGCTGGCAGTGCCTGGAGTCCACGGCGTGAGCCGTAAGAACGGCCACAGCGGGCGGACAAACTGGGAAATCGAGACCGGCAAGGAACCAAACATTCGCAGGGACCTGGCGCGAGCAGTCGTGGAGTCGGGCTGGGGACTGTATGAGATCCGTTCGATCGGCATGAGCCTCGAAGATATCTTCCTCAAGCTGACGGCTTCTGACCCGGTCGATTCTTCCGGCAACGAGCCGGCCGCGGCAACCGGCTCTGACGAGTCTACGCACGACGGGGGCAGCCTTCACGAAGCGGCGGCGCCTCCCGAAACCGACGAGGCTTCAAAGCAGGAAGGGGCCGACCCGTCATGAGAAACGTTTGGACGATCGCGAACCGTGAACTCCGCAGCTATTTTGCTTCGCCCATCGCCTACATTCTGCTGGCGATGTTTGCGCTGATCTTCGGATACTTCTTCTTCAGCGCGGTCGCAATCTTCGTGGACTACGCCAGCCGCGGTCAGATGGGCATGCAGATGCCCCCGATGAACGTCGACCAGTTCATCATCCAGCCAACACTGGGGAACTTCACCATCATCCTGCTCTTCCTCTCGCCGATGATCACAATGCGGCTGTTCGCTGAAGAGACGCGTAGCGGCACGATCGAACTTTTGCTGACCTCGCCCGTGCGCGATTTCGAGATCATTTTCGGCAAGTGGCTGGCGGCAATGCTGCTATTCGCCTGTATGCTGGCGGTTTCGATGCTGAATCTCGTCGTGGTTTTCGTGTTGAGTACGCCGGACTGGCGCGCGCTCGCTGTCGGCTACCTGGGGCTGTTACTGATGGGCGGCACGTTCCTGGCGCTGGGCGGATTCATTTCGAGCCTCACGAAGAATCAGATTGTGGCGGGCGCATTAACGTTCGGCCTTTTCCTGATGCTATGGGTACTGGACTGGGTGAACGCCTATAGCACCTCGACGCTGGGCAAGGTTTGCCAATACATCGCGATCGCACCGCACTTCGAGCAATTCTCCAAGGGCGTGATTGAGTTGAAAGACGTGGTCTATTACGTCAGCGCTATCGGGATCGGTCTGTTCTTGAGTAAGCGGTCACTGGAATCGCTGCGCTGGCGTTCGTAGGCGGGAGTCGAATACATGCCTTGGGATTGGATTAAAACGCGGCAGACGAAATACGGGGCCTACTCGGCCGTGTACATCCTCGTCGCGCTCGCCATCATCGTCGCCGGCAACTTCCTGGCGAATCGCTACAACAAGACATTTGACGCCACGAAGAACAAGCTCTACAGCTTGTCGGACCAGACCGAAAAGATCCTCGACAATCTGGAGTCGGATCTCACGATCTACTACTTTGACCGGAATTCGGAGTTCGGAGCCGCGCGCAACTCGCTCGCTCGGTACTCCAATGCTTCGAGCCGAGTGAAGATCGAGTACATCGACCCTGACAGCAAGCCTGAGATCGCGAAGGCGATGAACATTCGGACCTACGGAACGGTTCTGGTGGAAGTGGGCGCGAATCGCGAGGAAGCAAGTTCAGCGGACGAAGAACAGATTACCAACACCATCATCAAGGTACTGAAGGGCGAGGAGAGAACGGCCTGCATCCTTAGCGGGCACGGCGAGGCCGATGTCAGCGACTCTGAACGTGACGGCTTCTCAGGGGCGCGGCAGGCCATCGAGGACGCCAACTACAAGACGAAGTCGGTTTCGTTGCTCGAATCACCCGAGGTTCCCTCCGATTGCACATTGTTGATCCTGCCCGGCCCGGAAACGGGTTACTTGCCACCCGAGATCGATACGTTCAAGCGCTACGTTGACGGTGGCGGACGGGCGCTGCTGCTGCTCGACCCCGATGCAAGCCCGGAGTTGGGCGAGATGCTGGCGGGCTGGGGCGTGCGCGTTCACAACGAGACGATCATCGACTTCTCTCCCGTCGGGCAGTTCTTCAGGATGGGGCCGCTGTCACCGCTCGTGACGGGCTATGAGACGCACTCGATCACCGAGGTGATGGGCAGCACGGCGACTTTCTTCCCGATGGCGCGCGGCGTAGATGCC
The DNA here is from genome assembly GCA_027624045.1 of Acidobacteriota bacterium. Taxonomy (GTDB): domain Bacteria; phylum Acidobacteriota; class Terriglobia; order Bryobacterales; family UBA6623; genus JAPPLB01. The sequence continues at coordinate 2,941 of JAQBUE010000201.1, forward strand.
GGCGATGCCGTTGCTGATTGGGACGTGCAGGAGTTGTTCAAAACGACCGAAAGTAGTTTCGGGACCAAGGAAGTCAAGATCGAAGAGGGTGAGCTGGTCCGTGACCCAAGCCGGGAGCGGGAAGGCCCGATCACCCTCGCCGTTGCGGCGACGCACAAGGTTGCCACGCCGGCTGGTGATGCGGCTGGGAACGACCCTAGCGCGGAAGCGGGCTCCGATAGCAAAGATGACGAGGCCAAGGACAGCGAAGCGAAGGAAGCGCGTGTCGTCGTTGTCGGTTCGTCGCGATTTGCCCGTAACTACGCCTTGGGCCGGGGCGGCAACGTCGACCTCATGCTGAACATGCTGAGCTGGCTTAGTTCCGATGAGGACCTGATCTCGATCCGTCCTAAAGACCCCGAGAACACGCCGCTTAATATCTCGCAAGCGCAGATGATGCAGTTGTTCTGGCTGAACGTCATCGGCCTACCATTCGTGATCGTGCTCTTCGGGGTTCGCGTCTGGTGGAAGCGGCGCTAGCCCAATGCTAACTGTCACGTCCCGGCCGCGCCTTGCGGCGGCGTGCTGAATCCTTTGATCCGACCAGAAATACGCAGGGAGGCACGACCATGAATCCTATGAGGCTTCTGATCGCCGTCGGCGTGTTAGCCGGACTGGCGGGCTTGGTTTATTGGAGCGAAGAAAATCCGCCGGCGGCGGACGACGAGAAAACGCCGATCGTCGAACTCAAGGCGGACGACGTGCAAGCCGTCACGGTCGAACGGCCCGGCCATGACACGATCGCCGTCGAGCGCGGCGAAGGCGATAAGTGGACATTCGCTCCGCCTCTGACGATTCCCGCCGACAATTCCGCGGTTGGGCTGCTCCTCAACAACCTGACGCCGATGAACGCTGACCGCGTCGTCGAAGAGGAAGTGACGGACTGGCGGGCCTACGGGCTCGAAGGCGAAGCCTGGGCGCTGCGGGTTGACGTTAAGGCCAAGAAGGACGAGGTCGAGAAGTCCTACCGGGTCATGTTCGGGAATGACACGCCGACCGGCGCCGGCGTCTATGTGCGTCTCGATGGCGATCCCCGGCTGTTCACCGTCTTCAACCATGTCAAGAGCAGCTTCGAGAAGGAAGTCTTCGATCTGCGGGACAAGAAACTGCTGAAGCTTGACCCCAACAAACTTTCGCGTGTGACCGTGAACGTCGGCTCGCGTTCGATTGAGTTCGGAAAGAGCGGCGCGGACGATTGGCAGATCCTCAAGCCGGCACCTTTGCGGGCCGACAACTTCGCCGTGGGCGATGCGGTTCGCTCGGTGCAAAACGCCGAGATGGTTTCGGCCCTGGGAGAGGGTGAGCCCGCGGGCAAGTACTCTTTTGAGCGGCCGGCCGTGACCGTCGAAGTGGTCGACGAGGCCGGCGCTCACACGCTCACGATCGCCAAGGGTCCCGACGAGAAACACTACGCGAAGAGTTCGGACATCGAAGGCGTTTACGAGGTTTCATCCACCTTGCCGGAAGCGCTCGACAAACCCGTCGAGGACTTCCGCAACAAGAAGCTGTTCGATTTCGGTTTCGTCGACCCGGCGTCGGTCCAGGTGCGCGATGGCGAGACGCGCTTGACGATCGAGAAGCGGGACGACAAGTGGGTCCTCACTTCCGGCAGCGATCGCGAACTGGACTCCGAGAAAGTACAGACGCTGCTCGACGATCTGCGCGGGCTCTCCGTCAAGACGTTCATATCCGATAACGAAGCTGATCAGGCGCGCTACGGGCTGGGAACGCCCGTCATCGAAGCCGAAGTTGTCCAGGCGAACGGTGGCGGCACGGAGAAGGTCACCATCACTACCCCGGAAGTAGAACGAGTCTACGGCGCGATCCCCGGCCAGCCCAGCACCTACGAATTAGAGAAGAGCGACGTAGAGGGGCTCCGGAATAATATCTCCGATCTTGCGAAGCCCCCTGAGAAACCGGCGGACAGCGCAGTGGAAGGAAGCTGACTCTTAGCATAGATTCTCCGCGTCAGCGCGCTGTATACTTGTCATAGCTTGAAGTCAAGCTGGCATTTTGCCCGCGCGGTCGTTGTCACTTTAGCGGGTGTGGCCACCGGCATCATTCTGCTTGAGTTGCTGTTCGGTGGAAATCGGATTAACCCACTTTCGATTCCGAAGAATACGGATCTTCGATTCGAAGTGCGCGGGCTTTACGCCAGCGAAGACGGCCCGACCGTCCGCTATCGGCGCGACCCGTTCGGCTTCCGTGGAACGTACTCGCATCCTTCCACCATCGATATTCTGACTTTGGGCGGAAGTACGACGGATCAACGTTTCCTCGACGAGAACCGGACATGGCAGGCAGTTCTTGCCGTACTCTTCAACCGCAATGGACGGAGCGTGGAAGTTGTGAACGCGGGCGTGGATGGACAGTCCACGGCCGGCAACTTGGCGAATTTCACTTACTGGTTTCCCGCCGTACCGGATTTGAGACCCAGGTACATTCTGGTGTATGTCGGAACAAACGACCTCTTCTTAAACGGAGGCGAGGTAAGCCAGTTTGACCAACTCAGACGCGGTTCCGCCCTGACTAGCATTCTCAAGCAGAGTGCTCTTTTCGATCTTTATCGGAAGCTCAAGGGGGCCTACCTGGCACGGCAGGTCTACTTGGTTAGTCATGGGAGTATGCGTCTGGCGGACATCGAGTGGACGACGAAGCCTCTGGTCGCGCACATCGATTGGTTGGAAGACCCTGTCGTTGCCCGGAGACTCGACCAGTTTGAGGACCGCCTTGTTGCACTACATAGCAGAATCGTTGCGATGGGAGCAGAGCCGATATTTGTGACCCAGAAGGGCCGGCACTACAGAAAATTGGGGGAAACGATCTGGGGAATGGATCGAGAGTGGGAACTCTTCGGCCGTGAGGTCAACGGCGTCGATTTGGGTCGCTTGATGATCTTACAGTTCGCGAGGACGCTCGAAGTATGCCGCAGCCTCGGCGCTGTATGCGTCGACACGTCGACCCTTGAGTATGAAGACACCGATTTTTATGACGCTGTACACAACACGCCCAGTGGGGCTGCGAAAGTCGGGCAGTTTGTGTACTCCAAGCTGATCCCGCTGTTCCCGGCGGGTCGACGGCACGCAACCGGTGCACCCCTAACCAACTGAGGGAGCGTGTACTCTCAGGCTTCAGCGGGTTAGGTCGCGTTTGACATCCATCTGAGCCGCTTGCGATTCGGTTGGCAACGGATCGGCGCGCTTGTCAACGCGGCCGTCCATCGCTTCATCGATTGAGATATTGCTCTTCTCGAGAGTCTGTCCCGTCGATAGGTCGAGTCCGATGCGCGCCTTGATGTAGTTGTTTTGCGCCCGAATCTGATCGGTTCGCGAAAACGCCAAATCCCGCTGCGCCTGCACGATCTCGAAGATCGTCGAGGCTCCCAGATTGAACTTCTTTTGCTCCGCGTCGAGGGTCCTCTCTTGCAGGACTCGCGACTTTTGCGCGGCGGCATACTGCGCGCGGGCTTGCCGCAGGCCGATCAACGCATCCTGGACGTCGCGGCGGATTGAGTTCTCCGATTGCCGCAACCGGATCTCAGCTTGCCGTTTTTCCAGCAGCGAGGCCGCCAAGTCCGCTTTCGCCTGACGGTTCTTCAGAGGAATACGCAACTGCACGGCGATCTGATAGTCAGGGAAATTACGCCGAAAAACCTGCCCCAGAGAGTTACCAAGCCCGCCGAGAAAGAACGCCGAAGGAGCTTCGAGTGGCTGGCCGGGCAGCGGTTGAAAGAGATCATTGACCTGACCGGCTAGGCCGTTGTTCGTAACGTCACCTGTGAGGTTAAGCTCCGGCAGCAGTGAGTTGCGCACGCCTGTGAGGTTGATATCGCGATTCGCTAACTGCATCCGGCTCTGCAGGATCTCGGGGCGTGCGCGCAAGGCCAGCTCCATCAACTCCTGAATTGGCTGAATTTGTTCGCTCGCGGGTACCTCAATGCGATCGGTGGGGACGATCTCAACTTCCAGAACTGAAGGGCTGGCGAGACCGTTCTTGCTGATAGCGTTCTTGAGTATGTTTTCCTGTTGCTGCACGGCTGTAATGGCCGCGGTCAGATTCTGTTCCGCCGTGGCCACTTCGGCCTCCGCGCGGACGATCTCGATTGGTGCCAGCGTGCCGATCTCGACACGGCGTTTGTTGTCCGAGAAGAGTTTTTCGGCGCGCCTGAGATCTTCCTCTCGGCCTCGGACGTCAGCGATGAAGGTAACCAGGTCCCAGTAGAGGTTCTGTATCTGGGCAACGGTCGAAATTGCCTGCTGCTTGAATGCCAGGTCGGTGATGTCACGATTGTTCTTCGCGACCCGGATAATGCGCGAGTTCAGACTGCGGCCGAAACCCTGAATTAGCGGTTGCGTAAAATTGATGCCAATGTTGCTGGAGATATTGGGATTGAAGTTGGTTCGTTGACTGTTCGTTATGCTGCGCCGGTTATTCCACGAAACGGAGCCGGTCGCGCCCGTCAGGAAGCCCTGCCGCAGGGCAATATTCGAGTTGCTCGTCTCGCTGACGAAGGTGTTCGTGCCGGTGACGAAGTCGCTCGTTTGAGGGTTGCTGAAGTGACCCCAATCGATACCGCCCGTGATGCGGGGGTCGAGATTCGGGATCGCTGTGCCGAAAAACGTACTGGCGTCGCCGACGCTTGTGGCGCCCTGCCCGCCGCCGCCTCCCGCGCGCGAATCGATTCCCGTCACGTCCCCGCCGCGCCCCCCGCCCCCTGTAGCGGACTGACCTGTTGACAGGGTGCTGATCTGCGTTTGCACGCCACGCAGTTGGCCGCCGGACTGGGCTCGCAGAATATCCGTGTCAGCCTTCAGGGGATCGTAGCGGGCATAAGCAATGTCCAAGTTGTTTTCGATCGCGAGCGCGATGGCGTCGGCAAGTGAGAGATAGAGTTTTCCGCCGCGCGTCAACTCATCAAGCCGCGGAGAGTTCGCGAAATCGTACGGATCCGGCTCCGGAACTTTGTAGACGTCTCTGAAACTCCAGCCGGGCGAGATGGCGGTGTAGTCTAGCGGCGTAACGCCGCCCTCCGGGCCCGCCTGCTGCGCCCACGAGATGGGTGCCATCGCCACAAAGAGTGACAGAAGGAGGACGAGGTATCTTTGAATCAAATTCATTGAGAGATCTCCGGGATCGCAAGAAGACTCCAGCGGGAGCGGATACGATCAAACTGGGTTCGGTCGTCTCCGTTCCGTAAGTCCGCTTTCTGTTGTCGTGGTGGGGCGGCCCTGCGGGAAGTTTGAGGGCATGAGCGGCGGAAGTTCTTTGTTATCCTAGCACTGCGTTGAAGGGGTGACAATTGTTTACTCTACAAAGACGCCCTGAACACCGAAAAGGTTAGCGGTTCCTCCAGCAGATTCGGCGAAGGCGTCTCATTTCGGATGCGGCAGTTCAAAGCGACACTCGCCTACGATGGCACGGATTTCCACGGCTGGCAGATTCAGCCGGACCATCCGACCGTCCAGGGCGCCCTCAAACAGGTTCTGGAAACGATCGAGTGCGGCCCGGTCGACGTGCAAGGGGCTGGGCGAACAGACGCAGGCGTGCATGCCCTCGGACAAGTCGCGTCGTTTTCCCTTGTGAACCCGATTCCGGAAGAGAATCTTGTGAAGGCCGTGAACCGGCTGTTGCTGAAGACGGTGCGTGTGCTGGCGATCAACTCGGTATCGCCTGACTTTCATGCGCGCTACTCCGCGACCGGCAAGCTTTACGAATACCGCATCCAGCGCGACGAGATCTGCTCGCCGTTCGACGGCCGCTACGCCTATCACCACCCCTATCCACTGGACGAAGCCGCGATGATCGAGGCAGCCGCGGCGTTCGAGGGACGGCAAGACTTCCGGTCATTGGCGGCTTCGGGCGGAGATGAAGTGGAATCCACCGTGCGCACGATTTTTTCCTCCACGCTGCACCGGGAACGCGAGGGGGAAGCCGAGCGGCTGATCTATCGCGTACGCGGCGACGGATTTCTCTATCACATGGTCCGCAACATCGTCGGTACGCTGCTCGATGTGGGACGGGGACGGCTGGCCGCCGAAGATATTCCCAAAATGCTCGCGCGGAGGGAGAGGGCGGCGGCCGGTGGGACAGCGCCTGCCCGCGGACTGTTTCTCGTTCGTGTCGAGTACGGGCCGGCTGCTGACACAACCCATACCACGACGACTCCTTAGACCCGACGATGCGCCTCATTACCTGAAATCAAGGCCCTGGGAGCATTTTCCAATCCAAGAATGATCCTGAAATGCGGTAGGTCGAGGCCGGGGACGAAATAGGGTG
>JAQBUE010000202.1 GCA_027624045.1 Acidobacteriota bacterium
TCTTCAGGATCATCTTGTATTGGAAACACTCCCTCCTTTCAGGATCATCTTGCATTGGACAACTCTCGCAACTACATGTGTGCTGCGTTATTATTAGCGTGAACATCTATTGCTCCGTGGACGGCGCTCCTCGATTGATCTCGCTGGCCTCAAGCAGGGATCGATCGACGGGGCGGTTCTCTCAAGAGGGGGACGTTGTGGTTAGGAAGCATCTTTGGATTGCCGTTAGCTGCACCCTGCTCGCAACTTCACTTCTGTTAGCCGGGGCGGCGAGAGTCGAGCAGGAATATCGAGATTCGGAACGAAGCTTCTGGTCGTTGCAGCCACGAAGCGAACCCGCCGTCCCGGAATTCTCAAGCGAAAAAGACCAGGCCTGGGTTCGCAATTCAGTTGACGCTTTCGTCCTTGCAAGGCTCAAGAAAGAGGGTCTGCGTCCCGCCCCAGAGGCCGACCGTGCGACTCTGATCCGTCGCGTCACGTTCGATCTCACCGGCCTGCCGCCCACCCCCTCCGACGTCGCCGACTTCGTCAACGATCACGCAACCGACGCCTTCGAGAAAGTCGTCGACCGTTTGCTGGCAAGTCCCCAATACGGTGAGCGCTGGGGACTGCACTGGCTCGACGCCGTGCGTTACGCCGAGACCGAGGGTTTTGAGTACGATCGCACCGTGCATGGCTCATGGCGTTTTCGCGACTACGTCATTAAGTCATTCAACGACGACAAGCCCTTCAATCAATTCATGCGCGAACAGATCGCTGGGGATGAAATCGGGCCTGACAACGAGGAGACGCAGATTGCCGCCGGCTTTTATCGTCTGGGTGCAGTGCGCCGCAACGCCGGCAACCAAGAGGTCGCGAGCAGCCGGAATGAAGTCCTCACCGACCGCACCGACATCATTGGTGCCGCCTTCCTGGGGCTGACCGTCGCGTGCGCCCGCTGCCACGATCACATGTTCGACCCGATCCGGCAAAAAGACTACTACCGCCTGCAGGCCTTCTTGGCGGCGACGCAGGAGTATCAGATCGTCGTGGCGCCGAAGGAAGAGCAAGAGTACTTCGAGACGACCACCAAGGCGATCGAGGGCAAGATTAAGAAGTTGAGAGGCGAGACGAAGGGCCTGACCGACGAAGAGAAGAAAGAAGCGCAGAAGAAGGTAGGCGAACAGATTAAGGAGCTGCAAGCGCAGCTTCCCGAGCCGCTACCCGCCATAGCAAGCATCAAGAACGACCCCGAAAACCGGAGTCCGATTCACGTGCTGAACCGGGGAAACTACGACCAAAAAGGGGATGCGGTCGGTATGCGTCCGCTGGGTGTACTGCTGCCGGATGGCGCACCGGAGCTTCCCATCGACAGCCTGAACCCGAAGACCTATCTCGCCAACTGGCTCGCCGAACCGGACCATCCGCTGACCGCGCGCGTCGCTGTCAACCGTGTCTGGGCTTTTCACTTCGGGCAAGGAATCGTCAATACTCCGAACGATTTCGGTTTCATGGGCGACCGTCCCAGTCATCCCGAACTGCTCGATCATCTCGCCAACAAATTCGTCGCGAATGGCTGGCACACGAAGCCGATGCATCGCATGATGGTCCTCAGCAGCACCTACCGGCAGTCATCGCTGTCACCCGACGAAAAACGCGCCGCCGATGCCGACCCCGATAACCGCCTGCTCTGGAAATTCAACAAGCGGCGGCTCGAAGCCGAGGAGATTCGGGATGCCATGCTGGCTGTTTCCGGCAAGCTGAACCTTGCGCCCGGCGGCGAGAGCATCATGATTCCCGTCGAGCAAGAACTCGTGGACTCGCTCTACGCACCGCATCAGTGGGTGGTAGCCGCGGATCCCAGCGACCACTACCGCCGCTCGGTCTACCTGATCGCGAAACGTAATCTGCGCCTGCCATTCATGGAAGTGTTCGATCAGCCGGCCCTACTGACGGCTTGCGCGCGCAGGGAATCAAGCACCCATGCTCCGCAGGCGCTCGAATTACTGAACGGCCAAACATCCAACGGACTCGCCGAAGAATTCGCCAAGCGGCTGCGGCACGAAGTCGGCACAAGTCCGGAGCAACAAGCTGAACGCGCTTACCTGCTTGCCGTCGGACGATTACCGACCAACGAAGAGAAGCGGCTCGCGGTGGAATTCATCGAGAGCCAGCCCGCGCGCGAGTTTGCCCTGGCAATGTTCAACCTCAACGCTTTCCTTTACGTCAACTGACATGCCTGAACACGTTCGCTTTACCCGCAACCGAAGAGAGTTTATCCGCGACGGCTTCTGCGGCTTCGGCACATTGGCCATGGCGTCGATGCTGCAGCGCGAACAGGCGCGGGCGGCCTCGCTCAACCCGCTCGCCCCCAAGCAACCCCATCACGAGGCCAAAGCAAAAGCGGTCATCTTCCAGTTCATGGCGGGCGGCCCAAGCCAGGTGGAAACGTTCGACCCCAAGCCGTTGCTCAACAAGCTGCACGGCCAGCCGCGCCCAAAGGAATTCGGCGAAGCGAAGTATCAGTTCGTAAAGGAAGACGCCAAGCTGCTCGGCACGAAGCGAACGTTCAAGAAATACGGCCAGGCCGGCATCGAGGTCTCTGACCTATTCCCCCACACCGCCGAGTGCGTCGACGACATGGCCATCCTCAGGAGCTGCCATGGCAACATGGTCGTCCACTCAGCGGCGCAGTATGAGCTTTTCACCGGACGCATAGTGCCCGGCTTCCCGAGCATGGGATCGTGGACTGTGTTCGGCCTGGGCTCCGAGGCCGAATCACTGCCCTCCTACGTGGTGATGCCCGATCCCGACGGCGCCCTCGAAGCCGGCCAGCCGATGTACATGAACGGTTTCCTCCCGGCCGTCTATCAGCCGACGATGTTTCGCGCCGGCGAGCGGCCCGTGCTGAATCTCAATCTGCCCGAGAAGGTATCGCTCGATGACCGCCGCAAGACTCTCGATCTGATCCGTAAGCTGAATGAGCAGACCCTGGCCGAGGATGAGAACGAATACGGCGCGCGCATCAAGGCCTACGACCTTGCCTTCAAGATGCAGATGGAAGCACCCGACGTTCTGGATCTCAGCAACGAGCCCCAAGAGACTCTCGATCTTTACGGGGTCGGTGTCGAGCCCACGAACGACTACGGACGCCGCTGCTTGATGGCCCGCAGACTAGTCGAGCAAGGTGTGCGATTCATCTGCGTGGTTTCCGGCGGCGGTCCCGGCAACCTGCAGTGGGACGCGCATGGCGATATCGAAGAAAATCATCTCCGCATGGCGTCCGAGACCGACAAACCGGTTGCCGGCTTATTGAAGGATCTCAAGCGGCGAGGTCTGCTCGACGAGACGCTCGTGCTGTGGGGCGGCGAGTTCGGGCGCTCACCCGAAGCGCAGAGCAGCAACGGTCGCGATCATCACAATCTCGGTTTCTCGATGTGGATGGCCGGCGGCGGCATCAAGGGCGGCCAAGTCGTCGGCGCGACCGACGACATCGGCCTTCGCGCGATCGAGAAGCCGTACCATTTTCGGGATGTTCACACTACGATGCTTCATCAGCTCGGGCTCAAACAGGACGATTTGAGCTACCTCCACATGGGCCGCAAAGAACGGCTGACCCAAGTGCATGGCCGCGTGATCCCGGAAGTCGTATAGTTCGCTCGCGCCATCTTCAACTCAGTTGAACTTCGCCCCGCGGCGTGCTGAGGGTGGCAACGATCCGGGCTTCCGGCGCAAGCTTCACGGTCGTTTGAACGCCTAACGTTTCCAGCAGCTGCCCCACCGCCCCTGCCCGCGGATGTTCGATTTCCAGCAATCGCAGTTCACATCCCGTCGGCGAGTCCTCCGAGGGATGCACCGAATCAGCAGCCCATTCGATAAAAAATGGAATCGGTTCGATGCCCCCGCGGCCCAGCTCGTTCAACACCCCCAGCGTCTTCCACTTCAGCAGTTTGCCGTCCGGCCGGGCCCGCGAACCATCCCGCGGGCCGTCGAGTCGCTGGGCATCCTGGCGGGCGCGATCCGCCACCGCCTCGATGTCTCTCGTCGCCGCGGCCCATGTGATCAGCCGCGGCTCGCTGAGTGAGCGGACATCATGGTTCGATTTATACTCGGTCTGGGCCGGATCGGGTGCGATGATCTCAAGATATCGCCGGCCGCCCAGCGAGAGCAGTGCATTCCGCGTTCCTGCACCCGGATGGCTTCCCCCGGGGATGGCACGCACGCCCGTTTTCTCCTCCATCCATTCAATCCCCCGGTCAAGGTCAGCGATACCCAGAAGTAGATGATCCATGGCACTCTCTATCGGCTGCTCTTGCGCGGCCGGCCCGCCGCGGCCGAGCAGTGCGCCTGTCGTCCCCAGAAGACGAAGCAACGCACGGCGGGTCGGCGGGTATGTCATCGAGCTCCGCTAGGATAGCATCGCGGGAGGCTCTCCGATTCACGTAAAAAACCGGCAGGAAATGCGCGCCTCTCGCAGTTTGGTTGGGAAGTACTCGTCGTAAGGTGCTATGCTCGCGCATATGAGCGTCGTAACCTGTACTAAGTCTGACAGCGGGTTCGTTCTTCGAGGAATCGAGGGTTATCCTCAAGATGTCGTCGTGGAATGGGCAAATCCGGGCTGGAGCGCCAGACCCGACGTCGATCCGGATCCCACCGTGCGGGACAGCGCGTTGACGCGGACTCGTGCGGTCGAGCGGCTGTTGAGACACGTACTGTCGGACGAAGCTCAACTGACGACCATCATGAACGATATTGACCAGGCACTCGAAACCTGTCCTGAGTAATCCGTCATACGGTACGTGCTTCCCCGCTTCGAACCGCGCAAGTCGCGCCTCAGCCTGGAATCATTGATCTAAATCGCACACGCCCCCTCGCAACCGCGGTGCCGACAACTTGGTGCTTGGCGAACCCGCGCTCGACGAGTTATTACGTCACTGGCAACATCGCGCATCGCCGCCCACGCGGCGACTCTTCTATACTGTTGTCACTTCCCCGCTCCAGGAGTTCCAACATGGATCGCAGAACATTCCTTTCCGGCGTGAGCGCCACGCCTTTGATCTCCAGCCAAGCAAGCGGCCAAGACTACACTCCTGGCGGTGAGCATCCTCCGAACATTCTATTCCTGCTGTTCGATAAGTGCCGGACCGATGCTATTGGCGCATACGGCGAGCGCGACGTCCACACGCCGAACCTCGATTTCCTGGCCGAGAGCGGCGTCCGCTTCGACAACTGCTACGCACCGCAAGCGCTGTGCGGGCCGACGCGGGCCTCGATTCTGACGGGCAGCTATTCGCATAGTCATGGGCTGAAGCGGAACGTTTATCCGCACAGTCCGGGGCCGAGCAACTCGACCTACAGCGAGCCGATCATCGACCCGTTTCGCGACCAGCGGTTCCGGCTCTGGGATAACTTTCCGTTCTATCTGAACAACGCCGGCTATGCCACGGGCCACATCGGCAAGTGGCATCTGGGACCGGCAAATCCGGGGTTCTTCGACTACTGGAAATCTTTCAACTCGCTGCTGCTGCACTGGATCGGCGAGCCGCACAAGTCGCGCTATCGGCCCGATGTGCACACCGATCAAGGAGTTCAGTTCATCCGGGACCATGCCGATGAGCCGTTCTTCCTGTATCAGTCTTACTACTCGCCGCACGAGCCTTCCGACCCGCCCAAGCATTTCCTGAAGCGCTACGAGGGCCAGAGTAATGCCGGCTACTACGGCTCGGTCACGGCGCTCGATTGGAATGTAGGCCGCATCCTGGACACCTTGCGCGAACAGAACATTCTCGATGACACGATGATCATCTTTTCCACCGAACACGGCCGGACGTGGATCGACCGTCCGGGAACCGTCGAGGGCATGTGTACGGCGTACGACGATGCAGCCCGGATTCCGCTGATGATTCGCTACCCGAAGCGGCTGCCCGCGGGCAAGGTTTGGCGCTCAGGCGTGAGTTCGGTGGACCTGATGCCGACGATCCTCGACGCGGCGGGCGTGATACCGATCATGGGAGCGCACGGCAATGATTTGCGTCCCGTGATCCACGGTCGCAGCTTACTGGCTGAAGTGAACGGGGGACGCGACGATTGGAACCGCCCGATCATGATCCAGAACGTGCCGCAGAGAGCGATCGACGGCGCTTACTACGATGAGCGAGCGCTACGGACTGAGCGGCACAAGATCATACTGCGCAAGTTCGACAACCGCCCCGTCTTGCGTCCCGGTGAGTTGTATGACATGCAGGCCGACCCTTCTGAAACTCGAAATCTTTGGGATTCGGCTCGCTCGACGGTCAAGCAGATAGGCGGCTTGATGACCGAGTGGGGCGAGACACACAAGGATGAGCTCTCCGTTGAACTGGGCAGCTGGGCAGCGGAGCATAGTTAGCCCCAAATACCTTTCCCTTTGGAAGATGCGGATCAGAGCGGTGTGCGCGGGCAAGGGCGATACGGACCCAACTCATTCGCTCAATTTGTTCGGATACTAAGCAGACCAACGCTCAGGCCGCCACAGCCGTTCTCTTCTCGAACCCCAGGCTGGGCGAATCGCCATCGCGATCCACAACCACCACATCATCTTCACCGAAGTCGCCATTCAAGATCGCCAGAGCAAGCGGGTCCTGGATCAGCCGCTGGATCGCCCGCTTCAGCGGACGCGCCCCGAACTGCTCATCGTAGCCATCGGAAAGTAACAGGCCCTTCGCTGCCTCCGTCACCTCGATCTGAATCTTCTTGTCGGCCAGCAGCTTCCTCAGATGCCCCAGCTGCAGCTCGATGATCTGCGTCAGGTGCTCCTTCGCCAAGCTATTAAACACAATGATGTCGTCGATACGGTTCAGGAACTCCGGCCGGAACGTGCGCCGCAATTCCTCCAGCAGACGTGTGCGGATCTCCTGGTCACCTTTGTGACCGTTGTGAGTGAGCGAAAAGCCGATCTTCGCCGCCTGGATTTCGCTCGATCCGACGTTCGATGTCATGATGATCACCGTGTTGTTAAAGTTCACCGTACGGCCTTTGCCGTCCGTCAGGCGTCCGTCGTCGAGCACCTGCAGCAGCACGTTGAAAACATCCGGGTGCGCTTTCTCGATCTCATCGAGCAGCACGACTGAGTACGGCTTGCGGCGCACGTGCTCGGTCAACTGACCGCCTTCTTCATAACCGACATACCCCGGAGGCGCGCCGATCATCCGCGACACGGCGTGCTTCTCCATGTACTCAGACATGTCGATGCGCACAAGCGCCTTCTCGTCGTCGAACATGAACTCAGCCACCGCCCGTGCCAACTCCGTCTTGCCAACTCCGGTCGGCCCCAGGAACACAAACGTCCCGATCGGATGGTTCGGATCACTCAGGCCCGCCCGATTGCGCCGCACCGCATTTGCCACGTGCAACACGGCCTCGTTCTGACCGATGACGCGTTCGTGCAACCGGTCTTCCATGTGGACAAGCTTCTGCACCTCGCCTTCGAGCATGCGCGTGAGCGGAATGCCGGTCCACTTCGCGACGATTCTCGCGATATCCTCCTCGTTGACCTCGCCGCGCAGCAAACTGCTGTCGGTATGCTGCTCTTCGAGCTTCGCCGTGGCTAGTCCGATCTCCTTCTCGACCGCTGTCTTCTCTCCGTAGCGGATTTCGGCGGCGCGCTGCAGGTCGCCCCTGCGGCTGGCCTCCTCTTCTTCGTTCCGCAAGTGCTCCTGCTTCTCTTTCAGCGCTTTGACCTGATCGATGAGCTGCTTCTCTGACTGCCAGCGTTGACGAAGATGCAATGCCCGCGGACGCAACTCCTCCAGCTCGCTCTCGATCACCCGCAAGCGATCCTTTGACGCCCGGTCCGCTTCCTTCCGCAGCGCCTGCTTTTCGATTTCGAGCTGCATCACGCGCCGCTCGATCTGGTCCACTTCCAGCGGTACCGAGTCGATCTGCATGCGCAGTGCCGCCCCGGCCTCATCGATCAAGTCGATCGCCTTGTCGGGCAGAAAGCGGTCGCTGATGTAGCGGTGCGACAGCGTCGCGGCCGCGATGATCGCCGGGTCTGTGTAGCGCACGCTGTGATGAATCTCGTAGGTTTCTTTCAAGCCCCGCAGAATCGAAATCGTATCCTCGACGCTCGATTCCTGCACGAGGACGGTCTGGAAGCGCCGTTCGAGCGCCGGATCTTTCTCGACATACTTGCGGTACTCGTTCAGAGTCGTCGCCCCGATGCAGCGCAACGCGCCGCGCGCCAAGGCGGGCTTCAACATGTTGGCCGCGTCAATCGAACCCTCCGCCGCGCCCGCGCCCACCAGCGTATGCAACTCGTCGATGAAGCAGATCACCTTCCCTTGTGACTCCTCGATCTCTTTCAAGACAGCTTTCAGGCGGTCCTCGAACTCCCCGCGAAACTTCGTGCCCGCCACCATTGACGCCAGGTCGATCGATATCAGCCGCTTGTCTTTGAGCGTCTCGGGAACATCGCCGTTAACGATCCGCTGCGCCAAACCTTCAACGATCGCCGTCTTGCCGACGCCAGGCTCGCCGATCAGAACCGGATTATTCTTCGTTCTGCGTGAAAGCACCTGAATAACCCGCCTGATCTCCTCATCCCGCCCAATCACCGGGTCGAGCTTGCTCTGGCGGGCCAGCTTCGTCATGTCGGTCGCGTATCGCTCGAGCGCCTGATACTTGGCTTCGGGGTTCTGATCGGTCACCCGTTGCGAGCCTCGCACGGTCACGAGCGCCTGCAGGATCGCTTCATGCGAAGCGCCCATCTTGTTCAGCAGTTCGCCGGCAGGATCACGCTTCATGCCGCACATCGCAAGCAGCAAATGCTCAGTCGAGACGTACTCATCCTTGAACCGAGCCGTCTCTTTTTCAGCCTTTTGAAACACCTCATTCAGTACAGGCCCCAGGTGCGTCCCGCCCTCGGCGCCGGTCACCTTCGGTATTGCCTCGAGCAGCCCACGCGCTTCTTGCGCGACGACGTCCGGGTGGATACCGCACTTCGACAAGACCGCCTTCACGACTCCCTCTTCCTGCTCCACCAAGGTGACAAGCAAGTGCGCCGTTTGGATTTGCTGATGGCTCAACTCGGCGGCCAAGCTCTGCGCCTGCTGTACGGCCTCCTGAGCTTTTTGTGTGAACTTGTCGAAGCGGATCATGTCAGTCTGTCTCCCTTATTGAGGCAACGGAATCTGTTCGAGCGGATCGGGAATCCATGATGACGAAAGCAGCCTTCGCCCCCATCTTATCTCTGGTTCCTTGGAAAACGGCGG
>JAQBUE010000203.1 GCA_027624045.1 Acidobacteriota bacterium
TCACCGGCTACGGCTCCAGCCTAGACGACCGCCAAAAGTTCACCGGCAAGGAACGCGACTCCGAGTCCGGCATGGATTACTTCCTCGCCCGCTACTACTCCGGGTCCATGGGCCGGTTCTTGAGTGTCGACCCGGAGAACGCGGGAGCAAGCCCGGACGATCCGCGCACGTGGAACTCTTATGCCTACGTAAGCAACAACCCGATGGCCTTCGTTGATCCCGACGGGCGCGAGATCAAGTACGCGGCAGGTTTAAAGAACGAGCAGTTGGTAAGAGACAGTGTCACTGCAATCTTAGCTGATCGAAACACTCAAACCCATCTGTCCGGTTTCGTAGGTAAAGACGCTCCGGACCTCACCATCCAAAGCGGCGACCTCGGAGGGCCAAAAGTTGAAGACCTGGGCAACGGACAGACCGTAACTACCACGGTCCAAGGCGTAACGGAGCCGGACGTTCAGACAGCCTCGTTCAATGGCGGCCCGAAAGAGACTCAGTTCAATGGGGCTACAATTACTATCGACAAGCGTACTTCCAAGGGCGATACTCCGGGCGTCTTGATCCACGAGTCTGTCCATGCCGGAGAGGCGCAGAAAAGTCCGGCTCAGTTTACGATAGATACGACGATTGAGCAAAGCACGATCAAGGACCATGACTCACGGCCCCAGGAGCAACGGGCAAATGCCGCGCGAGATGCGAACCTGAAAGAGATCAAGAAGCAGATGAGATCATCCTCATTGTCCGCCGCCTTTCCAAGTTTCCTGCACCAAACGAGACAATCGAAGGGACGCGACAGCTACCAGCTTGGGCGTTAAGGCTTAGCACGACCTAAGCCAGCAGCGGTTTGACCAGTTTCCCATGCACATCCGTCAAGCGGAAATGCCGGCCCTGATACTTGAACGTCAGCTTCTCGTGGTTAACGCCGAGCACGTGCAGCATCGTCGCGTGCAGGTCGTGGACATGCACCGGGTCCTTCGCAATGTTATACCCGTAGTCGTCTGTCTCGCCGTAACTGATGCCTGGCTTGATGCCGCCTCCGGCCATCCACATCGTGAAGCAGCGCGGATGGTGATCGCGTCCGTAATCGTCGGCGGTGAGGCGGCCCTGGCTGTAGACCGTGCGTCCGAACTCGCCGCCCCACACGACGAGGGTGTCGTCGAGCATGCCGCGCTCTTTCAGGTCGTTGATGAGGGCCGCGGTCGGCTGGTCGGTGTCTCCCGCTTGGGCGCGGATGCCTTTCGGTAATTCCGTGTGCTGGTCCCAGCCGCGATGGAATAGCTGCACGAATCGCACTCCGCGTTCGGCGAGGCGGCGAGCCAGCAGGCAATTTGCGGCGAAGGTTCCCCGCTTGCGCGATTCCGGTCCGTAGCTCTCGAACGTCTTCTCGGACTCGCCGGAAAGGTCCGTCAATTCGGGGACCGAGCTTTGCATGCGGTAAGCCATCTCGTACTGCGCGATGCGGGTCGAGATTTCCGGGTCACCGAAGTCGTCGTGCTTCAACTCGTTCATCTTCGAGAGATCGTCGAGGAAGCGGCGGCGTCCACCCGCGTCGATACCTGGCGGGTTCGACAGATAGAGCACTGGGTCGCCGACGGAGCGGAACTTCACGCCCTGATAGCGGGTCTGCAGAAAGCCGCTGCCCCAGAGGCGGTCATAGAGCGGCTGACCGCTGCGTCCGGTGCCGCTTGAAACCATGACGACGAACGACGGCAGGTCTTTATTGAGCGTCCCCAGGCCGTAAGAGAGCCAGGAGCCAATGCTGGGCCGGCCGGCAAGTTGAAAACCTGTTTGGAAAAACGTGACGGCTGGGTCGTGGTTGATGGCCGTTGTGTTCATTGACTTGATGAACGCAAGGTTGTCGGCCACCTTGGCGGTATGCGGCAGCAGATCGCTGACCCAGGCGCCGGATTCGCCGTGCTGCTTGAACTGGAAGATCGAAGGTGCGACCGGGAAGCTGGTTTGCGTCGCCGTCATGCCGGTGAGGCGTTGGCCCTGGCGGATCGAATCCGGCAGGTCGGTGCCACGCATGGCTTCGAGCTTCGGCTTGTAGTCGAACAGGTCCATCTGCGACGGGCCGCCCGATTGAAAAAGGTAGATGACACGCTTGGCTTTAGGCGCGAAGTGCGGCAGGCCGGGAAGGCCGCTGTTGTCGGAGCTGTCCGTTCGGGGAGCGGCGGCGAAGAGGTCGTCGCTCAATAACGATGACAGGACGGCCGTGCCGATGCCGGCGCTACCGAGTCCGAAAAGGTGACGGCGCGTCAACTGTAGCTGTCGTTCGAGTAGCGGATTCATGGGCGGCCCCTGTCTGTGATTATCGTTTCTACTCTTTCGTGATCGTTTCGTCGAGGTTGAGAATCAAGCTGGCAACCGTTGTATAGGAAGCCAGCTCGGCGAGGTCGAGAACTTCATTGCGTGGCGACTCACCCTGCTTGACGAGATCGAGCGCCGCTTGGCGATCAGTCTCGTAGTTGTCAAGGTAATGGTGGTAGCTGCCGAGCAGAATCTCTTGCTGATTAGGGCCGGCATGATGCGCGGTCGCGAGGCGATAGCCGTAATCGATGCGATCGCTTGGGGTGTTGCCTCCTTCGGTCATCATGCGCTCAGCGAGTTTGCGGGCCGATTCGACGAAGGTGACGTCGTTCATCAGGTTGAGCGCCTGAAGCGGAGTATTCGTGCGGGTCATGCGCACGGTGCAGGCTTCGCGGCCGGCGGAGTCGAAGTTCAGCATTTGCGGAGGCGGCACGGCGCGTTTCCAATACGTGTAGAGGCTGCGGCGGTAGAGCTTGTCGCCGTGATCTTGCGGATAGTCCGCGCCGCCGGCAAGCTCGGTCCACAGACCCTCGGGCTGGTAGGGCTTCACTGACGGCCCCCCCAGTGTCTCCACCAGCAGGCCGGAGATGGCCAGAGCCTGATCCCGCACAGCCTCGGCCGGCAGACGGACACGGGGTCCGCGCGCCAGCAGACGGTTGTCAGGGTCTTGCTTCGTCGCGTCGGGCGATATCTTCGAGGATTGCCGATAGGTGGCACTCATCACGATTGTTTTCTGGATACCCTTGATATCCCAGCCGCTACCGATGAACTCGGTCGCCAGCCAATCGAGCAGCTCCATGTGGAGTGGCCATTCGCCTTGCGATCCGAAGTCCTCGACCGTCTGCACGATGCCCGCGCCGAAGTAGGATTGCCAGAAACGGTTGACGGTGACGCGCGCCGTCAGTGGATTGTCGGAGCTGACAATCCAGCGGGCCAGGCCCAGGCGATCATTCGGAACGTTTTCGGGAAGCGGCGGGAGTGCGGACGGGACTCCCGGAGTAACCGTTTCGCCGGGTGCGTCGTAAGCGCCCCGAACCAGCAGGTGCGTCTCGCGGGGGATCTCTCGTTCCGTCATCACCATGACGGTCGGGAAGCTGTCCGCAAAGTCTTCGCGCGCCCGATGGGCCTTGCTGAGCGTCTCCCAAGCCTCACGTATGTTCGTGGGCGCGTATTCGTCAAGGAAGGCGAGCCGTAGCTTGTCCTCTTGAACCGGTGTGCGCTTCTTCGGCTTGATGCGGGCGATTTCGCTCACAGGCGTCGCGGTGGCTACGACGGCGATTTCATAGGGTTCGAGGGCGCGACCATAGACCCGGACATCGTCGATCAGGCCCTGGAAGCGGGGACCCGGGCCGTCAACGGCTCCGATTCGGAGCGGCGCTTTGACGCCGAAGGGCGCGTTCAGCTCGTCGACCACAACCGACATTTTGACCGCCTTGCCGTTGATGTGGACAACCGCTCCCTTCGCCAAACGTGAACCGTCGTAGGTGGCCGTCACATGATGCCATCGGTTCAAAGCGAGCGGCTCAGCGGTCTCGACACGAGTACAATCATCAAGCCAGCGAGTGACCAGGTTGAGCTGGACCTTGCCGTCGGCCAGATACATTCCGTAGCCATTGATCTCAGACGGTGCCTCCTTGGTGCGGGTGATGATGGCGCCGTCGGCCGCCGTGGGGTAGATCCAGGCCGAGAGCGTGAAGTCTTCCTCGAAGCGGTAGTTCGCGACATCCCCCGCATCGACGAAGCTCTTACCGTCGAAGACGTTCGCCTGGCCGATCTTGCCCTCTTTGAACTGAGGCAGTCCGTCCACGAGCTTCGCGCGGGCGTCGGGCGAACCCGGCGTCTCCCCGGCGACCGTACCGTCGAAGCGATGGTGCGCGACCAAGTCCTCGTGCAGGGTCCAGTCGACGAAGTCGGACTGTCTCAGGGACTGCTCCCACTTCTCGCGAGCGGCTTGGACTTCCACTTGAAGCTTGTCGAATGCCTGTTGGGCTTCAGCGATCTTTCCGTCGAGAACTTCGAGATCTTCACGCTGCTCGGGTGTGGGCGCGGCAACGAACGGCGGCGAGTTACCGTACTTGAAGGCTTTACCGTTCTCGGGGACGTTATTAAAGTAGGCGAAGAACCGATAGAACTCCTTCTGCGTCAGCGGGTCGTACTTGTGGTCGTGGCAGCGCGCACAGCCGAGCGTGAGTCCGAGCCATACCGTTGACGTGGTTTCGACACGATCAACGACGTATTCAACGGCGTACTCTTCGGCAATAATGCCGCCTTCGCCATTACCACGATGATTGCGGTTGAATCCGGTGGCGATCATCTGGTCGAGGCTGGGGTTGGGCAACATGTCGCCCGCGACCTGCTCGACGGTGAACTGATCGAACGGTATGTTCTTATTGAAGGCCTCAATGACCCAGTCGCGCCAGCGCCACATGTAGCGCTCGGCATCGGTCTGGTAGCCATTCGTGTCGGCGTAGCGAGCTGAATCGAGCCAGCGCACGGCCATGCGTTCTCCGTAGCGCGGAGACTGCAACAGGCGATCGACGACCTTTTCGTAAGCGTTCGGCGACGTGTCGCTTAGGAAGGCGTCGACCTCGGCCGGCGTCGGTGGCAGGCCCGTCAGGTCGAGTGTGACGCGGCGCATGAGCGTGGCGCGCTCGGCTTCGGGTGAAGCGGTGAGACCGTCTCGTTCCAAACGCGCCAGGACGAAGTTGTCGATGCCGTTGACGGGCCAGTCCGGTTTGCTGACGGCGGGCAGGCTGGGACGTTCGGGCGGAATGAACGACCAATGCGATTGCCATTTGGCACCTTGTTCGACCCAGCGCTTGACGAGGCCGATCTCGCGTTCGCTCAGTTTGTCGTGGCCCTCGTAGGCCGGGGGCATGCGGAGAATGGCATCGTTGCTCGTGATCCGCGCGATCAGTGTGCTTTTCGCGAGATCGCCGGGTACGATGGCGAAGCGCCCGCCGAGGTCTTGCTGAGCGCCGGCGGCCGTGTCGAAGCGTAGCGGAGTCTTGCGATTATTGGCGTCCGGGCCGTGACAGGTATAGCACCTGTCGGAAAAAATCGGGCGGATGTCGCGGTTGAAGCTGACTCGATCGGGAAGGGACTGGGCCGCCGCGACGCTGAGAACGAAAGGCATTCCCAGCGCGATCAGGATGAGCTGTCGCGAGGTCAATCGGCCGTTGAGCATGGTTGATCTACACAATCTCCTTCGTAATTATAGACCCCCTGAATAGCAACCGGCGATTGAGGACCTGTTTTCGCCTCGCCTTTGACAGCGAGCCGCCGCCTCAGCACGTCGAGCCCGGCAGTTCTTTGTCGGCTGCGATCCGGTTGACACCGCGGGTCGCCGTTTTACGCTTGGCCGCGGTTTTCACGGTCGTCCCCGTTGTGTTGGAGGCGGTCTTTTGTTCACCCGGCAAAGGGTGAAAATGAAGGGGATCTCTAAGATTTTGCAGTACCCGGTAATAGTAGAGCGGAGTCGGCTGCTTTGCTCCGAACCGCAAGGTCCGCATGAACGTGACTTCCTCTTCGCTGACGTCGCCGCCGAGAGCGGCATCCTTGAGGAATTCTTCCAGGCCCGGTTGCCGCTCGGGAGGCGCTTGCGGTTCGCTTTCGGTGAACTCAAATCGCTTCCGAGGGTCATCGGCAAGCTTGCTGTTGAGTACAACCTCTATGGCAAAGGTATCGAGATCGATGTCCCAGGACTCAATCAGCGGATCGAGAAAATGAATACAGTTTTCCAAGGAGACATCGAAGACATCTGTATCAAGGAACTCGAGAACCGTAACCCTCAGCTGCCTATGACTTTGCCCGCCCAGGCGGGCCACGAGACGCAGCCAGTCCTTACTGTCGAGCTCTTGTCTGGCGATTCCCTTGGCCACATCGAGCAGCTTCTGGGTAGTTAGGCGCTCCAGCTCGCCGAAGGGCTCTTTCCCAAAGATCCCGCGGATCTGCCTACGCTTCACGGGATTGCATTTTCTGAGAACCAACTCGCGGAAGTCCCGAAACAAGGGCACCGGCGGCTCGGCTACCTTTTTCTTCGCATCTTCCTTGCGCTGGATCTCGGCCAGTCGCGAAAGCTCGCCTTTGGACAGCTTCAGCAGGGCGCCCATCTTGTCGTAGATGTCAGTCCGTTGAGGCGCGGGAGGAGATTTCTTCCCGGCCAGCAACTGCGATACGTAGGACTCGGTCACGTTTGCGACGCGCGCCAGATCACGTTGCTCAAGGCGCAATTCCTTTAAACGTCGTCGGATCAGCAAAGCGACATCCACACCCGGCTCCCTTCTAAGGTCGATTAACCAGATTTGCTTAAGTTACTCCCGGAACTATGACACATGTCGCTTGACAAGTAAAGAGCACTTAACTTATGCTGGTTAAGGATCGAGCGCTTCGCTCGATCCGCGGGTCATCTGAGCTAAGTCAGCTGTCCCGACCCTTCCCTTAGTCACCTCACCGCAACCGAGGGGTTGGCATGTTTGCTTGCGAAGTTACTGTCCGTTCTGAAGCCTCGGCGGGCTGCGGAGCAGATCCGGCCTGTTGAGAGAGACGCTGTTCTCCTACCTGCGCGGGCAACAGACCGCTCGCATGTTAAAGTCAGATTCTCCGCGCTGGACGGCTGCTTGTACGGCCTGACACGACGCAACGGCCCTCTACAGCGCATTTACTTACCGAGGACAACGATATGGCTGACAAAGGCGGAAGAAAAGATAAAGGCAAGAAAGAGCAGCGCAAGAAGGCACTGCTCAGCCCCAAGGAAAAGCGAAAATTGAAGACAGGAAAACATGACTCTACGACCATTGCACGACCAACTAGTAGTTGAACGACTGGAAGAGGGCGAGCAGGTGAAGGGCGGGATTCTGATTCCCGACTCCGCGAAGGAGAAACCCCAGCAAGGCAAAGTGATCGCTGTCGGCAACGGCAAGCGTCTGGAGAATGGCACGCTCATCGCGCTTGACGTTCAGGCCGGCGACCACATTCTGTTTGGCAAGTACGGCGGCAATGAGATCACTGTTGACGGCTCCGATTACCTGATTCTGCGAGAAGACGAAGTCCTTGCCGTGCTGCACGACGCCAAGGGTTCCAAGACCAAGAAAGCGGCATAAGAAAAGGACAACTATCACCATGGCTGCAAAACAAATTACTTTCGGGGAAGACTCACGGCGCGCGATTCTGGCCGGTGTGAATAAGCTGGCCAACACGGTCAGGGTTACGTTGGGTCCAAAGGGCCGCAATGTGGTTTTGGAGAAGAAGTTCGGCGGCCCAACCGTCACCAAGGACGGGGTGACCGTCGCTAAAGAGATCACGCTCGAAGACCAGGCCGAGAACCTGGGAGCCCAGATGCTGCGTGAAGTGGCGTCCAAGACCAGCGACGTGGCCGGCGATGGTACGACGACCGCGACGGTTCTGGCGCAAGCGATCTTCCGCGAAGGGGCCAAGAGCGTGGCCGCCGGCGCCAACCCGATGGCGTTGAAACGCGGCATCGAAAAGGCGACGGCGCTGGTGATCGAGAGAATCGAAAAGATCTCCCAGCCCGTTAAAGGCAAGGCCGTTGCGCAGGTGGCGTCGGTCTCGGCCAATAACGACCATGTGATTGGCAAGACGATCGCCGAAGCCATGGAAAAAGTCGGTAAGGACGGCGTGATCACGGTCGAAGAAGGCAAGACCATGCAGACGGAGCTTGAAGTCGTCGAAGGCATGCAGTTTGACCGCGGCTATCTTTCGCCGTACTTCGTGACCGATCACGAGAGGATGGAATGCGTCATGGAAGACGCTCTTATCCTCGTTCACGAGAAGAAGATCAGCAGCCTCAAAGATCTTCTGCCGTTGCTCGAACAGATTGCCACTGCCCGCCAGCCGTTGCTGATCCTTACAGAAGATTTGGAAGGCGAGGCCTTAGCCGCGCTGGTGGTCAATACGCTACGTGGCACCTTGAACGGCGCCGCCGTGAAGGCGCCGGGCTTCGGCGACCGCCGCAAGGCGATGCTTGACGACATCGCGATTCTCACCGGCGCCAAAGCCGTTATGGAAGAGACCGGCATCAAGCTTGATAGCGTCAAGCTCGAAGATCTGGGCCGCGCCAAACGGATTATCATCAACAAAGACAACACGACGATTATCGAGGGAGCCGGCGGCAAACAAGCCGTTGACGGTCGCGTCAAGCAGTTGCGGAAGCAGATCGAGGAAGTGACCTCGGACTACGATCGCGAGAAGCTGCAGGAGAGGCTCGCCAAGCTCGTCGGCGGAGTGGCCATCATTAAGGTGGGCGCCGCGACCGAGACGGAGATGAAAGAGAAGAAGGCTCGCGTCGAAGACGCTATGCATGCTACCCGCGCCGCTGTTGAGGAGGGGATCGTGCCTGGTGGTGGTGTTTGTCTGGTTCGGATCGCCGAAGCGCTCGACACGCTCAAGCTCGAAGATCATGACGAGCAGACCGGTGTGCAGGTCGTTCGCCGCGCGCTGGAAGAGCCGCTTCGCTGGATCGCTCAGAACGCCGGGTTTGAAGGTGCTGTCGTTGTCGAAAAAATCCGCGCCTCCAAGGATCCAAACTACGGTTTCAATGCTGCTACCGAGAAGTATGAGGACCTCGTCAAAGCCGGTGTCATCGATCCAGCCAAAGTGACGCGGACCGCGTTGCAGAACGCCGCCTCGATTGCGGGCTTGATGCTGACCACGGAAGCCACTATTTGCGAGGTCAGTAAGAAGCAGAGCGCCCCGGCTATGTCTGGCGGCTAGGGAGACTAATCATCCATCGCTTTGATCACTGACCTGGTATCGGGAAGTGAGTCACTGTAGACCCGCATTTCCAATTTGATTTCGTCATCCCGACCTTCCAGCGGCCTTCAGCGTCTTTATTCATAGG
>JAQBUE010000204.1 GCA_027624045.1 Acidobacteriota bacterium
CTTCAGGATCATCTTGTATTGGAAACACTCCCTCCTTTCAGGATCATCTTGCATTGGACAACTCTCCGGGCGCCAGTTCCCGGCGTTCGCCGGTACTGAGATCCAGGACTCCCAGCCTGGGCCTGCTAGCGATGCCGAACGTGTAGATCAACGCCGGTGAGCCGGCCGTCCGAGGGAGGAAATGCGGGCTACCCACGAATGCTGCTCCCCCGTCGGGCTCCAACAAAAGCTTCGGAGCGCCGCCACGCGACGCAACCTCATAGAGTTTCAATCCCGAAGAGAAGACGATGCGATCGCCGTCAGGGCTCCACGACGCTCCCATCAGGGAGAAACTATGGCTCGCGTGAGGCAGTTCACACAGCACGACCGGTTCGCCCCCGCCGGCAGCAATGCGTTTCAACTCTGTGTCGGTTCCGAAGCCGATCCATTGGCTGTCGGGCGACCAGAAGGGATCTTGTGCCCCTTCGGTTCCCTCGAGTCTGCGTGGCGTCTCGCCGTCGAGGTCCCTCACCCAAAGCATGCGCTCAACGCCTTCCTCAGCAAGGAAGACGATCTGCCTGCCGTCCGGCGAAATCACGGCACGGGCCTCGAGGGAGGCCATCAGGTTCTGGGGCGTCAGGGAAAACCGCACCGTCTCCTGGGAAGCTTCCGGTGAAGAGCCGCGGAACCACAGAACCGCGGAAAGGCCCATGAAGGCGACGAGCAGCGCGCTCAAAACTAGAGCCACTTTTTGCTGACGGCGCTGCCGTTGCTCGATCTGCTTTTCGGATGACTGCGGCAGGACGCGGATGGAGACGGAGCGGCGGAGCTCGGTGTCTTCGGCGACGTAGCGGATGATGTCACCGGTTGCCTGCGCGTCTTCGATGACGCGGTACTTGACCAGTGGGTGGGTTGCCAGCGAGGCCTCAGCTTGTGGAGGTTTCGCCGTAGCGGCATGAGCACCAGTCGCCATCCCGGTATGCAGAATCGCCGATCGGCCTGATTTGAGTTTCTCGCCCAGAGTACGCAGATCCCTTGTGATCTCCTCCGCGGAGGAGGGGCGATCCTTACGGTCCTTCGCCAAGCACTTGCCGACGATGAACTCGAGTTCCATCGGCACGCCTGCGCGCACCCCGGTCAGCGGCTCGGGTTCCTGGTGGACGATCTCGTACAGAAGCGCCTGGTCGTACTGGCCTTGAAACGGTCGCTGACCCCGGACCATTTCGTACAGCACGACGCCTAGCGCCCAGATATCGGAACGGTTGTCCACCTCCATGCCCTGCGCCTGTTCCGGCGACATGTAGGCGACGGTACCCATCGTCTGATCAGTTTTCGTGAGCCGGGAGGCTTCCGTTAGGTGTGCCAGGCCGAAGTCCATGATCGTGGCGCGGCCCTTTCCGTCCACCATCACGTTGGCCGGTTTGATGTCTCGGTGGACAACGCCTTTTTCGTGGGCGGCCTCTAGCCCTTCAGCGATCTGGCGTCCGATGTCGAGTGCTTCCTTGAGCGGCAGCGGGCCTTTCTCGATGCGCGCTTCGAGCGGTTCACCTTCGATGAGAGCCATCGAGAGGAAGGTCTTTCCCTCGGCCTCATCGATCTCGTATACGGGACAGATGTTGGGGTGATGCAGGGCGGCTGCCGCGCGTGCCTCGCGCAGAAAACGAGCTTTGGCTTCTTCGTCGTTAAGAAGGTGGGCCGCCAGAAACTTCAGCGCGACGGTGCGTTCGAGCTTGATGTCCTCGGCCTTGTAGACCACACCCATGCCGCCTTCGCCGAGCTTCTCGGTAATGCGGTAGTGCGAGATGGTTGCGCCGATCACGTAGGTCCGATTCTACCCTGAAAACTTAGGTAACGGTAACAACCGATGTCACTCGCTGTTTGCCCACAGCCTCGCTAGCCATCAGATGACACGCGATCTAGCTCCGCTCGGCGACCGATTGAACAAGTCCTGACACCCGGATCGCTCAACCGGAAGTCGTTTCGCGATACCTATCCGAGCTCGACGTCGTTTCGGCAACATCGTGACGTAGGCACAGGCAAAAGACCAACCACTGACGACGGCTCGGAGAACCGAATATCACGCCTTTAGTTCTTCACCATCCAGCCGCGATCCCAAGGCTGGGCCAGAGTCGGCTGGTTGGCATAGCGCTGCATCTTGAACTCCAGGCGGTCGCCCGTGCCGGGTTCAAGCCGTACCGTCACATAAGGGTGATCAATCGGCGTCGTCTTGCCGTTTACTGTCACCGAATTGAACTGATGCTCGCCGTAACCACCGGCCTGCACCGTGACGGTGCGGGCATGGGCTTGACTGGTATTGACCAGCGTCACGGCGACCGAATCCGCGGTCATCTTGTCGACCAGGGCCGCGACGTCCTTCGGCGGCCCGGAGCGGCGCTCGTCGGGATCGAAATACCGTAGCCGGCTGTGCAGCGTCCAGAACTTGTTGTTCGAAAAATAGCCTCCGAGCATCAACTCGGTCAGCTCATCCGTCTGCGCGGGACTGAAACCGAGCAGCCAATCGGCCAAGCGCGTATCGGGCGCGGTCGGATCGTTGCGCATCGTCTGCAAGTTCCTTCGCAGGCGGTCAAACGCGCCTTGCAGGGACTCTTCGGGGTGATTCGGATTCTTCCCTTCCAGAAAACCGATCCAACCCTCCTGGGGCACACGCTCCAGATCCTTGCGCTCCATCGACCACAGGTAGAGCTCCGTCAGGCTGTCGTGGCGCCCCAAAGGCTGCCAGTTGTACCACTCCGGCTTGCCCTTATAGCGGTAGCCGTTCGGGTCGCCGTACATCGTTGGCAGCAGCGTCCGGCCGTTTTCGACCTTTGCGTTCTCGTAGAACTTATCCACCTGCGTCCGCAACACGTCGATATACTTCTTATCGCCGGTCAGCAGGTAAGCCGTGCTGAAGCCGGGCCATGGCCCAACGGTGTGGTAGTTGCGGTGGGCGATTCGTTCAAGCTCGCCGTCGAAAATCGTAAAATTCCAGCCGTACGTACTCTTCCACCACTGCCCGTCGAAGTTCGAGCCGGGCACGCCATCGAGGCCCACCGTGGACGGAATCATACCGCCGGTCTGCTTTGTCCTTTCAAGCCAGGCGTCCATATATTCCAGCACCCAATCCCGGTACTTGTTCTCGTGGTTGATCATGTAGGCATTGAGTCCCAACATCGTCGCGCCCATATTCAGCCACGTGTCGCCGACGCTATCCACATACTCGGTGCAGTGTTTCAGCATCCTGTCATACACCGACATCAGGCTGAGCATCTGGCCGCGGCCCTGGGGGCTGTGGAGAATGTGGAATGTACCCGGCACCGCATCGCCGACCCAGTCATACTCGGTCGCTTTGTGCATCATCGGACCCATACTGCCGGTCCACGTCGAGCGGATGACCTTGTTCTTCGGATCGTAGTTCGGCGCGGTCGGGTCTTCGTTCATATACAGCCCGGCGAAGCGCTTCATGCGAATCTGGAACTTCTCGTCCTGTGGGTCCGCCAGTCCCATCAGCGTGAAGCCCCGAATTCCCTCCCCGATATGGAACCAGTCCGACTGCGTGATGAACTCGTTGTGATACGCGCCGTGCTCGGCAAGTTTGGTCTTCTCGGTTCGCAGTTCCTTGTATTGCAGCAAGTGACCGTCGAGACCTTTTTTATAAAGCTCCAGCACCTTGTTGCTGCCGCCCAGCGCGTGCAGTAGTGTCCAGTTGAAATAGGTCTCGATGGCGTCATCCGGCCCGTCAAGCGTTCCCCAGCGCATCGTGTGCAGCAGATAGCCGCGCTCGTCCATATACTTCTTCGCGAAGAGCTCGACCGCTTCGGAGTTCGCATCCAAAAGCTGCCGCTCCATGAGCGCCCATGCCGGAGGCGGCATCGTCTTGTCGACCACGACCGTCACGTCTTTGGCGAACAGCGATGACCCTAGACAAAGCATCGCCGCGATAACAAAATTGAGTTGCCGTATTGCGTAGTGCATGGAGACCCCTCCTTCAGGGGAAAACAAAGTGCTTTATTGTACACGGGCCAGCCGGTCTCGGCTGACGGCACTCTCGCCTTCCCGCGAGCGCGCGTACAACTAATTGCGCGTGAAGATGGCCTTGGGCACGGTGGCGTGAATGCCCTTCTTGCTATCGACCAGTTGGGTGATGTGAAGATCGACCGCGCTACTAGCGAGCATGTAGGCGTCGTCGCGGCTCAGGCCTTTGTTGCTCACGAGGAAGTCGATCATCTCCCGCAGGGCCGTCTTGATAGCGGCGTCGAGATCCTCGTCAAAACCCATCGTCATGAAATGCGTGGGCGTTTCAGCACGCGGCCAGCGCAGCGATATGTCTTTTCTTACCGTGAAGCGGAAGGTCCCGGTCAAGGCGGTTTCGAGGGCCGTGACATCGACTTCTCCGGCGCCTTGCGCGGCGTGGGCGTCGCCGACGAAGAACAACGCCCCTTGTTCATGCACCGGCATGAATAGCGTCGTTCCGGCGACGAGGTCTTTGTTATCCACGTTACCGGTGTGAATCCAGGGCGGCGCGCTACTGATGCGGCCGAGTTCCTTCGGAGGCGCAACGCCCATGCTGCCGAAGAAGAGCTGTAGCGGAATTTCAATCCCGTCGGCGAAGCGGGCGATCATCCTGTCCTCATCGAGAGGGATGATTTTCAGCCGCTTGTAGGGGTAGTCTTCGGGCAGAACGCCAAGACCCGGCAAGAAAATATTGAGCGCATAGGGTACGGCGAGGCGAATCTGTTCGATGTCGACCTGCAGCACATCGCCCGGCTCGGCACCTTCGATCGCGACAGGGCCGGTGAGGATATGTGGGCCGGCGCCGCGGTCAGTGACGCGACTGTGTATATCGCGCAGTGACTGCTTGATTTGCTCGGGCGGCACACCCCCTTCCTCGAGCATGTCGGGACTCGCGATCATCGACGTCGTAATCTCGACGCGGTCCCCTGAACGGATGCTCAGCACAGGGGGCGTCGCCGCATCGTAATAACCGAAGACCACCGTTTCGGGTGTCGACGTGAGGCGGTGCAAGCGCGAGGTCTGGGCAGCGAGGCTGAGCGCGACAGCGAAGAGCACGAGTAGAAGATTCCGGGGCATGCTCCAGATCATGCCACACACCCGCCGCCATGTAGCGTAGGCCTGCCAGTCGCCCGTTGACGGATTTCACGGTGAATGCTGCAATGGGGCGGTGAGCGGGGATCTGCAGGAGCGAATGCGCCGGGTGCCGTCAGTGGACGAGTTACTCAAGCGCCCGCGAATCGAGGAGCGAGCGAAGGGCTCGGGGCGGGCGTTGGTTGTGGCCGAGGCGCGGGCGGTGCTGGATGAGTTACGGCAGGCGATCCGCAAGCCCAGCGGTCCGGCCGAGGGCGCGAACCAGTCCATCAACACGGCTTCCCTTGCCGACGCGGCCGAAGAAAAGATCATCCGGCGGCTCAATGCCCTTGGGTCGCCATCGCTGCAGCGCGTGATCAATGCCACGGGCGTGGTGCTCCATACCAACCTGGGGCGCGCGCCTTTGTCGGAAGCGGCCGTGCGAGCAATCACCGAAACGGCCGGCGGTTACAGTAATCTCGAATACGATCTGGCTTCGGGCAAGCGCGGCAAACGCGACCTGCATGCGGGCGGCTTGCTCGAAAAACTCCTCGGCGCGCCGGCGATCGTCGTCAACAACAACGCCGCCGCCATCTTTCTCGTCTTGAATGAGTTGGCGTCTGACGGTGAGGTGATTGTTTCTCGTGGTGAATTGATCGAAATCGGCGACGGCTTCCGGATTCCCGACATCCTGGCGCGCAGCGGCGCGACGTTGCGCGAGGTAGGCACGACGAATCGGACGGGGCTTGCCGACTACCGCGACGCCGTATCTGAAAGGACGCGGATGCTGCTACGCGTCCATCCCAGCAACTTCCGCGTCGTAGGATTTACGGCCCGTCCGGGTCTCGACGAGATGGTAGCCCTCGGCGGAGAGTTGCGACTGCCGGTCGTCGAGGACCTCGGCAGTGGGTGTCTGTACGACTTCGCGCAACAAGGCTTCGAGGACGAGCCGCCGGTCGTCGAGAGCCTGCGCGCGGGGACCGACCTCGTTACGTTCAGCGGCGACAAGCTGCTGGGAGGGCCGCAGGCGGGCATCATCGCGGGCAAGCCGGAGTGGCTGCGGCGTGTGCGACGCAACCCGCTGTTTCGGGCGTTGCGGGTCGATAAGCTGACGTATGCCGCGCTGGAAGCAACGCTGCGGGATTATCTCTTCGGGCGTTATGACCACATTCCTCTGCTTCGGATGATTCGGGCCGGCGCGGAGGATATCCAGCGGCGCGCCGAGCGATTCGTTGGCGGTCTGTCACTCGGCGAGAGCATCTCGATCTCTCTGCAATCGGGCGAATCGGTGCTCGGTGGCGGATCGACTCCGGCGCAGTCGATCCCGACGACGTTGATTCGTATTCGGACCGGAAATGGGCGAAGCGTCGCGCGTATCGAGGCAAGCCTGCGACAGGGCGACCAGCCCGTGGTGGCCCGTATCGAGGATGATGCGCTTCTGATCGATCTGCGCACCGTCCAAGCGGCAGAAGAAGAGCCGCTAACGAACGCCCTGCGGTCCGCCCTGGGGGAGACCAACGAATAAGTGAAACTCTAAGCCCGGCTCTGGTAGCTGCCGTCGGTCGTATTGACCCGGATCTTCTCGCCTTCCTTGATGAAAGGCGGCACCTGCACGATGAGACCGGTCTCGACCTTGGCGGGTTTGGTCACGTTGGTGACCGTAGCGCCCTTGATACCTGGTTCGGTTTCAGTAACTGTCAGATCCATCGTCCCGGGCAAGTCGATATTGAAAGGCCGCCCTTCATAGAACTGCACTTTCACGAGGCCGTTCGGCAAAAGGTAGAGGACCTGGTCGCCCAATTGTTCCCTGGTGATTTGGACTTGTTCGTAAGTCTCGGTGTTCATGAAATAATAGAAATCACCGTCCGCGTAAAGATACTCCATCTCCTGATCGTCGAGCGAGATCTTCGGCACGAAATCTTCCGAGGAAAACTTATGGTCGATCATCGCGCCGCTTTCGACGTTGCGCATCTTGGCCTGCACGAAACCCCTCTTATTGCCGGGGGTACGGTGTTCGGTGCGGAACACCGTGAAGAGCTTCCCGTCAAACTTGATGAGCATGCCGGGGCGAAGCTGCGTTGCCTGTACGTCCACTGATTATTAAGCCTTTCCGTGCCTATTCAGTGCTCATTGTATCAGCGGGCTCGCCAACGCCGGCTCTGTATGCAAGCGCACGATAAGGTCTTTCGCGGATACCGGGGACCGAGAATAATGCCTTAGGATGGAGGCAGTCTCGACCAGTCTCAAAAGGATACGCGCCCCATGACACATTCACTCCGACGCTCGACGCCACAACGCATCTGCTCCGTTCTTCTTTTCCTGACCGCCCTGCTGCCGCTGCGCGCGGCCGATCCGGCCCTGCTCAACATGGCGCGGCCGGACTCGAATATCGTCATGGGGATCGACGTAGCGGGTTTCGTGTCGTCGGCTCTGGTCCAAGAGGCGATGGCGAAGGCCGGCGGCTCGAGTGGCGATTTCCAGGATGTCATGGCGCTGCTTGGGCCCAACCCGTTTCAGAACCTGCAAGAGATCATCATCGCGGCCAAAGTGGACGACTTCGAGAAAGGGCCGCAGCCGGGAAACTTCTTGATCGCCGCCCGTGGCTCGTTCGGTGGTACTGACTTCACGCAGCATCTATGCAGCAACGGCTGCGAGACGGTGGACTATCGCGACCTACAGCTATTGAAATTCACCCCCAAGAGCGGGGAAGACGACGTCTACTTTACTGCTCTTGACTCGCAGTACGCCGCCATGGGAAGCCAGGAGGCGGTGCAGCAAGCGGTCGACCGGCGCGGTACGCAGTCGCAATCGATGTTTGGCGCCACGATCCAGAACAGCATCACGCGCCTGAGTCCTTATCACTTCTGGATCGCGACGCACGGTCCGTTTGAGCAGGCTATGGCCGGAGGCGGCAATGCGATGTTGCCGGCTGACACGGCGAGCAAGATCGATGGGCTAGGTTTCGGCATCCGGCTTGGCCGCGATGTCGATATCGCGCTGGAACTGCTCTCGTTCACCGATGAGGATGCGAAACAACTTTACGATATCGCCAACGGGTTTCTGGCCTTGATGAGAGCCGGCGAGACGGGGCCGGAAACCGCGCAGATGCTCAACAGCCTCAACCTGCGGCAGGAAGGCCCCATGATTGCCGCCTCAATGAGGATTTCCGAAGCCCAGATTCGCGCCCAGATGGAACAGCACGATGCCGGGATGGGCGGCAGCGGAGTGGCCGCCGCTGAGCCCGCAGCGGCAACCAGCGGCTATTCAACGAGCCCGGCCGTGCAGCCGAAACCAAGGCGCTCCGGGGGCATTCGGATCTACGGGATAGGCGAAGAACCGGTGGAAGTGCCTACCCAAGCGCGTTGAGCTGTCTGTCTCGGAAATTCCGTGTGCGAATGACCTGGTTCCGACTTCTGTGTCAGACCCGGTGGGGCGCTATGTCCCGAAGAGTTCCGTGGAGAGGCCGTTTTTGGGGACATTTGGCCGTCGCGACGGCTGGGGTATTGGGGCGGCGTGAGGATTGTTGGTTCGCCGGTGCGTGCCTCACTTTGCATCATTTTGCAACACGTATGGGCTATTCGGTTCTGTCGGGAGATTGGGTAACTGGTGTGTTTGTAAGAACTTGAGATTGAGGGCGGTCTATGGCCGCCTTTGCTGTGTTGCACTCGCTTTTCATGTCGAATTTGCCTCCCTCAAAGGCCATCGCCCTAGTCGTGAACGGCTCAAGCCTGTCGGGGTGAGGCCGCTAAACCGGCCTAGATTGCCGCAAGGTGAGCGGCGAAACCGGCCGTACAACGGCTGGCCTGCCGTCACGGCTCGGAAAAAACGTGCTGAGGCGCCTCAGCTTTGCGCTGCTATCAGGACCTCAGGGGCTTCACCTCAGCAGACGCTTCAGGTGAAGGTTGAGCGGATGACTCTTGGCCTCGTCCGACGAT
>JAQBUE010000205.1 GCA_027624045.1 Acidobacteriota bacterium
CTCCGCGGCACCGACTCCGAACGGCCGCAAAGCCCGTACGTGTTGCAAAACGTTGCAAAGTGAGGCACAAATGAGATTGAACGATCTGATCCCTTCCAGAGAACTACAGCCGCAAGGCCTCGACGAACTCTCGTCTTCCCAGCAAGAAGTCATTCTCGCGCTGCTCGTCTGCCGCACCTTTACTGCGGCTTGGCACGGCATGCCGTGCCCGCGGCCCCCTGGGCCGGGTGCCGCGATGCCATTTCGCCAACGCCTGACCCCTAGCGCAGCCTATAGAACCGGAAGAAGAACGTGTCGATCGGCAGGATTTCCACCTCGCGAAATCCCGCCTGTTGCGCGTATCCGCGCAGTGTATCGGGGCGCATCACTGTGCCCGTGCCTACGGACGGCTGCTCAGCCATCCCGACCGGTAGGCAGTGGAAGACGCTGAAGCCGTATATCAACGGTTCGATCTCGTTCCCCGCCGGGGTGAAGGCCTCGCCGACCTTCTCGTCCATGACGATGACCGCGCCGCCGGTTTTGGCAAGGCGCTTCATCGCGCGCAGGGCCGAGACGGGGTCGGACATATCGTGAATGCACTCCAGGGCGACGACAAGATCGTACTTTCCGGCAAGCTCAGGGTCACCCGCGTCGCGCACATCCATTCGTACCCGGTCGCTGAGGCCGGCTTCGGCGACGTTCTTCCGCACGAGTTCAACGGAGGCCTGGGCGAGGTCGAAGCCATCGACGCGGACGCTGGGGTAGCTGTTCGCCATGCCGATGCTCGACCAGCCCGCGCCGCAACCGAGATCCGCGATGCGGGCGCCTTCGGCTTGCAGCCGCTCGTGGACATCAGAAATCGCGGGCAGCCATTCCTGGCCGAGCTGATAGAGGAAGGCGGCGCGATTCATGCCTGCTTGGCCTTCTACGAGGTCGGCGCCGTAGTCTTCATAGGCGACTCCGCCGCCGTTGCGGAACGCGGCGATTAGCTTGTCGAGCGGAGAGAGGGCGCCGACCGTGATCTGGGCCAGCGGAGCCAGATAGTTGAGGCTCTCACGGTCGGCGAGCACTTCGCGGTGGCCCTCCGGTAGGGTGAAACGGCGCTCATCGGCTGGGCTGTCAAGATCTTCAACCTTCAGAATGCCGGCAACCGTTTGTTGTTCGAGCCATTCGCGCACGTACCGCTCGTGAGTGTTGGTGCGCGCGACAAGGGTAGTCGCGGTGAGTGGCTCGGCGGCGAGTGCCCGGTAGAACCCGAGCTGGCTGCCGATGTGGACGGCGAAAAGACTAAAAGTGCTGACGGCGCTTTGCAGCAGCCTCTCCATCAGGGCGTCCCGGTCTTGAGCTGCTCTATCGATCGCGATCTGCTCCGCTGTTGTCATCATCAGGTGCTGCCTCCCTTACGTCAGGTTGAGACGGATATCCGCCCCTATTGGGTAGTGCGCGGGATGGCGGGATAAAGCGACACGCGATCGCGCCCGTTCGGCATACAGACGAGCAGGCCAAGGAAGCTGAGTAGGAGGGTAGGGAGGCAGCGCCGCATACTGTTTAGTATGCATCTGTTTTTCGCCGCGCTAGAATCTGGGGTCCGATGACGACGTCCCGATTCGTGCAGGTCGCGCTGCCCGTTCCTTTGGATCAATCCTTCGCCTATCGTGTTCCGGCGGGTCTTGAGGGGCGCGTGTCAGCGGGTTGCCGCGTAGTCGTGCCGCTCGGGCCGCGCAAGCTCACCGGGGTGGTTCTCGGCGAAAGCCCCGCGGATCCCGGACAAAACGCCCGCGAAATCATCCGCCTGATCGAAGACCAGCCGGCCCTGAGCCCGGAGCTGCTCGATCTGGGACGCTGGCTGGCGGACTATTATTGCGCGCCAATCGGCGAAGTCCTGCGAACGATGCTGCCGCTGGCGGGCGAGTCGCGCAAGAGCAAATTGGTGGGACTCACGACCGAGGGTTTACAGGCCGCCGCGCGGTTCGCGGCTTCGGAAAAGCCCACCGACCCTACCGTTCAGGTGCTACGAGCGCTCGCGAAGCGCCCGTTGAACGAGGCGTACTTGAAGCACAAACTACCGGGAGCGGCAGGCGTGCTAATAAGCCTGCGTAAGCGCGGCTGGTTGACCGTGGAGGACGTGATCGCCGAGCGCGATACGGCGCGCGACAAGACTTCGGCGAGCAGTGTCATCGTGCAGTCCGGGCAGACAGTAGCGGGGCGTCGACTTACGGATGCGCAGGCCGAGGCCGTGAAAGCAATCAAGGCGGCGGTGGAGACGCGCAAATTTCGCACGCTGCTGCTGCATGGCATCACCGGCTCCGGCAAGACCGAAGTCTACCTGCGCGCCATCGAGCACGTCTTGGCCGCCGGGAAGAGTTGCCTATTTCTGGTTCCTGAGATCTCCCTGACGCCGGCCGCGGCAGCCGAGTTTTACGCCCGTTTCGGCGAGCAAGTTGCGATCCTGCACAGCGCCTTCACGGGCGTCGAGCGCTCGGGCCAGTGGCGGCGGGTTCGCGACGGCACGTCTCGGGTTGTGCTGGGGACACGTTCGAGCATCTTCGCGCCGGTCGAGAACCTGGGACTCGTGATCGTCGACGAAGAGCATGACAACGGCTACAAACAAGACGAAGCACCCCGCTACCATGGCCGCGACGTCGCGATCGTGCGAGCCCGCGCCGCCGGCGCCGCGGTCGTCCTTGGCTCGGCCACGCCGAGTCTCGAATCGCGCTACAACGTCGAGCGTGGTAAGTACGATCTGCTACGGCTGCCGGAGCGAGTCGAGAAGCGCCCGCTACCTTCGGTCCGCATTGTCGACATGCGCCAGGAGTTCGCCGAAACGGGCCGTCAGGATCTTTTCTCGCGCCCTCTCGACGAAGCGATCCAGGAGCGCCTCGAGAAGGGGGAGCAGGTTATTCTGCTGCTGAATCGGCGCGGGTTCTCTTCATTTGTAACGTGCCGTAGCTGCGGCGAGCGGATCGAGTGCGTCAATTGCTCGGTGACCCTAACCCATCACCGCCGCAATAAAAAGTTACTGTGCCACTATTGCGACTATTCCCAGCCCATCCCAACGGCGTGCCCGACCTGCAAGGGCGAGTACCTCTACTTCGTTGGGAGCGGATCAGAGAAGGTAGAGGATCATCTCCGCGAGCGCTACCCAAAGGCTCGCATCGCGCGCCTCGACCGCGATAGCGTCCGGGGCCGCGGGCAGTACGAGGCGATTCTGAACGGGTTTCGCGAGGGCGCTTACGACATCCTCACCGGAACGCAGATGGTCGCGAAGGGACATGACATGCCAAACGTAACGCTGGCTGGCGTTGTGTCGGCGGACATCGGACTGGGCATGCCGGACTTTCGGGCGGCGGAGCGTACGTTCCAGATCCTGACGCAGGTGGCGGGACGCGCCGGGCGTGGCAAGACTCCCGGCGAAGTCGTTCTGCAAACCTGGAACCCTGAACACTACGCGATCCGCTACGCCGCCGCGCAAGACTACGACGGTTTCTATGCAAAGGAACTCCACTTTCGGCGCATGCTGCGGTACCCGCCGTTCGTCGCGGCGGCGACGCTGACCGTACGAAGCCGCAAGCTCGAAGAGGCGCTGACTTTGAGCGGGCGACTGGGGCAGCACATCAAGGATGCTCCCGGAGTGCGTGTCCAAGGGCCGGCCGCGGCGCCACTTGCAAAGCTGAAGGCTGAGTTTCGTTACCTGTTCTTGCTGAAGGCGCAGAGCCGCAAGTCGCTGGCGGGAGTACTGCGCCGCGCAAAAGCGTTCGCGCAGGAGAACCGCTGGCCCGCCACGGCGCTCGTAACGGATGTGGACCCGATGAGTTTACTGTGACGCGCATGGGCGCGGCGGAGTGATCTCCGTAACGGATCGCGCTCTCACAACGAAGTGCATGTATTGGAAGCGCTCTATTGTTCTCCGCCCTACAATGTGACCCGGCGCTCCGCGGCAGGTTTGCCGCTCATCGCCGCCAAGGAGAAATCATGTCGAGTTACTATCATGAGGACGATCTTGCCCGGTTCGGAGACATGGGCAAGAATGCTCCCGAACTTTGGGAGAAGTTTCAGGCCTGGTATGGCGCCGTCTTCAAGGAAGGGGCATTGAGCGAGCGAGAGAAGAGCTTGATCGCGCTGGCCGTTTCGCACGCCGTACAGTGCCCCTACTGCATCGATGCCTACACACAGGACTGCCTTCAAAAAGGTTCGAACCTCGATCAAATGACCGAGGCGGTTCATGTGGCGTCGGCGATTCGCGGCGGCGCGAGCCTGGTCCACGGCCTGCAAATGCGCAACGTGGCTGAAAAGTTAAGCATGTGAGGTTGCCTTGACGCAGAGCCTTCTCGGACGCGAACACATACTGGCCTCGGCCGGCGAACAGCTGCGTGTGCTCAACAACCCGGCCTTGTCGCAGCGGCCGTTTGACGAGGCGCTGGCGGGTTCGGGGCTTGATCCGCTGACGTCGACAGGTATTGAAATTCTGCAGGTGAATGTGGGCAAACTCTGCAATCAGACCTGCAATCATTGCCACGTCGACGCCGGGCCGGATCGCACCGAGGTCATGACGCGGCAAACGGCGGAGTGGTGTATTCGGGCGCTCGCTAGCACCAAGATCCCGACGCTGGACATTACAGGTGGCGCGCCGGAGCTGAATCCACAGTTTCGCTTCCTTGTCACGGAGTCCCGGCGGCTGGGACGCCATGTGCTTGACCGCTGCAATCTGAGCGTTCTGTTGCTCAATTCGCAGAAAGACCTGGGGGAGTTCCTGGCGCGGCACCGTGTGGAGGTTGTCGCAAGCCTGCCTTACTTCATGGCCGCCAACACCGATGCGCAACGCGGTGAGGGCGTTTTCGACAAATCGATTGAAGCGATGCGTTTGTTGAACAGTCTGGGCTATGGCCGGGAAGGCTCGGGACTCAAGTTGAACCTCGTCTACAACCCTGTGGGAGCGTTTCTTCCGCCACCGCAGGCCGCCATGGAAGCGGATTTTAAGCGCGAGCTGTTGGCTCGGCATGAAGTCGTGTTTAACTCGCTCTACG
The DNA here is from genome assembly GCA_027624045.1 of Acidobacteriota bacterium. Classification (GTDB taxonomy): domain Bacteria; phylum Acidobacteriota; class Terriglobia; order Bryobacterales; family UBA6623; genus JAPPLB01. The sequence continues at coordinate 5,004 of JAQBUE010000205.1, forward strand.
CGATCACGAACATGCCGATCAGCCGCTTTCTGGAGTTTCTGCTGCGTACGAATAACTACGACGGGTACATGCGGAAGCTGATCCAGGCCTATAACCCGGTCGCGGCGGCGGGCGTGATGTGCCGCAACACGTTGTCAATCGGCTGGGACGGCGCGCTCTACGATTGCGATTTCAATCAGATGCTCGACTTGCCCGTGTCGTTCGGATCGCCGCTGCATATTCGTGACTTTGTGCTCGGCCGTCTCGACGAGCGGCGCATCGTAACCGGACAGCACTGCTACGGCTGCACGGCGGGATTGGGTTCTAGCTGCGGCGGAGCTACGGCCTGACCTCGGGGTTTCGTTCCGAAGCTTGACTCTTGACCTAGATTCGGCGGCGTGACTTCACGGCCTGCCATTCACGCTGTATCCTTCTTGCATGCCGCATAACGAAGCCCTAACTACTACGCTTGAGCAGCTTCGCGAGCGCTATCGCAGGGAACTATTTGACGAGCAACTTCCTTTTTGGGATCGCTTCGGGATCGATCACGAACTGGGCGGTTTTTGCTGCGCGCTCGACTACGATGGAAGTCGCGTCAATGACGAAAAATTCGTCTGGTTTCAGGGTCGCGGCTTGTGGGTCTATAGCTTCCTCTATAACCACCTGAAGCGCGATCCGGCCTATCTCGAAGTGGCCCGCAAAACGAAAGACTTTCTACTGGCTCACGCGCCACAGCCGGATGGCCGCTGGGCCTCGAATCTGTCACGCGAGGGCAGGACGCTCGCCCCCGAAACCGATCTCTATGGACGCTACTTCGCGATCGAGGGGCTGTACGAATACAGTCAAGCCGCCGACGACGAGCAAGCCCGCGACACGGCACTCGCGATGTTTAAGGATTTGTTTCGGCGGGAGATGGCCCAAGACGCGGTCGGCCCCCTGACGCAAGGATTCTGGATGGTGAACATAAACATCGCACGCCAGATCCTCGATCGCGAAACCGATGCCGAGGTCGCCGCCATCGCCGACCAATCCATCAATGCCGTCATTCAGAAGCACTTCAATCCCGACTACGGCTTGAACAACGAGAACTTGAACCGCGATTTCACGCGCTCAGCCGAGGAAGCGACGAAGTGCAATCTCGGCCACAGCATCGAGACGCTTTGGATGGTGATGCAGGAAGCTCGCCGCAGGGGTGACGCCGGCTTGCAGGGGATTTGCGCCGGGCGCATTCAACACCACTTGAATGTCGGCTGGGACTGGCTCTACGGCGGCCTCGCCATGTGGATCAACGTCGATCAGGGCGGCTACGAGTGGCCGCTGGAAAGCGTACCGGGGACGAACCTCCAGTTCCGATCCGTCGGCGAGTACAACTACACGAAGAGCCTGTGGGCTGTCGACGAAGTGCTCATTGCTTGTTTGCTGATTCTCGAGCAGCGGAATGCCCCCTGGGCAGAACGTTTTCTTGTCGAAGCCCAGAAGGTGATGGACGAGAAGTTCTCGATGCAGCAATCAGAGGGTCCGCCTACCTATGTTCTCTTCTCAGATCGGCGAATCACGCGCCCGCCCCGTTCAGTCCGGCAGGATAACTACCACCGTTTGCGAGCTCTGACGATGAACCTGCTGACGCTAGAACGGCTTGTCGCCAGCGGGCCGTCTATTGGAGGGGAATAATCATTGCCAGTAGCTGCGTAATGATAAGCCCAGTGACGCCCATGATGGCGAGCATCGGCGTCCAGGTCTGCAGCGCTTCCATCTCGGTGAAGCCGGACATCTGCTTGTAGACCCAAAAGCCGCTGTCGTTCATCCACGAGCCCACCAGCGAGCCCGAGCCGATCGCACAGGCAATGTACACCGGATGGAACGCCTGCGGCGCGGCGATGATCAGCGGTGCCATGATCGAAGAAACCGTAATCATGGTTACGGTTCCCGACCCTTGAGCGACCTTAATCAGCGTGGCCAACAGGAAGCTGAGCAGCAGGAACGGGATGCCGAAGTCCTGGGCAAGGTCGCCGAGCGTCTTCCCGACTTCCGCTTTTACCAGCATGCCACCGAACGAGCCGCCGGCAGCCGTGATGAGAATAATCAGACCGCCGCTCGCGAAAGCGGTTTCGACCGGCTTGGCGAGATCAGTAAGGCTATAGCCCTTCTGGCTCGCCAGCAGATAAAGCGAGATCGCCGCCGATAGCAATAGCGCAAAATTCGGGTTTCCGAGAAACCCGGTGATCCCAGCCAACGGACTGGTTTTATCGATGGCGTTGACCGCCGTGTTCGAAGTGATGAAGATCACCGGTAGCACAATCGGCAGCAGCGACATGAACAAGCTCGGCAGCCGGCTTTCATCGGCCTTCGCGAGGTCTTCGAGTTCAGTGAGGGTCAAGCCGGGAGTTTCCCGCAGCGGGATATCGAGCACTTTGTCACGGTTCATCGCGAACAGCCAGCCGACGATCGCCATCGGGAGACCGATCATCGCGCCGACAAGAATCATCACTCCTAAGTCGAAATCAAGAGTCGCGGCCATCGCGAGGGGCCCCGGCGTCGGCGGAACCATGGTGTGCGTGACGGCGCCCCCGGCGCAGATCGCCATCACAAACAGTACATAATTGCGCCCCATTCGCACCCGCATCGCGCGCGCCAACGGCACAAGCAAGTAGAAAACCGTGTCGAAGAACACCGGCACCGAGAGGATATAACCGCTGCAGAGAAGCGAAACCGAAGCGTGCTTTTCACCCAGCGCCCTCACGAAGACGCGCACGATCTTGTCGGCGGCACCACTCTCCATCAGGCACTGCCCGATCAGCGCCGCCAGAGCGATGACGATTCCGATCCCGCCGCAGACGCGCCCGAAGGCGCCGGCGACTTCGGGCATGACCTCACCCAAACTCACGGTCGACGACAACAGTCCCACCGTTGTGGCCGCGGTGATCAAGGCCATGAAGGCGTTGATCTTGAGGCGAATGATGAGAACGAAAACGACCGCGATCGCGATCACTAAGACAACCAGCGGATGTATCTCCATGGCGGGGAATCTTAGCAAGTTGCGACCAGCGTGTCTACCTTGGACCTAAGGGCGCTCGTCTGGCAAGCGCCAATCCGCGACCCGCCGCAACCCGAATTCGCGCCCGATTCGCCTATACTATGGAATCGGAGGAACACAAGTCATGTCAGAAGAAAATAGTGGAACGAACCTCATCTGGTTCTTGACGGGAGCAGCGCTCGGCGCGTCCGTGGCGTTGTTGCTGGCTCCCCAACCGGGCAAAGAGACCCGGGAGTTGGTCAAACGCCGGGCCCTCGATGGACGCGAAGCCTTCGCCCGTGGCGGACGTGAAGCCCTCGATCGCGGCCGCGATCTTTACGAAAAAGGCAAAGAACTCGCCGATGAAGCCGGCGGCGCTCTCGATCGCGGACGGGAACGCGGCAGGGAAGTTATCTCCAAAGTGCGAGCCCGCGTCACACCCGACGATTCCGGAGAGACGACCGAAGGCTCGGTCTAGGCTTTTTGTTCGAGGCAGTCAGGGCCTCTCCGTACTCGTTTTACTTGTGACCGACAGCGATCACGCTGCTGCCTATGCTGCGTCGAACGCGCAATGACACGATCCAAGATCGAGCCGGACTCCTTGCCTTGGCAGCCACTTATTCCGCCGTTGCAATGAATGATCTATTCGCTCTTCGGCATAGTGCGTCACTCGTTTCGATACTGTGATATCTTTTGCACATATTCGCCAGTCTCAATGGTCCTTAGCTTGGGTGAAGAGAGCCGTTCTTGCTCTGCTGATCCTATATGTTGCTCTCGCGACGATCCCCGAATTGCCGGGCTTGCCAACTAACCTGCTCGACCCAAACTGGTCGGTCGACCCATACTGGGAGCCTCTGGACCCTAGTTGGCAGTTAGCAGCCTGTGGTGGAAGTCCCACATTGAAACAAGAGTCGATAAACTTGTTCTATGGCAATG
>JAQBUE010000016.1 GCA_027624045.1 Acidobacteriota bacterium
TGGGAAGGAGTGATTGGGCCTTCCGGGAATAGTATGCACCTGAGGGGGCGGGCTAGCGGGGGTGGCTGGAGCTAAGTGGTTGGAATGATGGGGGATAAATATTGTTTAGGCTCGTGACTGGGTTGCGGCCTGATATGGAAAAAAGAGCTTGACATGCACAACGGTTCTGTTGTACAACAGTCTTGTTGTAGATATCAATCGGGGAGGCTCTGATGGTACAGAATCGTGTTGGACCGCCGGTTCGGGGTAGTGACCTATTCGGGCGGGAGGCATTCATCGACTTGGTCTGGGAGAAGCTCGACAGCACACATATCCTGCTAGCCGCACCGCGCCGGTTTGGCAAGACGAGCGTGATGTACCGGCTGATTGACGAGCCGAGGGGCGGCTTCAAAGTGGTGCATGCCGACCTGGAACATTTGCGGCACCCTTCGGAGTTGATTACGGAGCTGACCGCCCAGCTCGCGAAGGACGATTTGTTCTCGAAAGCGCTCAGCGGCTTGAGCTATCTCCCCAAGGCCGGCTGGGCTGCTTTTCGCAAGACGGTTGAGGAAGTCGAAATCCACAAGTTCAAGGTGAAGCTGAAAGAGCAGGTCCGGCCGCACTGGCGTGAAAGCGGCGAGGAACTGTTCGAGCGGATACAGGGCTCGGGAAAACGGCTGCTCTTCATTCTCGACGAACTGCCGATGATGATTGACGCGATGGCGCGCACCGATGACGGTCGCGCGGAAGCGATCGCGATGCTGCGCTGGTTTCGAGCGTTGCGCGTTTCGCCGAAGTGCGAGAACGTGCGTTTCGCAATCGCGGGATCGATCGGCATCGGCCATGTACTGAATCAACTCGGCGAGGTGGCGTCGATCAACGACATCGAACAGCTTCGGCTCGATCCGTTCCCGCGCAAGGTGGCCGCTGACTTGATTGACAGGCTCGCGAAGTCGAACAAAACCGAGATTTCCGCGGCTAGCCGCCGGCGGATGCTGGATCTGATCGGCACCCACGTCCCATACTTCATTCAGGTCCTGTTTTCGGAAGTCGTCAAAGCCAACAAAATTGACCACAAGAAGATCACTCCGAAGAGAGTCGAGCAGATCTATCGCGACAAGGTTTTGGGAATCGACTGCAAGACTTACTTCGATCACTATTACGGGCGGTTGCGGTCTTACTACGAGCCCGATGAGGCGCGCGTCGTCAAGCGCACTTTACGGCAGCTCGCGATGAGCGACTCGCTGCAACGGAGCTTTTGTTATCAGATCTACCGCGACGGACTGCGGGAGAAGGCGTCAGCGGATGGATTCTCGCATTTGATGGCGAATCTGGAGAACGATTTCTATATCTCGTTCGATTCGGCGGCGGAGTCTTACTCATTCGCGTGTAAGATTTTGCGGGATTGGTGGCTGCGGCATTATGGTTTTGAGGCTGCGGACTAGTGGGGACACGGGGCGTTTGTTTATTGGAACCAACGGAATTTCGATCACGGTGCTTGGTACCGTCTCCGTGCTTGATGGCGGTTTGTCAACGCAGGCTCACGCCTGCGGCTCTGAGTTTGTTGGGTGGATATTTGTGGAGATTCGCGGTTAGAGGTCTGACACATGGAATTGCTATATAACCCGGAACGAATGGATGACGCGGATCTGCGGAGCACGTTCGTGGGCCGCGAGGCGTTGATCGAAGAACTGCTGGCGGTGATTCGCAACCAGCCGGAAGGGGCCGGCGTGCAGCACGTTGTGATCAAAGCGCCGCGCGGGCTGGGCAAGACCAGTTTGTTGCTGATGTTGCGGCTGCGGATTCTGGATAGCGAGTTGGCAGGACAGTGGTATCCGCTGAAGCTGACCGAGGAACAGTACGGTGTTTATGATCTGGCCGACCTCTGGATTGAGGCGCTGCGGCAGTTGGCTGACGAAACGAATGATTCTTCGCTGCTAGCGAAAGTCGAGAAGCTGGGCGACGGACAAACGAGCTCAGAGGAACTGCATGACGCGGCCCTGGCCTTGCTTAAGGATTGGTGCGCGGAGCATGGCAAGCGGGTCGTGATGATGGTTGAGAACTTCGGACAACTGCTCGACCAGTTGGGAGATGAACGGGAACAGGCACGGCTGCGCACCGTGCTGATGAACGAAGGATTCGTGATGCTGATTGCGAGTGTAACGGCGATCTTCCACGAGGCCAATGGCTACGATCAGCCGCTTTACAACTTCTTCAAGTGGTATGACCTCGACTATCTGAACCACGACCAGATGCGGGAACTGCTCTGCCTGCGGGCGAAACTCGATGGCAACGAAGGCTTTGCTAAGACGCTGGAGCAAAACACCGTCAGGCTGAAGGTGCTGGAGTATTTCACGGGCGGGAGCCCGCGGCTGGCGCTGATGCTGTACCGGGTGCTGACCGTATCGCAGGTGAGTGCGGTTCGGGAAGCACTGGAGAAATTGCTGGACGAGATCACGCCGTACTACCAGGCGAAGACATCGAGCCTGCCGCCTCAGCAGCGTAAGATTCTGGATCAGTTGGCGCGGCACAGCAGCGTAACGCATGAGGCGCAGACGCCGGGGCAGATCGCCGTGGCGACCCGGCTGCCCGCGAACCAGGTGAGCGCGCAACTGAAGCGGCTGCTGGAGGGAGGGTTCGTCAGCGTCGCGAATGTGAGCGGCCGCAATGCCTACTACGGGCTTTCCGAGCGGCTGTATGCGATTTGGTACCAGATGCGGTTCGGGCGCGGCAGGATGATTTGGCTGGTTGATTTTCTGCGGGGTTGGTATAGCACGGATGAGTTTGAGACTGAGGCGGATCGACTGGGTGAGAGGTTCCGGGAGATGCTTGCGGTAGGGGGAAGGACTCAAGCGCTGGAAGTGCTCGCGATGAAGCACTACCTTGTGGAGGCTATGCCGCGTGAGCAGCGGATGCAGGCTCTGCCATCGTTGATTCGCGATTACCTTGACCTGGGTGATCCCGATGCACTCGCCGCTGCTGTCGACGCGGCTGATGAGACCTTGAAGCTGGACCCGAACAACGCCACTGCGCTGTTTCGGAAAGGGTTGGCGCTGGAGGAGTTGGGGCGGAACGAAGAGGCGATCGCGGTGTACGACGAGGTTGTCGAGCGTTTCGGGAAAGCGGAAGAGCCGGCGCTGCGGGAGCAGGCGGCGCGGGCGCTGTTCAAGAAGGGTTTCAGGCTGGGAGAGTTTGGGCGGCACGAAGAGGAGATCGCGGTGTACGACGAGGTCGTCGAGCGGTTCGTGGACGCCGAAGAGGTGGCGCTGCGGGAGCCGGCGGCCAAGGCGCTGTTCAACAAGGGAGTCGCGCTGGGGCAGTTGGGGCGGCACGAAGAGGCGATCGCGGTGTACGACGAGGTCGTCGCGCGGTTTGTGGACGCCGAAGAGGCGGCGCTGCGGGAGCAGGCGGCGATGGCGCTGTTCTGCAAGGGACTCACCTTGGCGGAGTTGCAGCGCAACGAAGAGGAGCTGGCCGCGTACGAGCAGTCCCTGAGTGTCGACCGAAACCCGCTTGCACTGGAAGGGGTCGAGAGTTCTTTCCTGACAGCAATGGTTCGTTTTGCGAAGCTAGGCTACTCGGCGCGCGTGCGAGAGTTGATTCGGAACGCCGGGATCGAGGAGTCGCTATTCCCTCTCGTTCGAGCACTCGACTACATCGAGAGCGGCGATAAGGCCCTTATCGAAAAGCTGTCGCCCGAGGTCAAGGGCGTTGTCGAAGAGATTGTCGCGGAGTTGCAGGGTGGTGATAAAGCGTCACAGGCGGGCAAGAAAACGAAGGCAAAGCCGAAGCGCCGCGGGCGGGTGGCGAAGACGCGGAAGAAGCTGGATTAGAGGGGCAGGCTGGTTACCGATGGTTGTGTTGGGTATGCGGTGAGTTTGATTTCGGGGGGCTGGCGATGCGGGTGGTTTGGTTGCTTTGTTGAGGTTTTGGCGGCCAAACCCGTCACTGGCGTTCTGGGCTCGGGGGGCGCTGGGTCGAAAAGGCTGCGGCTATAGGGCGATGTCGCGGTCGAGATCAAGTAGTGAGACGTGCCGGCGGTTGTTGAAGAAAACGGCACAACCACCGGTTTTCGCGACCGACGCTCATTGGGAACAAGAGCAGTTAGGCGAGCGAAGATCGGATGGCCTTCATTGGCCCTCCTAGGCAACAAGCGCCTGGACGACCAACGTCCGTACCGATCACTTATTTGCCAACAGGGTATTCAGTTTGGCCAAGACCTCTTCGATGACCGCATCCGGCAGTCGGCAGAGAAAGCGCGCCTTTCGTGATCTCCAGTCCAGGCTTTTCACTAGATCGGACAAGATAGCGCCCCGCGCGGGCAGGCCCGCGGGCAGCAGCACCTCAAACGGATAACCCTTGACCTGTGTCGTCACAGGACACAGCACGGCCAAGCCCACTTTGCCGTTGTAGCTCGCCGGAGAGAGAATGAGCGCCGGCCGCCGGCCCTGTTGTTCATGGCCGCTTTGCGGCTGGAACTCCAGCCAGAAAACGTCGCCGCGATCCGGGATGCGCCGGCTCACCAGCTCTCCCGGCCGACCGCTTCGCCCGTATCGACTTCCTCGTGCAGGTTATCCGTGCTTACGCCGGCCAGGAGTTTCTCAAGGCTGTACCGCGGAGGTTTGACGGGATTCAGCACGACCCGTCCCTTCTCCAAGGTCAGATCCACCTCGGAGCCCTGAGAGATCTTCGACTCCAAGGCGATCGTCTTCGGTATGCGCACTGCCAGGCTATTGCCCCACTTCTGAATTTTGACTCGCATGGTTCCTATCTACAAAGAGTATACGCCCAGACCGGTAAGCCGGAAGGGGCATGGCGAAATGGGGGCGGGCGAAAAGGGGACGGAGAAGCCGTGCCGCGCTTCACGAGGCCCTCTTCGCCGCCTCTACGTTCGGAAAGTTTCCTGCCACATCTACTACACGTTCAACCGGGACGAAGTTATCGTTCGAGCCTTCTGGAGCTCCTGCCGACGCCATGGACCCAGGTTGCTTCCGTGACATCTATTCAATTGTCCACGAGTCATGCGCCAGCGCTGGCGACAGTGCCGGCGAAGCGTTGACTTCAGGCACTGGCGGGCCGGGTATAGAGCCGTGAAATAACTCGTCCGGGGCGCCTGTCTACGCCCGCGGGTTAGTCTCCGCGGATTTCTCCGTACCAGAGAGAGCCTTGGAACGGCCCATCAGCAGCCAGGCGCCGGCCACGACCAGCGCGATCGCGACCCACTGCGTTGAGCTGAGCGGCCAGCCGAAGGGGAAGACGCGGGATGCGGCGTCGCGGAAGAATTCAACGAACAGGCGGAAGCTGGAGTACAGCACGAGGTACCACCCCAGGATGGCGCCGGGGCGGTGAGGCCGGTCGATGAGCCGCCACAGAATCATACCGACAACGAACGTGCCGGCCGCCTCGTAGAGCTGCGTCGGGTGAAGATGGATATTGAGCGGCACGCCGACGAACTCGTGGGCGGCCGGATCGGTGAAGGCGATGCCCCAGGGCACGTCGGTCGGTTTGCCCCAGCAGCAGCCGGCGGCAAAGCAGCCGAGGCGTCCGATTGAGTGGCCGATGGCGACGGCCGGAGCGAACAAGTCGGCGGTGACGAGTGCCGGCAGCCCCTCACGGCGGGCATACCAGAAGGCGACGGCAATGGCCGCCAGCAATCCCCCGAAGAAGACGCCTCCTGCCTGCAATGAACTGAGCGAGAACAGGCGGGCCGGATTGCGCAAGTAGAAGTCGAGGTCGAGCAGGATCATGAAGAGCTTCGCGCCGACAATCGCCGCCAGTGCGACGTAGACGCCTAGGTTCGTGATCTTTTCGGAGTCGAAGCCGTGTCGTTGGGCGAGCTTGCCGAGTAGATAGAGCCCAACGACAAACCCGGCGGCCACAAGCAGGCCGTAGGTGGGCATCGAAAACGGGCCCAGCTGGCCCAGCAGCGGCAGCGAGAATGGCCCTAGCGTAAACAGTCGAGGACACATAGTTTTTTGCTCAGGCTGACTCGGGCTCCCGCTCAGCATGCTGTTGGGTCAGGAAGGAGTCCAGCAGCAGCAAGCCCGCCCCGATGGTGATGCAGCTATCCGCGACGTTGAACGCCGGCCAGTGGTACGAGCCGACGTAGAAGTCGAGAAAGTCGACGACGTAGCCGTACGCAAAACGGTCGTAGAGATTGCCCGCCGCGCCGGCGAGGATCAGCGACAAGCCGGTGAGTGCACGTGCGCCGGTCTGCCCCGCCCGCCAAAACAGATAGACGATGAAGGCCAGCGCAACGGTGGAGAAGGCCGGGATGATGTAGTCCTTCACGAAGGGTTGCGCGTCGGCGAGCATGCTGAAAGCAATGCCGGTATTGCGGGTGTGAACGAGATTAAAAAAGCCGCCGATGATGACCGTGCTGTCGTAGAGCGGCATCTGCTCGGAGACGGCGAGCTTCGTCACGCGGTCCAACGCGATCATCGCGGCGGCCAGCAAGGCATAGAGCAGACGTGAGCGGGTCATGACGATTTTCCCCGGTGGGCCTGACGTGCGCGGTGTGCCGGGTATGCCCAGTTTGCCCGGTATGATTGTGCCGCCACCATAACCAGCGAGCCCCGCGCACCGAAAACTATTGACAGGGAGGCCAAACGCCGAAGTTTTCTCAGTCTAGCAACGCCGTGCGGACAACCGGCGGGCAGAAAAGTTGCCGCCCAACTCATGGAACCCGTTGGCGGCTTCAGGCGTAGATCACTGTGACGGTTGAACACTTTCCACTTGCGGCTACCCTGCTGTGCTGGGTACCATAAAAGATGGGATCCTTGTAGCCGCCGATGAGAGCCCTAAATCCGCGTAACGGCAAGTGACGATGGGGCGTCTTTCCTAAAGAGGATTCGACAAGCCCGCGAAACGTAGCGCTATGAACGACCAACCAACAACAGGGTCCGAGCTGGGATCGAGGAACGTCGATCTGGGACCGCGCGTCCTCGAATCGATCCACGTGCCGTGGTATGGCTCGCTGAGGCAGCAGGTCGGCGAGTTGATGGAGAAGAAGGAGCCGCTTCCGCCGCTGCCGAAGTATCGCGATCCAGAGCCAGGCGAAAGAGGTATGGGGCCGCTGGTCATCGAGTCGGCACACGAACCGTGGTTCACCTCGCTACGCGCCAGCCTGCGCAGTATCCAGGAAGATAAGAAGCTTCCGCCACTGAATCTCACCGCGCGGCCGGTGCGCGTGAAGAGCATCTGGGGTGCCTATGACCACAAGAAGGAGGGAATAGGCTCATCGTTCGCCTTCCACGTGGTCGTCGTCACGCTGATGTTCACGGTGTTTGCTCCCTCGGAGTTCCAAGAGGCCTCGACGGGATCGGTGACCTTGGTGATCCCGGTCGATATTACGCCGTTCCTTGCCGACATCAAAATGCTCTCGCCCAAGTCGGGCGATACGGGAGGCGGTGGCGGTGGCGGACAGAACTCTCCACTGCCGGCGAGCAAGGGCAGGCTGCCGCGCTTCACGATGACGCAGTTGACGCCGCCGACGGTGGTGATCAAGAACGATGATCCGAAGTTGGCCGTTGAGCCGACGCTTCTGGGACCGCCAGAACTGCAAGTCGCCAACGTTGACATGAATGTTTTCGGCGATCCTTTCGGCAAGATCGGTCCCCCATCGGCGGGTCCGGGTACGGGCGGCGGCATCGGCACTGGTAAAGGCACGGGCGTCGGCTCGGGCACGGGCGGCGGTTTCGGCCCTGGTTCGGGCGGCGGCGCCGGCGGTGGCGTCTTCCGGGTCGGCAACGGTGTGAGCGCGCCGCGGCTGATCAAGAAGGTCGAGCCGGAATACTCCGAAGAAGCCCGTAAGGCAAAATACCAGGGAACGGTCGTGCTGGCCGTTCAGGTCTGGGAAGACGGCCGGGCGCACAATGTTCGCGTCGTCCGCAGCCTGGGTCTGGGTCTTGATGAGAAAGCGATTGAAGCCGTCCGCGAGTGGCGCTTCGTTCCCGGCCGCAAGGAAAACCAGCCCGTTAAGGTCACCGCCACGATCGAAGTCAACTTCCGTCTGCTGTAGTCACCACCTGCCCGCCGGCCACTCTAGCCCGCGGGCTTGAAAATCGCACCCAAGCCCGCGGCGACCGAACGCACGTGCAAGTCGCGTTGCGGGAACGGAATCTCGACTCCGTGCTCACCGAAAACTTTGAAAATCTCAAAGTAGAGATCACTCTTGAGAATATGCGGCGTCTGTACGCGCGACTCCGTCCAGACCCTTAACTCGAAGTCGAGCGAGCTGTCTCCGAATCCCTTGAAGAGCACGTCGGCCGCGGGATGGGTGAGAACGTCGGAGTTCCGGCTGGCAACTTCAAGCAGCAGGCGGCGCACTTTTTCGGGATCGCTGCCGTAAGACACTCCCACCTTGAGCGGGAAGCGGACGCGGCGGTCATTCGCCGTCCAGTTGATCACGCGGCGGTTGATGAACTCGGAATTGGGGATGATGATTAAGACGTTGTCGTTGGTTCGGACCCAGGTGCTGCGGCCGGCGATATTGATGACGTCGCCGTTGAGGCCGTCCACCTCGACGCGGTCACCGACCTTGATGGGCCGCTCCATCAGCAGGATCACGCCGGAAACAAAGTTCTCCGCGATCGTTTGCAGACCAAGGCCCACGCCGATACCGATAGCGCCGCCCAAGACCGCGAGACTGTTCAGGTTGGCGCCCAGCCCTTGCAGACCCACCACAATCGCCCCGGCGAAGAAGATATAGCCGGCTACTCTCGATATCGCGAACTTCTTGCCTTCATCGAACGGGAAGTGGACCAAGACGCGCTTCAGCAGGAACCGTGAGACCAGGCCGGCTCCGAAAGCCATCAGCATGATGTAGAGAATCGACTTGACCATGAACGACGGCGTCACTTCGAATTGGCCCAGTGTGAGCAGCGGGAAGTTCCAGTAAGGGCCTGTCAGCGACGAGATCGTCTGATCGAGGCGGGCGTAGACGTCCTCGGGAATAAAGAACAGCAGTGCGGCGAGCAAGAGCCCGCCCCCGGTCCAGAGAAGAGTGCGGGTACGGTTGGATTTCAGCATGGCGGCAGCCCCTGTCTGTCTGGTGGCGGTTTCGGCGTCGCTTTCGCAGCGGCGGTTTCGGCGCTAAGTCAGGATGGTGAGAGACTGTATGTTACACTTTCGTTCGCTGCGCGCACTTGGCGCCGCCGCGGCCTGAAGTGAGTTAGGGCGGCGGGGCGTGAGCAGACCCTATGGAAGATCAAGCCGGGAAGTCGACGACCGCAGCGGCCCCATCACCCAAGCCTTCGCCCCGGCTGGGCGCTCTACTGACTGCGGCTGCCGTGGTGGTGATTCTGGCGGGCATGCGGGAAGCGCAGGAGATCCTGCTGCCGTTTCTGATCGCCGTGTTCCTGGCTGTCGTGAGTTCGCCGGCGGTGCTGTGGTTGACGTCCAAGAAAGTGCCGCGCGGCCTGGCGGTGCTGCTCGCCGTAGCGGCGATGGTCGGTGTCGGAACCGGAATCGCGGCTCTGGTCGGGACGTCGCTGAATAGCTTTTCGCAGAACCTACCCACGTACCAAGCGAGCCTACAGGCGGAAACATCGGCCCTAATAGCTTGGCTGGAGGGCATGGGCGTTGACGTTTCGGTCAGTGTCCTGCTTGACTACGTGGACCCGGGAGCCGCCATGGGGCTAGCGTCGAACTTGCTGACGGGGTTGGGCGGCGTGTTCACGAACGGCTTCCTGATCCTGTTGACCGTCGTGTTCATCCTGCTCGAGCTTTCGAGTTTCACGGGCAAGCTGCGCGTAGCCATGGGCGACCCGGATGCCGTATTTCCGAGTGTCACGAAGTTTACTGACAGCGTCAAGAGCTATCTCGCCATCAAGACGCTCGTAAGCCTGATTACCGGCGCGTTGATCGCGGCCTGGTTGTGGGCGCTCGGTGTTGACTTTCCATTGCTGTGGGGCCTGCTGGCCTTTCTGCTCAACTTCATCCCGAATATCGGCTCGATTATCGCCGCCGTGCCGGCCGTGCTGCTAGCGTTTCTGCAGTTTGGTGTCGGCACCGGGCTTGCCGTTGCGGCCGGCTTCATCGCCGTCAACGTTGTGATCGGCAACATTGTCGAACCGCGTTTCATGGGGCAAGGGCTGGGGCTCTCAGCGTTGGTCGTCTTTCTGTCACTCGTGTTTTGGGGATGGCTGTGGGGAACAGTGGGGATGCTGCTCTCCGTGCCTCTGACGATGACCTTGAAGATCGCTCTCGAGAGCAGGGAAGAAACGCGCTGGATGGCGGTGCTGCTTGGCCCGCCTGTGCCGGAAGAAGTTGCGCCGGCCAAAGAATAGGCAAGCTCTCAGCCAACGCAGGCCGGAGACAACTTTCTTAAGTGCGCCACGACGGCTGAAAGCGCCTCGATCAGCGCATCCACATCGTCTTCGGTATTCTGTTTTCCCAACGAGAACCGAATGCTCGACCTGGCTTGGTCAGCCGACAAGCCAATCGCCGTCAGCACATGTGACGGCTGGACCGCGCCGCTCGAACACGCAGCGCCGCTTGACACCGCGACTCCCTTGAGGTCAAGAGCAATCACCATGGCTTCGCCCTCGATGTAATCAAAGCGGATGTTGGTTGTATTCGGCGTCCGCTCCATGCCGCCGCCGTTTACGGTGACGTGCTCGATGCGCTCGATGATGCCGCGCTCGAGGCGATCACGCAGTCCCGCCAGGCGGACGCGCTCGGGTTCGAGGTTCGCGCGGGCCAGGTCCGCCGCCGCGCCAAGCCCCACGATTCCCGGGACATTCTCCGTTCCCGGTCGCCGCCCGCGCTCGTGCCTTCCGCCGAAAAGAACCGGCTCGAGAACCGTCCCCTTGCGGACATACAATGCGCCAACCCCTTTGGGCGCATAGATCTTGTGACCGCTCAACGCAAACAGGTCCACGCCCAGTTCCTGGACGTCGGTGGCCAGCTTACCGGCGCTCTGCACGCCGTCGGTGTGACACGGAATACCGGCCTCACGCGCCAACCGCGCAATCTGCTGGATGGGCTGGACGGTCCCGAGCTCATTGTTGGCATGCATCACACTGATCAGCACTGTCTCGGGACGAATCGCGGCCCGCACTGCATCCACCGAGACGACGCCCTTCGACCAGGCCGAGAGGTAGCTGACCGCGACGCCCTCGTCTTCGAGATGGCGGCAGGCGGCGAGCACGGCGGGGTGTTCGATGGTCGTGGTGATGACGTGCTTACGCGGCTTACCCGAAGCTCGCACGACGCCGAGCACGGCTAGATTGTCGGACTCGGTGCCGCCGCTGGTGAACACGATTTCCGCCGGTTTGGCGTTCAGAAGCGCCGCCACTTGCCGCCGGGCCTGTTCGACGCCCGAGCGTGCATTCTGCCCGAAGCTGTGAATGCTTGACGCGTTGCCGTACGTGTTCTCAAGATACGGCAGCAGGGCCTGCACGACCTCGGGGGCGGAGGGTGTCGTGGCATTGTGATCGAAATACTGGCGTTTCATGCGGTTCCAGTGCGAATATTGATTATATCGTGGCGTCCGGAATTATTACTCTCACAACAGACTTTGGTCTCGACGACCACTATGCAGGCGTCATGAAGGGTGTCATCGCCGGCATTCACCCGGTGGCGACGATCATTGACATCACGCACGAAGTGGGCTGCTACGGCGTGGCCAAGGCGGCATTCGTCGTCGCGCAGCTTCACGCTTTCTACCCGCCCGAGACGGTGCATGTCGTCGTTGTCGACCCGGGGGTCGGAGGCGAACGCCGACCGCTGCTGGCCGAAGCCGCGGGACAGTTTTTCGTGGCGCCCGACAACGGCGTCCTGTCACAAGTCTACGAACGCACGCAGCATCAGGTGCGCCACATCGACACGGAACGCTGGGCGCTGAGGCCCACCAGCAAAACGTTCCACGGACGCGACGTCTTCGCACCCGTGGCGGCTTGGCTCGCCGCCGGCACCGCCGCGGCCGAGTTCGGTCCGCTGGTCGACAAGTACGTCCGCCTCGACCGCACGACACCCACCTTTGTCGAGGCGGGACGCTGGCGCGGCAAGGTACTCAACGTCGACCGCTTCGGCAATATCGTCACCAGCTTCCCGGCTGAACTGCTCGACGAGTCGCCGACGGACTTCCGCATCCTAGCCGGGAAACTCGAAGTACTCGAAACAGCCTCGACCTACGCGAAAGCTTCCCCAAGCACCGCTTTCGTCATCGCCGGCAGCGGAGGGTTCCTGGAGATTTCGATCAATCAGGAGTCCGCGGCCGCCGCTGCCGGCGTCAAGATCGGCGACTCGGTGGAGCTGGTTTTCTCACAGGCGAACGGCTAATCCGCACTGGTTCCGTCGCTCTGTCGGATGTCGCCGGGGCGGGAGTGGGGATGCCACACTTTGCATCATTTTGCAACAGGTATGGGTTATTCGGTTCTCTCGGGAGGTTGGGCAACTGCCGTGTTTGTAATGACTTGAGGTTGAGGGACGGTTGTGGCCGCGTTTGCACTGTGGCACTTGCTTTTCATGTCGACTTTGCGCCCTCAAAGGGCCATCGCCCAAGTCGTGAACGGCTCAAGCCTGTTGGGGTAAGGCCGCTCAACCGGCCTATATTGCCGCGAGGTGGGCGGCGAAACCAGCCGTAGAACGGCTGGTCTAGCTGAACCCAAGCCGCGTGAACGCGGCTGAGGGCAGGCCCTGCCGTGGAGGGCTCGTAGTGCTCCCGCACGGGTTTGGCGGCGACACGCTTTCGTGTCGTTCGTGCGTCGGTATTCAGGCTTTGAATCAGATCCGCGGAGAGTATCCTCACCGCAAGAGCAACCTCGAACTGTCCTGGCCAGGCGCGGTCGGGTTGGTTGGATGAGCAATCCTTTCCGGCCTTGGTTGGAGGGTAGCATGGGGTGGCACGTTTCTTGAGGTGGTTCGGGGGCGATGGGCGGTAAGTTGTTGTGGGCATGGGCGGAATACATTTTCGGAACCTGTGACGGACGGTTGACGACAGGCTGTTTCCGAGCATGGTCGGGTTGGTCAGCGCAGCCTCACGGCTGCGGCTCTGAGTTTGTGTGTCGGTTGATTTAGCGACTGGTGGGCGTGGGTTCGTTTGGTATTTTTCTGTACTGGCGCGGTTGGCAACATCCGAGGGTTGCCGAGGTTTCGGCCTGGGCGCCGCCGGGACGGTGGGTTTGTTTGGTATTTTTTGCGGTGGGTTGCGAGAGGACCTGCTTGGCTCTTAACAGCCCTCTTAACACAACGATAACGTTGTATTCGTGATTCCAGAGTTTGACGACTCTGGCAAGCTTCCGGCGGGTATCCATGGGGCGACATGGCGACAGATCGCTTCTCGCCTGGGCTTTACACCGCGGAGGAAACAGCGCCCATGATCAAGAACGAAAAGCAATACCGCATGAGCAAGACCCACGCGGACCGGTTCCGGCAGGCTATCGCCGAGGTCAGTGCCAACCCCGATCGCGGCATCTCGGCAAAACTCCACAAAGCCGAGATCGATGCCCTTGAGAGTCAGCTCGAAGACCTTCAAACCGAACTGACGCAGTACGAATCGCTGCGCTCCGGCAAACAGCGGACCCTCGCACTCGACTCCATCGAGGATCTAGCGAAGACTCTGATACAAGCACGCATCGCGGCCGGCCTTAGCCAGGAAGGCTTGGCCAACAAGCTCGGCGTCAAAACGCAGCAGATCCAGCGATACGAGGCGACTGACTACCGCTCCGCAAGCCTTGAGCGGATCAATGAAATTGTGCGGGTCCTGGGAGTAAAGCTTCTGCGGCGTGCTGAACTGCGGTTGGTCTCCTGAGTTGGTTATCCTTGTCGTGCCTGGGTTTAGGTGACCGTGGCCCTTCGGGCTCAGAAGTAGTAGCCTGTCACCGACTTCTTCCGCCACCTTGCCAACGCCCGCCACGGTGAAGAATTGAGCCACCGGCAGCGTGAGCAACGGCGCCGTCGGATAGTTCCGCAGCGGCTTGCCGGGCTGCTCGACGAGGCGTACCTGGTTGTTGACGCTCTCATAGCCGATCTCGCTCTCGGCCGGCCAGCCTTCATGCAACACGGTGTAATCGCGGTTCGCGTCCGACTTATCGACGAACGTGAAGTAGTCGCTGTGATGCGCCAGCATGAACTCGTTCAGCGTCACCCAGTCGGCATAGCTGAGCGCCCCGAAGCTGAGGTCAAACACCCGCGCATAAGGCGCCACGGCCCGCACGATGCGTTCGCCGGACTCGGACACAAAAGTCGCCCGGCCCTCCAGCCGCGAGCGCCCCACCGGATAGTCCGGATCGATCGGCAATACGTCCGTCTCAGCCATCAGAGCCCGCTCCCCACTACGCTCACTAGACCCTCGGCCTAGGGTTGACGGGAGTTGATGAGCGAAACCAGCCGTACAACGGCTGGCCTAACTGACCCCAAGCCGCGTGAACGCGCCTGACGGCAAACCCTACAGTGGGATAGACCCGTTCACGACAAGAACGGGAACAGCCGAGCGGGTGATAGGCTGACGGCGCGACAACACGATGGCCGGCTCGCGCGGGTGGTGTCGACGACGGCGGCGAGGCGGGCTTTTTTGCCGAGGACGGGTCCGCCGGGAGTTGGTCGCGGGGGCTGCTCGGCATGATTTATGACTCTTATGCTTGCATTTCGGGAATACTTGTGGTCCGATAGAAACTCCTACTGAATAATACCGTGGCGGCCCTCCTATGGCTCGCCGTGCTGGCCTGTTTACCGCTAGCCGCGCAGATTTCGGATCCTGCTCCCGATCCCCTCGAACAAGGTTATCGATCGCTCCGCGAGGGTGATGATGACGGTGCCGTGCTGTGGTTTCAGCGCGCGGCCGAGGGGCGTCCGGCGGGGGAAACGGCTTGGCGTGAACTTGCTTACGCCTACCTGCGGACAGGCCAGGAACAGCAGGCGCAGCAAGTCTTCGAGCAAGTTCTGGCGTCGGAACCGCCGGCGACGCGCATCGCGATCGATCTCGCCTTCTCGTACCAACGCACGGGCGATATCGAGCGGGCCAAGTGGTGGTTCTCGCGGGTGGCCGAGTCCGATGACAAGAGCCTGCGGATGATCGCGCGGCGCGGTCTTGGTGAGCTCGAACGCCCGTCCGGCAAAGCCACGCCAGGCGATGCGGAACCGGACCCGCTTACGTCTGCTTACGCGGCGCTGGCCGCTAAAGATTACGCAACGGCCATCCCGCGCTTTCAAGATGCGGTGAAGCAATCTCCACAAAGCGCCTCGATTCGCAAGGAACTCGGATATACGTATTTGAAAATCGGCGAGGCCGCTTGGGCGCGGGAAATGTTCGAGCAGGCCGGCCGTCTGTCGCCTGACGGGCATACGGCGCTGGAACTCGCCTTTCTTCTTTACGAGACCGGCGAGCAAGGCCGGGCGTTCGAAACATTCGGGCGCTTGCGGCAGAGTTCCGACCCGCAAGTAGCAGCGACGGCGCGCGGCACGTACGAACGCATCGACGAAGAGTGGATGCGTGAAATCGCGCGCTGGGAGGCGGTGATCGCGGACGATCCCGTGAATCGCTCAGTGCAGCTCGAACTGGGCGATCTCTACGAGAAGCATGGACAGCCCGAGGACGCCGTCCAGCGTTACTTGGCGGCATGGCTGGTTCCCTCAGAGCAAGAGCGCGACCCGCTGCTATTGAAGCTGGCACGCGCACGCCAAGCCGCCGGTGACAGCGACGGCGCAACGGGGGCCTGGCTGTTGGCGTCGCGGTCGCAAGAAACCCGCATCGCCGAAGAAGCGAAGGACCACCTGCCGGCGCGCTATCCCTACGCGGCCGAGTTTCGGCGCGCGCTGGAATTGAATCCGCGAGACACGGCTCTGCGCCGAGAGCTCGGCTACCTGTGGCTGGCCGTCGGCAACTCGGAAGAAGCGCGGCGGGAGTTCGAACTTGTCGTCGAGCAGGACCCTGACGACTTACTGGCAGCGGCGCAACTCGCCTTCCTGTATCTGGAGCGCAAGAACGAAGCGGCGGCTGTCGCCCTGCTGGAGCGCGCCCGCAACAGCACCGACGAAGACGTGGCGCGGCGGGCGCGGGAGAAACTCCAGGAGATCAGCGCGGCGCGGGCGCGTCCTGATCGTGAATTGGGCGAGCGGAGCCTGGAAGCGAGCTATCTCGAAGACGCTCGTGAGCAGCTTCTACGAGCCTATGAGATGAATTCCGAAGATGACGCTGTTGCCTTGAAGCTGGGCATTGTTCACAACCTGCTGCGGCAAGATCGTGAGGCGCTGCGATGGTTTCAACGGGCATCAACGAGCCCTGACGCCGCTATCGCCGGGCAGGCTCGCCAAAGTTACGACAACCTTGCCGGGCAATTCCGCCGCGTGACGACAAGCGTGTGGATGTTTCCGTTCTTCTCAAGTCGATTCAAGGACGCTTTTCAGTATGCCCAGATCAAGAGCGAGTTCCGCTTCGACGGCCTGCCGGTGCGTCCGTATCTGTCGTTGCGCTTCGTCGGTGACGCGCGGCAGCAAAGCGGTGGCGCTGCTCCGCAGTTTCTCTCGGAAAGCTCGGTGATCGCCGGCGTTGGGCTGCGCACGCCGACGCGCCATGGTTTGACGCTTTGGGCCGAGGCCGGGGAGGCTTTGAACTATCTATCCGATCGTCCCCCCGGCGTCCCACGAGTCGGCCCCGACTACCGCGGCGGTGTGAACCTGGTTCGCGCGTGGGGGCCGAGTTTGGGCTCGCCGCGGGCCGGTGCGTTCATGGAAGGCAGCTTCGACGGCGTCTACCTGAGTCGCTTTGACGACAACGTGATTGGCTATGTGCAATTGAAGCCCGGCTATCGGCTGCGGCCGCGCGGCGATCTGAATGCGCAACTGTTCTGGAATCTCAATCTCACGCTTGATGCGAACCGCGCCTACTGGGCCAACTACGTCGAGACAGGGCCGGGATTTCGGATGCGCGTTCCGGGAGTATCATCGCCAATGGACTTTTCGGTGAGCGTCGTGCGGGGAGTTCACCTGGAGAACGCGGGCAATCCGCGACGGCCGAATTACTACGACATTCGGGTTGGGCTTTGGTATTCGTTTGCGCTGTGATGGTAAGAGCGGATGGCGGAGGGGCCGCGGGCACGGTATGCCGTGTCCCTACTTTTTCAACGTGAGGAGTTTGGCGGCGGTGCTGGTTGTGGTGCTGTCGTTTCCGGCTTGGGCTGGTGATTTGGATTTGGATGCGGCTTCGCTACCTGATCTGAAGGTTCAAGTGGCCGATCCGGCGGTGTGGCGAGGGCTGTTGAAAAGCGTGGGGTTGGAGCCTACGACGGGAGCGGCGCGGTTTCGGATTCTGATTGCTGATGACCCGGCCGCGGCCGAGCTCGGATTCCTCGCTACTGACCGGCGGGTTCAGGTGGCGAGTGTCGTCGAGGAGCGTGAGCCGGGCTTGCGCATCGTGTGGGAAGATCCGCGCGACCTGCCGATTTACGAAGTCCCCCCAGGGGCTACGGTATTCACGCGGGAGAAGCGGACGGGGGCTCCGTTGCTGGCGGGGTTGCGGCGCGGTTCCGGCGGCGCACTGTGGGCGGCGGCCGAGCCGGGAGTGGAAGGTTACGAACGCTACCCTTACCTGCTGCATGCGCTGGTCGATCTCGGACTGCGGCTGCCGTTCCGGGATGACCGGAGGCACGTCTTTTTTGACTCGTCGTACCGCCAGCGGGTTGACCTCGACTACATGGCGGCGCGCTGGCGGGCGGGTGGCGTGCAAGCCCTGCACATCGCGGCCTGGCATTTCACGGGAGTGCAGTCGGGGCCGGGGCTGGGGCTGGGGTTGGGCGGCGAGGATTATCTCGATCACCTAATCAGCGCCTGCCACCGCGAGGGCATTCTGGCCTACGCCTGGCTCGAACTGCCGCACGTGAGCGAGGTGTTCTGGACGGGGCATCCGGAGTGTCGGGAGCAGACGGCGACGTTGCAGGACGCGCGCCTGGACTGGCGAAAACTGATCAACCTGGCTGATCCAGCGTGCTTTGCGAGCGCCGCCGAGAGCATTCAGGACTTACTCGGGCGGCACGACTGGGATGGCGTGAATCTGGCTGAGCTTTATTTCGAGTCGCTACATGGGCCGTCGAATCCGGCGCGATTCACGCCGATGAACGCGTGGGTACGGGACGACTACCGGCAGCGGCGCGGAGTCGATCCGCTGCAACTTTTCGCGGAAGACTCGCCACTGTTCTGGAGCCGCAATCGCGAGGCCTGGATGGACTTTGCGGAGTACCGCTCGGCTCTGACGTTGCGGCTGCAAAAAGAGTGGCTGCAACTTCTGCGGACGCAGCACCCTGGGCTCGACCTGATGGTGACTCAGATCGACGACCGCCTCGATCCGCGGATGAAGGAATATCTCGGAGCGGATGCCGCCTCACTGTTGCCGCTTGCCGAGCCATACGGCTTCCGCCTGGTGATCGAAGATCCCGCTACGCTGTGGGACCGAGGCCCCGGCCGCTACACCGACATTGCCGCGCGTTACCGGTCTCTCACTTCCGATCCCGATCGGCTTGCTATCGATATCAATATCGTCGAGCGCTATCAGCAAACCTATCCCACGCGGAAGCAGGTTGGCGGGGAACTGTTCCGGCTGCTGCACGCCGCCGGGGAGGCGTTCTCACAGGTCTTGCTTTACTTTGAACACTCGATATCGCGGCCTGACTGGGGGCTGCTGCCCAATGCGGTCGCCGGAGTCAGCGCGCGGGAGACGGAAGAAGGGTTGCTAGTCGAAACCGCGCGGCCGGCCGGTCTTTCGTGGAGCAGCCCGGTTGCGGTGAATGGCCAACTCTGGCCCGTGTCTGATGGGTCAACCGTGTGGCTCCCGGCCGGCCGCCACACCATTTCGGCTGCCGCTGAGAATCCGCCCTTGATGCTATTACGTCTGACGGCGGATCTCATGGGCGCCTCGGTTGCCTCTTCCGGCCTGCGATTCAGTTATCGCTCCCCCAGCCGCACAATCGCCCTTGTAAGCCTCAAACCGCAAAGCGTCACGGTGAATGGCAGGGCGTTGCAAGCGCCGATTCTCAAAGGCCGGAATCATTGGGCGGTGCTGTTGCCGCAAGGACGCAACGACGTGCTCATTCACGCAGGGGGTCTGGTACGATAAGGCCTCATGCCGGAGCAAGAGACTCCCCAGATCCCCGAGCGTCTTTTTTTTCGCATCGGGGACGTGAGTCAATTAGCCGGTGTGGAAGCCTATGTTTTGCGCTTCTGGGAAGGCGAGTTCCCTTCTCTCTCACCTAAGAAAACCTCAAGCGGGCAGCGCCAGTATCGACGCAAGGATGTCGAGATGGTGCTGGAAATCAAGCGGCTGCTCTACGATGAGGGTTACACGATCGTCGGCGCCCGCAAAGCGATGCGAGCGCGCTCGAAGAAGAAGAGAAGGCCCGCCCAGCGCGAGCAAGCGCCTTTGCTTTTCCCGAGCCCTCCATCAAACGATGGTGGGCCCGATCTGAGCGGCATCAAGAAGGAACTGCGCGAGATTCTCGCGATGCTCAAGAAAGCCTGATCCGGTCGAGGCATGCTTCGCATTCTTCTTACGAACGACGACGGCATTGATGCGCAGGGCCTGCACGTGCTGGAAGCGGCTGTCGCCGGCCTGGGCGAGATTCACGTTGTTGCGCCGTTGACCGAGCAGAGCGGCACCAGCCGGGCGATCACGCTGCGGCGTCCGCTGCGTTACGAGACCAGAGGTGTTCGACGCTACGCGGTCGAAGGAACACCAGCTGACACGGTGATGATGGCAATCAGTCAGATCCTTGGTTTTCAGCCGGATCTGGCGATCTCGGGTATCAATAGCGGGCCCAACCTGGGCGAAAACATTTACTATTCGGGCACCGTTGCGGCCGCCGCCGAAGCAGCTAAGTACGGTGTTCCGGCGATCGCTCTGTCAGTGAACGCCCGCAGCGACATTGACTACTTGGCTACGGCCGAGTTCGGAGCGCGCCTGGCCGCGAAGGTGATCGAAGACGGCTTGCCCGCGGGCGTCGCGCTCAACGTGAACGTGCCGCATCCGTGGGATGGCGGCATCGAGATCACGAGGCAGAGCCGCAGAATCTCACGAAGCGTGATGATCGAGACCGCCGATCCGCATGGCAGGCCCTACTACTGGATGCACGAAGAAGTGCCGCTCGCTGATGCCGAACCCGGCACTGATTACGCGGCTATTCGCGACGGACATATTTCGATTACCCCGATCCGCTTCGACCACACCGAAGAAGCGCTGCTGGAACCGCTCAAGCGATCTGTCGTGGCCTCGCTGCTCCAGACGCGCTAACCTCAATCACGCCGGGTAGCGGAGCCACGACGTGTCATGCCGAGCCGCTACGTTACCCTCCAATAGCCGATGATCAGGGAGTTCATCCAGCGCTACTTCAAGCCTAGTCCGACGGGCGACCCGCCTCAAGTGGTGGGGTTCGTCATCGAAGCGCTCGCCGCCGTCTGGCGCCGTCTGTTATTCCGGACCACGTTCATCGCAATTACGGGGAGCCTGGGCAAGACCACGGCGAAGGAATGTCTGGCGGGCCTGCTGGCTTCACAGGCCCCAACGGTATCGTCGTGGCGAACCCAGAACAGCGGCGCTGGCGTGGCTGGAAGTATCCTGCGGGCGCGCCCCTGGCATCGCTTCGCGGTGATTGAGTTGGGCGCCTACACGGCGGGGGAACTGGCGAAGGCGTCGCGGCTCGTTCGGCCTCACATTGCTGTCGTCCTCAACGTGGCACGCACGCACACTGATCAGTTTCAGAGTCTGGAAGATACGGCGGCGGAAAAGGCCGGCATTTTCGCGGGAGTCGGACCGGCGGGCACTGTGCTGCTCAATGGCGATGACCCTTTGGTGCGGCAAATGGCCGGCAAGACAGAGCGGGCGGTGCGCTTCTTCGGGACGTCTGATGATCTCGATTTCCGGGCGGACCAGGTAACGGCGGGTTGGCCGGATCGGCTGCGGTTCCGGTTCCATGACGGCAACGAATCGATCATGGTGAAGACACCTTACGTCGGTACGCACTGGGTGCCGTCGGTGCTGGCAGCGCTGGCGGCCGCCCGAGTGTGCGGACTCAAACTCGCGGACATCCCCGCTTCACTGGCGCAGGCTAGACCTTTCGACGCCCGCGTGGAACCGGTAACAATGCCTAACGGCGTCATATTCCTGCGTGATGAATACAACGGCTCCATCGATTCGTTCGTTCCCGCATTGGAGGTCATGCGAACGGCGCGGGCGCGACGCCGGGTGCTCGTCGTGAGTGACCTATCGGATAGCAAGAAGCGCCGCCGGCAGCGGGCAGGCTTCCTGGGCCGAGAGGCCGCCGAGGTGGCGGAAGCCGCCGTTTTTGTGGGCGAGTCAGCCACCCATGCCGAGCGGGCCGCCACCGAAGCGGGTATGGCAGAGGAAAACGTCCACGCATTCGCCGCACTTGGGGACGCCTCCGAGTTTCTAAAAACCTTTCTGCAACCCGGTGACCTGGTATTGCTCAAGGGCAGAGCCACTCATCACCTGTCCCGGTTATTTTTCGCGCAACTAGGCGCGGTCGACTGCTGGAAGCCTGTTTGCTCGAAAAACATGCTGTGTGACATCTGCCGTGAACTGGGCCCTGCCGGCAAGATGAAAGACCAAGCGCCCCCGGTACCAGCTACGTGGGAGTCCGCAGAGGGATCTTTGCCGCCAGGGCACGCTGCGGAGGCGTAGAGACGGCCGCGGATCGAAACTGAGCTGGAATCACCGAACGCATCGAAATCGTTCTTTCTCTTTGTAGCAGTGAAGCACCTGCTATCGGGCTCTGTCCCTCAAAAGCCCTCAAAAGCTAGCCGTCCTACGCCGCAAGCAGGAGCTGGCCAAGAAAAGAGAGAATAAGGGCGTATCCCACCGCGACGAACAGGACTTTACCGAGAAAGAAGCTGTTGGTGGGCCAATTGATCGCAGCTGGAGCCTTGAAATCTGTTTGCATGGGTGTTCCCGCCTTTTCCTTTAGACGGTGGAGCATGCCCCAGGCAATTGTTCCGTAAAGGTATTGAAGGAAGTCTAAGACGAGTGAAACAAGGATACAGATCCCCGACCAGAGGAGAATGCTGGGAATCCTTAGGTCAGTACTTCCCGGCGTCCCCGCTTGGGCCTTGAACACCCAGATGATCGCGATTCCCGCGAAACACAGCCTGCGGACGTTGTCGCTGGTTTGGCCGCTGAAGTCCCGGTAGGCTTTCAGGCAGTCATCGCGAGTCATGGCTTGCTACCGCTGCTCTTGACGCCTCGGGGCGTCCCTTGTACCTGTACTGTCGGTACCGCCCTGTTGAGGACTGGGCTGTGGGTCGGGTTGGCGCGTGGGCTCTGAAGGCTTCTGTGACTCTTGTGTGGACGACATGGGTGGCTCGTTGATTACCCTCAAGTCAAAAAGGTCTCGGTCTGCGCGTGCCTGTGCTGTCGGTCTCGCCCCCAAGTAGTTTAGCAGCGATCTGGCATGCCTGATCGAGTGCCGTAGCGACGCTGGCAAGATTCTCGGCGATGAGGACTGAGGCCCGGAGCCGACGGCCTCGTCGCTGGAGTTCCGCGTTTTTCTGACGGACCTCATGCGAGATTGGCCCTGCATGACCAACCCATTCCTGTCTAGCACTCTTGACTAGTTCACCGATCTGGCGTTCCAATCTTCGGGCCGGGCGTCGCACTCGAGCCGCGTCTTGCTCTCGCCCTGCGATGCGTAGGTCAAGTTCGAGCCGAAGGGCTGTCCGCCTGGTTTTCAAAAGCTCGTCAACCAGCGCCCGGCCCTCTGCTCCACTTATTGACATGATTCGTTTGCTGCCAGTAGGCCGCTGGCCCCCCCCATCAGCAGCCTGCACTGCTGTCCCTCAAAGCTGCTCCTCGAACCCCGCCCAGCCGAGATTCAGTGCGCTGGATCGAATACCGTGCGCCAGTAAGTCGGTACCCAGCTACTGCATCCGGTAGTGTCTCAGTTTGGGTTCAGGGAGCCCGAGTCAGAAAGGAGAGTCCGCGTTTGGATGGCTGAAGCCCGGAGGGGAAGGACGCTGAAGCGCCCTGGTATGGAATCGGTGAATCCATCCCGGCCATCAATGACCGAGCTACACGCGCTTCGCGCGGAAACCGCCTGAAGGCGGTTGTCCTCGGCCTGTGCTCAAGGGTCCCCCTATGAGGTACTCATCTTCCAGGAGAGCTTTCTACTTTGCGGTGACACGGATCAGCGTCACGGCATGAGAGACTCAGGCGGCTGGGTGTGGACTCGCCTGGCTGCCGCCGGGGCCGCCAGGGAACGGGCCGCCAGCGACTGCGAAAGGATGCCGGCAAAAGTAGAGTTGCGGTGCTCGGATGCGAGCAATTGGGCAAAGGCGTCGGCGGCGAGGGGCCGGCTCAGGAAGTAGCCCTGGGCCTCGTTGCATTTGCCGCTGTTCACGAGAAATTCGAGCTGTTGTTTGGTCTCGACACCCTCGCAGATGACCTGCAAGCCGAGCGTGTGTCCGAGGGCCATAAGGCCGGAGGCGAGGACGGCGCTTTCCATGTCTCCGGTGGCTTCTCTGACGAACGAGCCGTCGATCTTGAGCGTCTGAATTGGGAATCGCTGCAGATACATGAGCGATGAGTAGCCGGCGCCGAAGTCGTCGAGCGAAAACCGGATGCCGCTCTCGTAGAGTTCGACCAAGGGGTCGATGATCTCGTCGGCGTTTTCCATCAAGGCGCTTTCGGTGATCTCAAGCTGCAGCAGGTCGCTGCGCAGGCCGCTACGGCCGAGAGCGCTGAGTACGGTGTCGACGAGGCCGGGGTGCCGGCATTGACGTGGCGAGAGGTTAACGGCGAGCCGGATCTCGGGCAGTCCGGAGTCGTGCCAGTGCTTCATCTGGCGGCAGGCCTCCTCGAGGACCCAGGTACCGAGGGGATTGATCAGGCCCATTTCCTCGGCGACGGGAATGAATTCGCGCGGTTCAACCAAACCGCGCTGTGGATGGTTCCAGCGGACGAGGGCTTCGCAGCCGGTGATGCGGCCGGAGGCAAGCGAGACGAACGGCTGGTAATGCACAACGAATTCTTTCCGCTCCACGGCGTGGCGCAGGCTCGTCTCAAGGGAGAGGCGTTCGACCTCCTGTGTGTGCATCGATTGATCGAACTGCGCGTGGCGGCCCTTGCCGGCGGCCTTGGCGCGGTACATGGCGGTGTCGGCGTCGCGGATGAGATCCTCAGGGGATCCCTCGCGCTCGGGCCTGATGGCGATACCGATGCTGACAGTGACGAAGATTTCGTGTTTATCGATGAGGAAGGGGCTCGCAAGTTCTTTTTGAATACGTTCGGCGATGCTGGTCGCCTGGGAGGCTTCGCGCAGACCTTCGAGCAGGATGGCGAACTCGTCTCCTCCGAAGCGGGCGAGTGTTTCCTGCGTCCGCAGAACCTTCTCGAGCCGGGTGACGACGGCGACGAGCAGTTGGTCGCCGGCGTGGTGTCCCAAGCTGTCGTTGATGTGCTTAAAGCGGTCGAGGTCGAGGAAGAGCAAGGCAAACACCTGCTCGGGCGAGTCGCGATTCTCTATGATGACCTGGCGCAGCACGCGCAGGAAGTGGCTGCGGTTAGGCAGACGGGTCAGGGGGTCGTAGAGCGCGTCCCGCATGAGTTGAAGTTCAACCTTCTTGCGCGAGGTGATGTCGGTTTGCGAGCCGGCGAGGCGAACGGCAGTCTGCGAGTCGTCGCGGACGGCGACACCCTTGCACACCATCCAGCGGTAGCTCTCGTCGCGGTGACGGATACGGTACTCGACCTCGAGGTGTGGGGTCTCGCCATCGAGGTGGGCTCGGAGAAGTTTGTCAAAGTGCGGGCGGTCATCGGGGTGGAGGCGCTGCAGCCACTCCGCGAAACGACCCTCGATTTGCAGTTCGTTGAAACCGAGCATGGACTTCCAGCGGGTTGAGTAAAACACCTCGTCGCCGCGGAGGTCCCAATCCCACAGGCCGTCATTGGAAGCCCAGGCGGCGAGCGAATATCTTTCTTCGCTGCGGCGCAGCTTCGCCTCGGCTTGCTTGCTCGCGGAGATGTCGCGAACGATCGCGGTGAACGTCGGTGCGTCAACTGCTCCCATGAGGCTGACGGTAAGCGCAATGGGGACGGTCGAGCCGTTCTTGCGGCGGCCTTCGACCTCCTTGGTGCCGCTCAGTTCGCCCGTATCGGGCAGATCTTGATAGGGCCCTTCGTGCTGCGTCCCGTGAGACCACCAGCTTGGCAGGAGCGTATCGATGCCACGGCCCCGAACGTCCGTGGCCGAGTAGCCGAAAACGCGTTCGGCGCCCGGGTTGAAGCTGGAGACGTAGCCGGCGGCGTCGAATGTAATGATGCCGTCGGGGGCGTGGTCAACAATGGCTCGAATGCGTGCTTCACTCTCCCGCAGGCGGCGCGTCATGAGATCGGAAACGGCTGCTGCTTTGTAGCGGCGCGAATCGACGATCAAAGCGATGTCGAAGAGCAAGACGCTCATGGCCAGTCCGCCGAGCAGAAACTGGAGTGCGTGATCGTCGGTGATCGGCGGCGCCGTGCCATTGGGCGCCAGCGCGACGGACCAGGTGCTTCCACCGATGTCGAATGAGCGCTTTCGACTGGCGTCCTGCGCGGAAAGCTGCTCTGAGGTGATCGGGTTCGACGCCGCCAGCAGCACGCTTCCGCCAGGCTGGGAGCGCTCATGGAGGATCACGTCGGATCCACCCAGGCCGCCCGACGCGGCAGTCTGCACAAGCCGGTCAAGGTCGATCACGGCGGCGACCCAAGCGCTGGGGGCAGGGGCTGTGCCGGAAACCGCCGGATGCGATCCTTCGACGAGTGGACGCAGCATCACAGCCGCCGATGTGCCGGCTTGGGCTGTTTCCCAACGTAGCGGGGCGATCATCCTAAGATCTCGCGGGCTGCTGCCGGCGATTTCAATTCGTACCCGGCTCCAGAGCTTGCGAACCTGATCCGAAGTCGCCTCCTCGGCCTCGCCGGAGTGAGGAAACAAGAGCCGCTCCTGAAGGTCCCACTTAGCGGGGATTCGTTGCAGAAGAACAACCCGCAACAGTTCGGGGTGCTCGAAAGTCGGCAGCAAGGACGATGCCGACCTCGCGGAGGCCGAGTCCGTCTCGACTTCGGCGCGGATTACGTTGAGCAGTTCGGCGGTTTGGCTGAGCCGCTCGGCGATGACGTCACGCGCGTCTCGCACGGCGAGTTCCAACCGGTCACGCGTGTGGGCTTGGAACTGGGAACGCGCGACCGACCAAGCCGCCGTCGTTGCTAGCAGCGAGACGCCGAGCACGGCCCACGCGGCCCAGCTTACTTTGTGTTGGCCGGGGAAGAATCCGGCTTGGCGGGTGCCTGTAAGGCTCGTTTTTTTGATGTGCTTCCGCTGCATGGAGACTGCATGAGCGACATTCCGCGCCTCCCCAAAACTGGTTGGGGACGAGCGGACGCTGCTACGCCAATTCCATGCTAGAGGACGCACTAGAGCGAGGTAACCTCGATTAAGCACCTATGGGCGCGGGAAACCACTCTAGGCCGCATAGGGTGTTCGTCCTATGACCGAAAGGTGTGAATGGCCGCGAAAGCCGACGGCGCTGTTGGCGCCTAAATGACCCAGCTAAGTTTTTGATGGGCGGTGGGGAAGGCTTGGATCGGTGCTTCGAGCGCCTCTTCGGCGACGGTGAGATATAGGTCGCCGACGGTACCCGTCGTTCGGGTGTGAAGGCCGGTTTTCACTCCCCCGGCGTGGCCGGCAAGGATGGTGGCGAGGCCGTTGTTCTTATGAGCGTTTGCCTCGGCATGCTCGTGGACGAACAGTAATACGGTGTTATCGAGCAGATTGCCGTCGCCCTCCGGAGTGGCTTTGAGCTTGGCGACAAGATAAGCGAACTCCTCGACGTGCCAGCGGCAGATGTCCCTGAGGATTCTCATGCCGCGCGGTGTTTCGACTTGCCCATGAGTGTATTCGTGGTGCCGCTGGGAGGTATGCCCCAGCCACGGGAAGCGTGATAGCCCCTGGCACTTAGTGAGCATATAAGAGGCGACACGGGTCTGGCCGGATGCCAGCGCGTGGACGAGCAGATCGCTCTGTAATTTAGCGATCCGGGGCCAATCGCGCATGTCACCGCCCTCGGGTGGACGCTCTACAACTTGCTGGTATTCCGGTGGCAGGGCGGCGATCGACTTTTCGAGATCTCTGACGGACGTCAGGTATTCATCGAGACGAGATTTGTCCCCGCTGCCGAGCCGATCTTTCAAGTTGTGCGCGTCATCGCGGACGGCGTCAAGAATGCTCTTTTGGCGCTGCACCCAGTGCTCTTCTTTTGAGCCGAAGATACGGTCGAAGAGGCGGTGAGGAATCATTTCGGGCGGGAGTGGGCGGTCGCGATCGGCCCAGCTCATATTCTGCTGGATGCTTTCACCGAAGGATTCCTGTGAGACTCCGATTTGGAGCGAACGAAAACGCGAGTCATTTCCGACCTTCTTGGCGATGAGTTGATCGATGGACGGTCCGCCCGCGCCGCGGCCGGTGAAGATTCGTCCGGTGAGCAAGGCGCTCATCGACGGATAGTGGCTGTTGCCGGGTCCGGGCAGTCGGGCGGCTGGGCTGTCGAGGCCGCTAATGATGTGGATGTCGTCGCGCAGGGCGGCGAGAGGCTGCAGACAGGGCGTGAAGGCGAAGCCGGCGCCGGTTTCCTGAGGGATCCAGTACTTTTCGGCGATGCCGTTGCCGTTGAACCAGAAGACGAATCGTGATTCGATCTTGCGGCCCGCCAGACGTCCGGCGGCATAAGCGGAGCCGCTGGAGTTGAACATCGCGTCAAGGGCCGGGAGACCGACGCGAACGGCGCTGCCGGCCAAGCCGATTCCGCGCAAGAAGGAACGCCTGGATATTGCTGTCACAATTTGGACTTTCCGAGAAACGATTCAGATGTAGCTACGGCGATTATAAGCTCTTGCAGCTGAAAACGCGAGTCTCGGAAGCGCTTGAACGCCGCATCGATTGAGGGCTGATCGGAATCGTTCTCAAGGCGGCCAACGGCATAGCGGAAGAGCTGCTTGACGATACACCTCTGGCAACCTTCGTCCTGGGCGAGGTAGCGGCCGAGTTCGGAAGGCGATGAAAAATCCGAATTGGGCAAACCGTAGACGGAGGCAGACGGATCGATAGGAAGCTTGTATTCGCTGGGCTCGGTCTTGACCTTACGGCGCAACTCGTCCTGCGTGGGGAAGATTTTCACGATCTCCTCATTGCGGAAGCGGCCCACGGCATCGTAGCGTTCGAAGCCGAAACCAATCCCATCCACCAGGCGATGGCAGCCGGCGCAGGCGGGGTTGGACAAATGAACGGCAAGGCGTCCTCGAACCGTCATCGGCTTATCGTCACTGAGGGCGGGCAGCGTTGTATCAACACCGGGCGGTGGCGGAGGGACGGTCTGACAGAGAAAGTGTTGGCGGACGAAGAGGCCGCGCTCGGTCGGGGAGGTGTCGGCGGGTTTGCTTGTGACGGTGAGGAAAGTTGCTTGGCCGAGGATGCCCGCGCGCCCGGAATCCGCTGGAAATACAACTTTCTGAAACTCGGCGGACGGCGGCGGGAGATCGTAGAGGCGCGCCAGGGCTGTATCGAGAAAGCCGTAGCCGGCACTAAAGAATTCGGTGAAGTCGCGGCCGTCCCAAACGATGGCGTTGAACAGAAGGCGCGTTTCCTCGATCATCGAGTCGACGAGTTCGGCGCTGAATTCCGGGTACAGGCGGCGATCGCGGACGGCTGTTTCGACGCGGTCAAAGCGTAACCATTGGGCTAGAAACTGATTGAGCGCTTGGCGGGCGCGAGGGTCTTTGAGCATGCGCCGAATCTGCTTCTCGATATCGGCCCCGCTGTCGAGACGCCCAGCGGCGGCGGCTTCGAGAAGAGGCTCATCGGGCAGCGTGTCCCACAGAAAGTAGGAAAGCAGGGAAGCGGTCTGGTAAGGCCGCAGCGCCGCCGGCGGACTTGGTTCGGCGTAGAACAGGAAGCTCGGCGATTGCAGCATGGTCTCGACGACAATGCGGGCACCCTCGATGAACTCACCCTGTTCGGCAGCGCCGAGAGTGAATAGTTTGCCGTAAGTATCGATTTCTTCCGGCGTCAATGGTCGGCGGAATGCATTTCGCCCGAAGCTAGCTATGAATGCGTTGCGGCACTCAGCGTCATTCGCGGAAGCGGGCCGGCAGGGAATGAGACTCTGCTGATCACCGCCGCGAAAGGCATTGCGCGCCAAACGCTCGGCGGCTCGATTGTAGGCTTCGGCGAGCAGAGGCGGTATGCCCTGCCCTTCGATCTGATTGCGGTAGCCGTGAATGACGTCTTCCTGGGGGAACTGGCCGGCGGGGAGCGTCTGGTCGGCGAGCAGGTCGTGGACGGTGTTGTTGTACTGACTGTGCGTGAGGCGGCGGACCTTGCCTTGCGGACGGGCGGCGTCATTGCGGCTTGGAGCGGCTTCGTCAGGGGACTGGCGGGCGAGGTAGTTGATCCAGGCGAGTAGGATCTGTTCCTCCGGGCCGCCCGGCACAATCCGCTGGCCTCCGGTGTGTTCGATACGTTGCGTAGGCTTGCGAAGCAGCAGGGATTGATCGGGCCGGCTAGGCTCGATGAGTGCGCGCAACGAAAGCGCAAAAGCTTCGATGCGGCCGGCGCCGGCCTCGGCGTCAGGAAACTGGAGGCGTGTGCGAGAGGCAATACCGTTGGCGTTGTGACACTGCCGGCATTGGGCTGTTTCGAGGATCGGGAGAAGCTGCTTAGCGAAAAACTCAGGGCCTTCCGCGACCGGGGCGGCTGTCGCTGTCAGAAGCGAAAAGTAGACGAGCGTGGCTGTTAAAAGTATTTTCGGGAAGGGCGAGGTGCTCATGTCTATTGGGGAGATGAGCTTGAAAGGCGCGTCGGCTTGGTTCCCGACGCCTGTTCGTACGTCATCGTAGCACCTTCGAGTTGCGTTTTCGATGGAGGGGGAGTTGCATGCGGGAGGTGCCGCGCGACGGGAAACTGCCCGCAACGGGCGGATCTGAGGCGCCGTCGAAAACACTAAGGCTTGGCTATCATGGGAGGGTGACAGTTTTCCGCTGTTTCATATTGCTGGCGCTGAGCGCGGGCTTGTTCGTGGCGATGGCTCAGGATTCGGCCGAGGCGATGCTGAACCGGGCGATCGAACTCTACCGCAACGGGGAAGTCGACCAGGCCTTCGATCTGGCCAACGCGGCGATCAAGAAGGAGCCGCGGGATCCGACCGGATACTTTGTTCGCGGCACGGTGTTTGAGTCGAGGCAGCAGTATGAGTCGGCGCTGGCTGACTATGAACACGTCGCGAAAATGAGCCCGGATTTGGCGCTGGTCTACAGCCGGCGCGGCGGCCTGTATTTCAAGATGGGGCGTATTGAAGATTCGATCACGGACTTCGACAAAGAGGTCACGCTGGACCCGGCGAAACAGAAGAACCATTGGCAGCGCGGACTTTCCTACTATTACGCGAAGCGTTATCAGGAAGGCGCTGACCAATTCGAGTTGGCATTCAAAACCGTGAACCCGAAAGACTACGAGAACGGCATTTGGCACTTTCTGTGCCGCGTGCGGATCGACGGAATTGAGAAAGCACGGAGTGCGGTGCTGAACGTGGCCGGCGACGAGCGCGTACCGATGAAGGAGGTCTATGACCTTTACCGGGGCATTGGCACGGCCGAGGACGTGATGCGCGCGACGGAACAAGGGTATCCGAATGCGGCTGAATTGAAAGACCGTCTCTTCTATGCGCTTTTTTACGTGGCGGCCTATGAGGACGTGGCGGGCGACGGGGAGTCGGCGTTACGCCGCCTCAATCGTGCGGTCTCGAACTTTGAAGTTGCTCACTACATGTGGGACGTGGCGCGTATCCACCGGGATCTGTTGCGCGTCGAACGTAAGGGGTCAGAATCAGAACAATGAGAGTGACGTTGACACGGGAGTGGAATTTGGCGCGAGTGATTTGGCGGCAGGCCGCCTGTCTTGTGGTGATCTGCGTTCTTGGCGGCGTCGCGGGAAGCCCAGTCCGGGCTCAAAAGGCGGAAGACCTGCTTTTCGACGCGATTACGGCTCGCCGCGAAGGGCGCTATCGCGACGGGATCGGGCTTCTCAACTTGGCGGTCAAGAAGGCGCCCGGTAATTCGACGATCTACTTCGTGCGGGGAACGATTTACGAGTTAGAGGGAGAGTTTGAGAAGGCGCTTGCGGATCTGAACGAGACCGTCACGATCAGCCCGGAGGTTTACGAGGCTTATCAGCAGCGCGGCATGATTCAGTTCAAGCTGGGGAACTTTAAGGAATCGGTGGCGGACTTCGACAAAGTGATCGAGATGGAGCCGTCGGTTCTGCCGCAACACTGGCAACGCGGCATCTCGCAGTACTACGCGGGCCTCTATGAAGAAGGCCGGAAGCAGTTTGAGGAGCATCAGAAGCTCAACTCGCACGATGTAGAGAACGGCGTCTGGCACTTTCTTTGCGTTGCGCGGGCACGCGGCGTGAAAGAGGCTCGCGCGGCGATGCTTGACATCACGGGCGACTCGCGCGTCCCGATGAAGCAGATTTACGATTTTTTTCGCGGGCAGGGAAGCGTCGAAGACGTCATGCGCGCGGCTCGCGAGGCCGAGCCTGTGCGAGATACGAAGAGCAATCAGCTTTTCAATGCCAACCTCTATGTCGGTCTCTACCATGAGGCGACGGGCGACAAGGCCGCTGCGAGAAAGTACATCACGGCGGCGGCTCAGGAATACCCGCAGAAGCACTATATGTGGGAAGTGGCGCGGGTCCACAGCGAGCTGTTTTCGAAGTGAAAAAAACGGTACAGCCACCGATTTTCGTGACCGACGCTCATTGGGAACAAGGAACTTAGGCGAGCGAAAATCGGATGACAGTCCGCCTTTTTTCGCGCGTTACTTGGCGTAGGGTGTGAGCGGGATTTCGAAGTAGAAAAGTTCCTTGCCGGTATTGAGATTACGGATTCCCGAGATGTAGATACTGGCCCCGGGGACGGGGTCGGAGTGCGTTCCCGTGTCGTAGTAGAAGAAGCCGCTGGCGGAACTGTGTGGAGTGATGACGGGAGCCTTGAACTCGCGGCCGGTGATTTCGGGTTTCGCCAAGGGGCCCTTCTTGAGTTTTGGGCGGCCGAGGCCGGGGACCGAGGGAATGTAGCGAGGGCGCTCTTTGGGCCGGGTACTCGGCTGGTAGAAGGTTAGATCTTCCCCCGATGTAGGTTCGAGGCCATCGCGGCCCGAAGCAATGAAACGAACCTTCAGTTGTTCCAGGCTCAGGGAGTGATCACTGTCGTTATCAATGACGACGAGTACGGGCAGGAAACCGTATTTGAGAGGCTTGGCCTTCCCGAAGGCTGTTGCGACCTCGTTGTCAGTCTGAAAGGGTTTCACGGCGACCGTGACGCCGCCCTGATTCTGGCGGGCTGGGTAATCGCCGGCGGGTTCGACCTTGAAGACGTCGGCGGCGGCAAGGGGAGCCGCACAGAGCAGCAGCGCGACGGCGGCGCCGAGGACGCCATGAATAGGGGTTCTTGTCATAATGGGGTGAGTCTGGGTTGACATATTTCGCCTACAATCTACTGGCGGCTTTGGCGGCGATTGTTGCCGTTCCCTACGACTTGATACGTGGTTTGAAACGCGGCCGGTCGTGGAGCAGCCTCGCCCAGCGTCTCGGCTATCTGCCCCACCTATTTCATCAGACTTCCGCCGACGCTGTCTGGTTACATGCGGTATCGGTGGGCGAGGTGGTTTCGTGCGAACGGCTGATCCGGCAATGGAAGGGATGTTTCCCCGCCGTTCCGATTTTCGTATCGACGAGTACGGCGAGCGGTCAGGCGCTTGCCCGCGAGAAATTGGGCGATGTCGTCGCAGGCGTATTCTATGCGCCGCTCGATCTTCCGTTTGCGGTGCGGCGCGTGCTGGATACGATTCGTCCCCGCTTGCTGATTGTGGCGGAAACGGAGATCTGGCCGAATTTGTATCGCCAGACGAAACAGGCAGGCGCCGGCCTGCTTGTCGTGAACGGACGGATTTCAGATCAGGCTTTCCCCAGCTATCGGCGGTTTCGGTTCTTGTTTCGGAGCGTATTGCGTCACGTGGACGTGTTGTTGGCTCAGTCGGAACAGGATCGGCAGCGCATGATCGCGATAGGGGCGGCCTCGGAGAAAGTGGTGGTTGGAGGAAATCTCAAATACGATTTCGAGCCCGCCGCTACTACGGCGTCCGAGGACCTCAAAGGTTTTCTGGCCGGCTTGGGCGCGCGTCCGGTGGTGGTGGCGGGGAGCACACGGGAGGGTGAGGAGCGGCTTGTTGTCGAGGCGTTCCGCGAGGTGACGGATGCACTGGGCAACGCCTTGTTGGTGGTGGCGCCGCGGCATCCGCAAAGGTTTGATGAGGTGGCGGCCGAGCTGGCGGGTTCGGAATTCCCCGTGATACGACGGTCTGCTCTCAAGGGCGATTCACGGATGGCCGGTGCGGGGATCTTGCTGCTGGACTCGTTGGGGGAGTTGTCGTCGCTTTATTCCCACGCTGATGCGGTGTTTGTCGGAGGCACGCTGAACGGCTGGGGAGGCCACAACGTGCTGGAGCCCGCTTTGTCGGGGTGTCCGGTGGTGGTGGGGCCGGCGATGCAGAACTTTGCCGAGATTGCGTCGACGTTGCTGGCTGAGCAGGGAGTGGTTCAGGTAGGTAGTGGGGCCGAGCTGGGTTCGGCCCTTGTTGGCTTGCTGCGCGATAAGGATAGCGCGGCCGCTTTGGCGGACAGAGGCCGGAGGGTGGCCGAGAAGCATCGCGGCGCGACGGAGCGAGCCTTGGCGGCGGCGGCGCGGCTGTACGGCGATGCCGTTCCGGTGGCGGTTCCTGGTTGGGGCCGGCGAGCGTTGTTGGCGGGCCCGGCACTGTTGTGGGGAGCGGTGGCGCGGCGGCGAGCGGGCGGCGCGGGCGCAGGCGCAGGCTCCTTTGGTGGGCGGCGGCTGAAGGCTTTTACGTTGTGCGTAGGAAATCTGACGGCCGGCGGGGAGGGCAAGACGCCGACCGTCGCTTGGCTGGTCGAGGCGCTCTGGGCGCAAGGGTATCAGCCTGCCGTGCTGACACG
Source organism: Acidobacteriota bacterium (assembly GCA_027624045.1). Lineage (GTDB taxonomy): Bacteria > Acidobacteriota > Terriglobia > Bryobacterales > UBA6623 > JAPPLB01. The sequence continues at coordinate 34,023 of JAQBUE010000016.1, forward strand.
AGGGTATCGGCGAAAATCGAAATCACGGTTGGTGATTGCCGAGCCCGGGGTCGAGCCCGTGCCGGCGGATGTGGGTGATGAGGCCTATCTGCTGTGGCGACGATTTAGCGATCAGGGGATGCAGGTCCCGATCGGTGTCGGGGCGGATCGCTATCAGGTGGGCTGTGATCTCGAAGCCCGCTTCGCGGTTGATGTGATCGTGCTGGACGATGGGTATCAGCATTTTGCTCTCGAGCGGGATTTCGATCTGTTGATCGTGGACGCCAGCCGGCCTTTCGGGGGCGGGCGGCTTCTTCCGCTCGGTTTGTTACGGGAGCCCTGTTCGGGGGCGTCGCGCGCGCGGGTAATCCTGTTGACAAAGACACAGAAAGGTTTGAGCTACGAAGGAATCGAGCGTGAGTTGCGCCGCTGGAATGTGGCCGCACCGATCTGTCGGGCTCGAACGAAGCTGGCGAGTTTTGTGGATGCGAACAGCGGCGAGGAAATCGGGCCGGATACGTTGATCGCGAAATCGTGCTTCGGGTTTTGCGGGCTGGGAAGCCCTGATTCGTTCTGGCGCTCGCTCGAAGGAGCGCGCATCAGCGTGCGAGATAGGATGGAGTTTGCGGATCATCACTCTTATTCCCGCGGGGACGTCCGGCGAATGATCGAGGCGGCTCGGCGTGCCGGCGCTGATACGGTCTTGACGACAGAAAAGGATCTCGTGAACCTGCGGCGGGCGGCGGATGCCTCGGGCGGCGCGGCCCAGCTATTTGAACCGCTTCGGCTGTTCTGGGCGCGGATCGAGCAAGAGGTGGATCCGGACCTGCTGAAGTTCATCGCGGATGCACTTCCGAAACAGGCAAAGGCCGGGCGAGGTTCAAACGCCGTTGTCGACGTTGATGCCAAGGCGGCCCCGCGCACTCGCTAACATTCGATAAGAGCCGTTTGTCTCCTACTGATGAAATTGCTTGTTCGCGCTACGAATTGGTTGGGCGATGCCGTGATGTCGTTGCCGGCGTTGCGTGAGATACGGCGTGTCCACGCGGGCTGGGAAATCGTTGTGCTGGCGCGCCCCTGGGTTGCGGATCTTTATGGCCGCGAGGGGATTTGCGACCGCATGCTTCCCTATGAGAACACCGGCCGTCATGCCGGACTTATGGGGCGATGGAGACTTTCGCGGGAGTTGCGCAGCGAGGGTTTTGACCGCGCCATCTTCTTGCCGAACTCCCTCGATTCAGCACTTCCGGCTTGGCTGGCCGGGATTCCGGAGCGCATCGGATATGCGCGCGATCGCCGTGGCGTGCTGCTAACGGCAGCGCCGGCGCCGCCTAAGAAAGGGGACATCCCGGCTCATGAGCGCTATTACTATCTCGAGATGCTGCGGCGCGCGGGCTTGCTGGAAGAGGTCGCCGAGTGCCCGGAGATACGGCTGGCGTGTTCGGGGCAGGCGGCGGAGGCGGGCAGGAAATACTGGTCAGGCAAAGGCGAGCAAGGGACGCGCTGGGTTGGAGTCTGCCCCGGGGCGGCTAACAGCCGGGCAAAGCAGTGGGCTCCAGAGCGGTTCGCAGAGGCCGCTACGGAGGTTGCCCGGAAACTGGATGCTAAGGTCGTCGTGTTCGGGTCCAGCAACGAGGTGAACTTGGGCCAGTCGATCGTGGAGCGAGTCTCGGTTCCCGCATTCAACCTGGCGGGGCAAACAAGCTTGCGGGAGTTCATCGATCTGACGGCATGCTGTGATGTGTTTCTGACGAATGATTCGGGCGGCATGCACGTGGCGGCGGCGTTGGGCGTCCCTACCGTAGTTGTTTTTGGGCCGACGAATGAAGTGACTACGGGGCCGGCTAGCTCGTCGGCGCTGGTGGTCAGGGAGCCGGTCGAGTGCAGCCCTTGCTTGTTAAAGGTCTGTCCAATTGACCACCGTTGTATGGAGCGCGTTACGGCGTTGCGCCTCGCGTCGGAGGCGCTGGAGTTCGTTCAAAAGACTGCCGGAGAATGATAAACTGGCGCTCGGGAGGTTTGGTTATGCGGATATTGCTTCTTCTATTGCTATGTGGGTCGTTTCTGGTTGGCGGGGCGGCCGACACGATTCCGACGATGGCGGGCGAGTTGGTGGTCACACCGGTCCGGCATGGGACTGTGCTTCTTCAATTTGCCGGCAAGTCGTGGTATGTCGACCCGTGGAGTCAAGCGGATTTTTCTTCCTTGCCTAAAGCCGACGTGATTCTTATCACCGATATTCATGGCGACCATATGGACCCGAAGGCGATCGAGGCCATCCGCAAGGATGACACCCTGATTGTGGCTCCGGCTGCCGTCGCGAAAACCGTTACCGACTCGAAGGTATTGGCGAACGGCGAAAAGACCCTGGCGCATGGAGTTTCGATCGAGGCGATCCCGATGTACAACCTCACGCGGGGTCCCGAACCCGGCAAGCTTTTTCATGACAAAGGACGCGGCAATGGTTACGTCCTGACAATGGGCGGAAAGCGGATCTATTTCTCAGGCGATACAGAAGGCGTGCCCGAGATGAAGGCGCTGCAAAATATTGATATCGCGTTTGTTTGTATGAATCTGCCTTACACGATGCCTCCCGATGAGGCGGCGGAGGCTGTGAAGGCTTTCAAACCCAAGGTGGTCTACCCGTATCACTACCGGGGTTCCGATCTGAATGTATTCGCGGCGGGCCTGGAAGGGCAGGGGATTGAGGTACGGATGGGGGAGTGGTATTAGTCCAAGAACTGGATTCGCCGCATGCGAAACCTTACTCTCACACCGTCGTCGGTCTCGATCTGTATCCAGTTGCGCTTAACTGTGTCCACAAGGCCGCTGACGATCTTTGCTTTGTAGAATTTGCCGAGTTCGACTTGTATTGCCGGTTCATCGGCTGCCAGCCGGCCCTCAATGTGTGTGTTATGCATGGGCAGCAATACGGAGATTGTGCGTGCCTCCGGGTTGACGGCGATTACCTTGATGGAAATCGCGGGCGCGGTTGTGACGAGCAGCATCATCAGAGTCGCGATGGCGCCAATCGTTTTCATCAAAGTTGCGCTTATCCGAGCGGTGCATCCGCTTTCGGCTTAGGTCAGAAAGTGGCTACGGCGAAGTCCTTCCTTCAGCGGCAGAGCGTACCCGATCATGGAAAACTGATCGAATGCCCATAAGACGACTGACTCCAGTGCTTCGGCCTGGGCGAGCCGGCGCTCCCAGTTCCAGGGTTCACTAGCTCCGAAGACGCCGATCAGGTGCGACGATCGGTTGCGCGGGAAGCCCTTGGTCATGGGGTAGCGGATCGATTCCTGCGATTTGTTCAGTTGGCGGTTTCCTGTGTATGTGAAGTTTTCAGTCTTAAGGACGTCGAGCTTGGCGGCGGTCCAATCATTCTCCGGAAAGTTGACGACGCGGGTCAAAGTGAAGTCGTTGACGTCGTGGGGATAGAGGACCTCGAACTTCGCGGCTGCGTAAGTGGCCTTCACGAAATTGAGTATCGAGTCAGTGAAGGCGCCAATGAGGCCGGGTAAGAAGGCGGCCTCCTCTGGGAAAGAAGCGAGCGAGTCGTCGTTGCTCGTAAAGACGTGAAGCGGACGGCTGTGCTGGTTCTGAAACTCGGCCTTGGTGTAGTCGTCATAGAACGTCATGCCCGATACGTTTGGGAAGTACCACCACTGGACCTCGCCGAATTGCAAATAGGGAGTGACACCGGCCTCATCTTGGAGTTGCGCCAGCTCAAGATAGGCTTGCTTCCAGAAATTCAAGCTGGCGGGCGAGAAGTTCGTTTGCAATGAAGGTGTGTTCAGCAGCACGGGCGCGGTGTCAGCGTAGCGCTGAGCGATGCCGGCGGTGAGTGTCGGGTCGCCGTGTGAAAGTTCCATGCTGAGCGCGAGGGTACTCTCGATGCCAAGGCTGTCGAGTGCGGCAAAATAGGCGCGATGCCAGTCGCGCGCGGCCCGATTCAGGCGGGGCAGCGCCGTGGTATCGGTAAACCACTCTCCGTCAACGCCGCCCGTTAGTGTCGAGCCGCTCGAGACGGCTTGGAAGGCGCCCGAATCCGGTGTCGCGGACAGAGTGATGCCGTTTCCCTCCGTCCCGAGTTGCCGGGCATGGATCGTGAGTACAGCGCCCGAACTTGAAGCGCGGACGCCGGTGGATCCATCGTTGATCAGAAACTCGAACGCTTTTGTAATGCTCTCGTTCGTGTCGGTGCTCAGAGTCAAGCGGCTGAAGACGGTGCCGTCGATGATGACCTGAACGGTTTGGCTAAAGATGGGCGAGCCCTGGAACGTGACCGTTCCCTGCGCGTACACGTTGTCTGGGTTTTTGAGTTCATAGAAAAGAATGGCGCCGACGTAGTGGTTAGCGCGGCCGACAAAGCCCAGCATGTCGAGGTTCCACGCGACGCGTTCCGGTGCCAGAGCGAGGGAATGATCAGTGTCCCAGTCGGTGGCGAGCGTCTCGTTGGGGCGCGCCGGTTGATTGTCGACCGCTGTCGTATTGAATGACTCTTCGAAGAAATCGACGTACAGAGAATTGCCTGCCGAAGATAGGTTGGCGCCGCTGAGGGTGGCCTCGACGCTGTGTTGTCCCGGTGCGAGCGCGCCCAAGTCGATGCGAGCCAGTACGTCTTCGTCGGCCACAAAAAGATCGAAGATCTGTGGAGGACCGCTGTCTACTGAAACGGAAACGATTCCAGCTTCGAAGGTTCGGCGCGTTCCGAGTAACAGCCTGTGACTTGATTGCGAGGTATAAGTCAGCGATGCGCTCGCGTCCAGAGCGTTGGTGAGGTGAATCGTACCGCCGGAGAAGTTGCCCGCGCTTTGCGTCCAGGCACCGCTGAAAGTGATAGGGCCGTCGTCCTCGAAGCGGCGGCTGTTCGGCGCCGCGACGCTGTAGGTTCGGTTCAGACCGGTGACGGTCCAACTGCTGATCCCCACTTCAAACTCGCTACGGTTGTAGGCGCCCGGTTGGAGCGCGGCGGCGTAGGTCCATCGCATCTTGCGGACCTTGTCAGTAGGGATAGCGCCGCCGCCGACGTCGTCAAGAGCGCTGAAGTCGAGATCGACTTGCCACCGAAGCAGCGACGCGCCACCCGACATTGTTTGATGGGTTGGAGTCCAGCTTTCGGTTTGGAAACCGCTTACGTTCGCGATGACGCCGAGCTGGTTCCCTTCTTCACCGGCGTTCAGGTTTGTGAGCGTGATCGTCCCCTCGGTTGCATTGTGCGAGGCCGAGACGGTGGTTGAGAATACATCAATGTTCAACTCCAGGTCAGCGAGCACGGTGGCGACCGTGTCACTACCTGTAATCGTGTGGTGGTAATGCTCGTCGAGCCAGGCGAGTTCGACGACATCGCCGGCGGTAAGGGTTCCTGAAAGTGTGAAGGTCGCTTCGGCCGCAACGGCCGAGCCTTCAATGGCGGTGGCGTGATCGAACAGCCGGACGCGGTAGATCTGCTCGCCGCCGCTGGAATCCTCGGCCCAAATGCGGAGGTAGGGCCAATCAACAGTGGGGAACAACTTCGAGTCCATGAGGATGCAGTTGGACCGCCGTTCTTCGTAGCTGAGCGAGAGCCCGCTAAGATCGCCGTCGGGTAGCGTGCGCAGAAGCGGGTGTTCGTAGACGTTGTCGCGATTCCACTCGATGACGACCCAGTCGAATTGCTGTCGCCATGTGCCGCTGACGTTGAAAGCCGTCGAGGTAGCGCCACTCATCGCCGCGATCGCGGATGGCCGAAAGAAGAAGCATTGCAGGTCGCGGTTCGGGCTTAGTTTTTGGATGGTCTCAGACACGGATTGTCACCGTTAGGTCGCTTCCCGGGAAAGTTGTGCCAACGGCGACAATGTCTAATGTCAAGTTGGCGAGCGATTGGAGCACAGGCAGTTCGGCGCCGTTGACGACGTTACTGTTCGTTTGCCCCGCGGCAACGGTCAGCGTCGTGAGAGGCGAACCGTCTTGGTTGATTTGGAGATCAATGGAGGCGCCGACAGGAGCTTGCTTGACGACCGCGTACACGTCGCGAATCGAGAGCGGTTCCTGGACGGAGACGGTTGGGACCGCATTCGCAAGAACCGCCAGCCCGCCTTCCACCTGGAAATTAAACTGCCCACCGCGCAGTGTTCGCAGGCCGCCATCGGGCAGCATGGAATAGTTATTAGTGGTGGTCGGGCTGCGGCCGAAGGTGTTGGTCACCCACAGTTCGCCACACGCCAATCGAATGTTCGGAATCTGCTCGATGCGGACCCACCCACCGCTGGCGGTTGTCCCAAAGAAAGCCTTCTCGAAGGGTGCGATAACGGTCCGCTCATGCAGCGTATAGACCGGCGTGTTGACTGCGTGAGATTGAGCGGTGCTGTTACACTGCCCGCGCTCGACATCATACTGTGTGCCCCCGCCGGTTACTTGCGTAACCTTGAGGATTTCACCCTCCACCTGAATCAGGTCGTCGGCGATGGCCGACCCCGCCGCGGTGAGCGTCAAGCTGGTGTCGGTATCGGAGATCGCCGCGGCGAGAAGAATCGTGCCGGACCCCGCAAGTTCATCTCGATAATAAAGCTGAAAGGTTCCTGTTGTGATGCTTTGCGTATTTTCGAGAACCGGGAACGCGAGCGGGCTGAACTGCAACGTACCGTCGCCCCGCACGGTGACGGCGAACGCGGGTTCCGGCGGAACGTCGGAGTCAGCGACGCCGAGGCCGCCGCCTCCGATACGGTGCCGGGTGATGAGTGCCAATCCTTCGAGAGATTCAATGTTCTGTGCATTCGCGGCGCGACCGGTGATCTGAATGACTTGACCGCCCCGATTCGGGACGAGGAAGCGAGCGGGGCTGCTTCGCGCTCTGCCACCGAAGTGCCAGGTGTTTTCCGATACGACGAAGATCGTGCTCTCGTCGGGCTCGACGACCCAAGGCGACGTAACGAAGACCGTTGTGGCGGTGTTGTTGGCGATGATTCTCTCTTGTCCCGCGCCTTTGCCGCGCAGCAAACGTACCGAGTGGCCGATGAATGCGTCTACCGTCATGTTCAGCAAGCTGCTTCCGACAGAGTCCGGCCCGAAGTCTGAAGCAAAAAACTCGTCCGTGTCTTCCAGCCGCCAGTAGAAGTTCGCGTGGTCGTAGCGAGGGTCCGGCGCGCCTGTCAGTTCGGCGGTCAAGCCGGTGTCGGTGAATGAGCCGGCAATCGCCTGTCCCGAAGCGATTCGGAACAGACGGGTCGGCAAGGGGCCCCGATAGACGCTGAAGCTAGCGGCGCCCGCCGTAAAGCTCAGGCCCGTAAGCTCGATCTGATAGCTCGATCCGCCGGCTGGAACCGTCGCCCTGACAACGAAGGAGGGGTTACTTTCCCTGCCGTCGGAGTCAGTCGCCGAAACCGCGTAGTAGAGTGTTTGGCCGCCTTCGATGGAGCCGCCCGGTGATTGAACGTTCGGTTGCAGGCTGACGAGGGGAATCCCGGCCACGAGTGACTGCCCGACATCGGGCGGTTTGAATCCAACCTCCACTTCGGTGAGGATCGAGCCGTCGGAACTGGTGATTTGAAACTCAGTGATGCTGAAGTGTTCCTCACCGAACTCGTCAAACTCATCTCCGTAGAGTGGGTCGGGAACGCCCTGTTCCGATTCCGGCTGCCGGCGGGTTGGCGGCAGCAGCGACAACTGGCCGTTTGTGTCCTGGTACCAAGCGTCGTTGTGGATCTGCGCCGTTATCCGGACCTGCCGATAGTTCGTTGACGGTTGGAGCTTCAGGATGCGGAACGGCTGGCCGATGAGTCCTTCCCTGACATACGTAACCGTGATGATGTCGCCGACCTTTTGGCCGAGTGCCTTGACGCCCGTTTCAAACTCGATGTACTTGTTGCCTTGGATCGATTTATCCAGGAAGAACTTGAGGATACGGGCGGCTTGGTCGAACGTGGGCAATCCATCCGCGACGAGCCGGCCTGCGATTTCCTGACCCGTCCGCGCGATGTCGGCCGAGTCGAGTAGAGCGAGACTGTCCTGCTGAAGTTCGTTGAATTCATCCGCGAATTCGATGAAGAATCGGTTTGGGGTGTCGGCCGTCGGGCGGTGCCAGAGCCGGACCGCCGGCTCATCGTTGGACTTGCGAAGGATCGCGGACGCCATGCCGGGTGTCGAGCCATCCGTGTAGACGTAAGCCGGCCAACCTCCGTTAACCTGCGCCGTTGCGTTCGACCCCGCCGGGATGCTGGGTTGCTGCAGAGCGAGAGAGTTATCGACCCGAACGGCAATCTTCCCTTCACCTGTATAGGTCAGTTGAAGCCGCGCATTGTTGCGGATGCCGCGAATGACATCCGCGGCGGTCCGCCGCGAACGAAGCAGCAGATTGCAGCGGAAGCGTTTGACCGAGATGCCGTTGCCCTGGTTGTCGGTCGCCGCGATGGTTTCGTCACAGAACGCCGCGGCATCGGCGAAACTCGGCAGATCGATTTCGTCCCGACGCCATCCGCTTCGCCGCAGCACATCCAGCAGGATCCACGCCGGATTGTCAGAGAAGGTTTGACCGAGCGCCCCTCCGCCCGAGTCGAACGTATCGAGTCGCAACCCTTCCAGTAATACCTTGACGCAAGGCAGCACCCTGCCGTCGTTGATCTGGTTTGGAACAACGACCGAAAGCGCGACCATACTTCCGTACGGATCGCCTTGTGGAACACCGCCAAAGCTAACGAAGTTAAGGTTGAAGCCCCCGTGCCGGTCGCCGTCAGCAAAAAGGTTCCACCAGCCGGATCCCGTCATGTCCTGCCCCGTGATTCCGAGAGGAATGTCAATATTGTTGACGAGTACCTTTACGACTTGGTTTATCTTGCCGAGACCCAGAAGTATTTCCATCCGGGTCAGGTTTCCGTCATTGCGGGCGAAGACGATGGGCGGTTCGATCCAAGACGTTCCGTAAATCAGGGGAACGAAATCGTTGTAGCGTGCCTCGTTCGACACTGTTGCCGCGTCGTGTTGTCCCCGTTGGCCGTGGCTCCTGACCTGCACTGTCGGGGGGACGAACTCAATGCCGCCGAACCGCCGCGTCGCGTTCGACGAACTGTCGGTGCTGAACATTCCGCGTGCCGTGCAGTCGCTACGCGTGAAGTTGCAGGTCGTGAAGGGCAAAGCCCCGTCGAGATTGCCGGTCCCGCCGACTTGATCCGCTGAATAGCCGCACCGGAAGAAGCGCGAGAAGGTTCCTTCCGTACCCCCGTTACCAGCCTCTTGGCGTTCTTCGGCATTGCTGGGGAACTCCCACGGGCAGCGGCTTTGGATACGAACCGGTGGCAGCAGCACGCGCTGCATGTTCATGCGGTTGACGGCTGACAGGCGAACGCTTGCCTCGGTGATCTCGTCGGGTGGGTTCAGAAATCCCTGGAAGACAACAATGCTTTCCGACGCCGCCTCGTTGGCGACAAGGTCGTAGAAAACGAAACGCGCTCTGAGTTGGGCGCCCTTGAAGCCCACGGCCGTTTCGATCTGTGAAAGAAGCGAGTCAGCGTTGGCCAAGGTAAACGTGATCTTTGGAATGGCGTCAATGCCGTGATCGCTGGCAGCCTGTACTTCAAAGAAGTTATGGCGAAGGACTCGAGGGCTGTAGATCTCGGCGTCCACGGTCACGCCGTGAGTGCACCAGCGGAGAGAAGTTCCGCCGATCAGCTCGATATCCAGCAGGAGAATCGGCGTCTCCGTGACGGTTTGCTCTTTTATGTTAGCGATGGTGTCCATAGGATACGGATGACTCCTGAATGCAGGCCTACTCCCTCAGCGCGGTCCGCGAGTGCATCTTGATCGAAACGCGCCGCGGGATACATGCCTGCTTGTTGGCCGGTCGGTTTGTAAACCGAAGCGGCTGGTTGCGCTTCTAGTTGCGGTCCGAAGATCTCGACTTGCGTGCCCGGCGGCATCTCAATTCGAAGAACCGTAAACGCTGATGCCGACACGTGGTCGTAGCGGGCCTCGTAGCGCTTCCATGCGTTGCTGCTGTCGATAACTGTTTTTGCCGCGTTCGGTCCGTCGTCATCGACCCGAAGTTCAACGCCGCTATCCGCCGTGCGAGCCCACACGCTTCCGGCGTATCGATAAGAAGCGGGGATGTTGAGACCCTGCCGGAACGATTCGGTCGCACCGCTATTCGTAAGCCTCGTGGCCAGCGTGCCGCCCAGCGGATCAGGCTGGTTCTCCAGAAAGGAGACACCCGGGTCTTTGAGCCACACTGCCTCGCTGAGAAGTTCGGACCAGGAAACAAGGTTCGCTCCGGGCTCAAGGAAAAGAAAGGTTCCCAGCCGTCCGTTGACCTCAACGAAAAGGTCCTCGATTGCTTGCCACTCCGGGTCGCTCAGTTGATCGTATTGGAGCGCCCATCTGCGCTGCTCGAAGTCCACATCCTGCACCACGATCTCACTGCCATCCATGGATTCGTTGATGATCGTGCGGTATTCGGTCCCGCGCTGGATCGGAAATTGAGCGATCGCGCCGCTGCTCAACTGGGGGAAGACGCTCATATGCCAACCGGGCCCACGACTGTGAATTCAGTCGAAGAATCCGCCTCGCCGTTCACGAATGTCGCCAGGCCGTCCTGCTCGAATCGGCACCCACTGATGGTCGCGCCGCTCCAGGGATCCTCGAAGTCGAAGCTTGTCAGTCGCCCTTTGTGTGCGCCGAAGAAGTTGACGAGTTGCGCCAACTCCGTGTCGGTTAGCAGGGAGAGCTTGATCCGCCAACGTGTGCGAGCGCCACTGTGGTCTCGGTAACGCTGTTCGCCGAGGTCAATGTATCGTTGAACCCGGGTCGTAAAACTAGTTTCCCGTGTGCTCGGATACTGGGTAATAGCCCCCGTTCTTAGTTTTGGAAACGATATCATCTCCGCCATCATCCTTATTCGCGGCCGCGCGCGCCCGATGTGCTTAACTGGATACCGAGTCGGCCCGAGCCCGCACTTCTCAAGTGGTTTGAAGTGCGGGCTAACTGTGGGCCGAACGCGTTCTACACCCATCTTTCTGAGAAACCGTCCGCCTGGGTCCTTCGAAACTGCACTAACCCAGCGTTCGGAACACTGGTGTCAGAACGCGTTCTGCTGTTTGGTTCAGAGGCGAACCGCCCGCCGTCGATGTCACTTTCAGGTAAGCGATCCCCACAAGCTTCGTGAAGTCCAACGGAATATACTGCCCTGCGTCCGCCGTGACCGTGAGCAGCGACCCGACATCGTGTACCTCGTGGTAAACCGTCCCGTCAGGACTTGCGCTAAACCCGAGGTCCGCCGCATCCCAGGCGGCCGGCATATAGATGCCCACCAGTGTTTCACTAATTACTTTGAGTGGGCTCGACTGACTTTATCCTGAACTAATTGTGATACGACCCGTCTTAGGCGACATGTCAATACACTCCTTCGATTCTTATTTCAACGAACTGCTGCTGATACTCCGCGATCTATCTTCAGCTTGACCGCTGATCTTCCGGCTTCTCCTCGTCGTCCTTGGTAATAACGCCCCCTGGGACAAAAGGATGCCACTTCGGTGGTACGATACCTCGCCGGAAGCTCGTAATCTGGTAAGTCGACACCACGTGATGAGGGTAGTTAATGATCTGCCAGGCGGATGAATCGTAATCTTTGAGGTCCGATTCCAGGAAGCGACCCATCCAGCCGAAGCGGCCCTCGTAGAATGTCGGCTTGCCGAGTAGCCATTTGACCAGTACGGCCGTCGACTCGCTGATCTGCTGCTCGGCGTACCCGGGTGGGATCCCGATGCTTTTGAAATGATCGAGGTCTTCGTCCCACTGCACCTTGGCCGCCTCGAACGAAATGAGCGCCCTTCTTTCGAGGTGCCGAAAGTCTGTCCATCTCGGCCGTTGACCGAATAGTTTGTCGAACCCCTCGGGTAGCAGGTTGTTGGGGCGGCGCGTGCCGGCCAGCCAGGGCTTCGGGTCAGAGAAGGGAGTCACCAACCACCACTCACCCCCGTACTCAGGCGGCGCTTGGCGGTACGGCCCTATTGGCGCCATCCAATGCTCAGGAACCTCATTAAGTCGCAGACTTCTCATAGTTCAACTCACTCCTTGTATTTGTTGTCTTCTTAAACTTCACTCACGATGTCGTTTAACGGATGCATGTGAAGCATGGCGTCTCGCACTGCCCGTGCGATGTCGCTTGAGCGATCCATGAACGATTGCGAATCCATGGCGCTGACGTTGACGACGACCTGCGCGGAAGCAGGCTGCGACTGAGGCTGAACTGTACGAACCTGTTCACTTTGCCCGCGAACAACCCTCGGAAATCCCGTCAGTACGTTACTTCGATTGGCGGCTTCAAGATCAATGCCAGGCGGAAGATCGAACGGCGTATGCTGAACAGCCTTTTCTTTCTCACCCCGAAACAGTCCCGCGATCTTCAGCCCCAGCGATGCCAACCCCAGCCCACTGCTCAGGAAACTCGATCCGCCACTTCCCTGCTGCTGAAGGCCAACGAGACTGCCGAAAACACCTCGAATGCCGTCGACGATCGATTTTGACGTGTCGTCCAATACGTCGGTATTCCGCGTGACGGACTGCGTCAAAGACTCCACGGCCCTTGTTGTTTGGCCTAGCAGCCTGTGGTGGAAGTCCCACATTGAAACAAGAGTCGATAAACTTGTTCTATGGCAATGGGAC
>JAQBUE010000017.1 GCA_027624045.1 Acidobacteriota bacterium
CCACCCTGCTCACGGGAGGCTTAGGATGCCTGCATCCATCCTTGACAGATACCTATCATGGATGTCCCCCTCGGTCCGTCCCCCTCGGCCCGCCGAAACGATCTTCGAAAACTAACCTGCCCGTGGTGCCCTTAATGGATGTGGACTTCGCGGTCATTGGCCCGCTCGTCCGGCACTGTATGCCTCGTATCCGGTAAATCCCCAAGCTGTAGAACATGCTCGGCACACCAAAAAAGGGCGGTCTCTTCAGCGCGAGAGACCGCCCCTACGGAGCCACCTCGCCTATGTTGGTGAGGGGTTTGGCTGGCGCCCGCGTTAGTCCTTGACGCGGACGTCGATACGTTCGGCTTGCAAGCGGCCCTTGATGTCGAAAGTGCCGAGGCAGATGACTCGCCGACCTACCTGAACTTCGGCGATGGCTGCGGGCTCGTTGCGGTAGGTGTAGGCGGTTTTGCCGCCGAAGAACACGTACCGTGGAACGTCGTTCCCGGTGCGCAGACTGATTTTCTTGAGGTCCGTGTCAATCATCTCAACCCAGCCATCCAGCCGGTCGAATTTTGGTTCGTCGCCGGCAGTCGCTACGGGAAGCGCAACGGCCAGGGTGATTGCGAATACCAAAGCTGTGACAAGGAAAGTACGTTTCGATCTCATGATCTCCTCCATGCGTTTCGGTTCGATTGAGCTTGTTTGCTCACTCGTCTCTAGGGCACGAATCAGGCCGAATAAGGGGCCTTGGAGTCAACGCATTGAGCAAACTGCACTTACGTGAATCCACCGCTACCGACCACCAAGAACGCGTGTCAACAGCCGTTGGCACGGACCCAGGCAAAGTTGCCGCAGGTTGACAGCCAAGAGAATCCGGTAGAATCGGAACGCGACGGGGCTGTGGAGCCCCAATACCAGTGCGCTGCGTTGGGAGACTGAACTTTGTCAGGCCGCAACAGATGGGAGGACTCAGAGAACGTTCTCGAACAGGAGAACGCACGTCTGCGGCGCGCTCTGGACGAGCTCGACGTGCTGGAGGAGATTGCCGCCGCGACAGTGGCGGATCGGCCGATGGATTCGATCCTTGAGCTGATCGTTGAGAAATGCACGGCCTGTTTGGACGCCGAACAGGGTTCGGTCCATCTAGTAGAAGACGACGGCGCTAAGGGCCAGCCTCTGCGCACGCTCTTGCGGCATGTGGAAACCAATGTCCGCTCGACCCCCTACCGGCTAGCCGACCAACTCGCCGGTTGGATGCTGACCCATAGAGCGCCCCTAAGGATTAATGATCCCGGAGCGGACAAACGAATTCGAGTGCCGTCGTTCGCGGCGGAGACGCTGAAGTCGCTTCTCAGTGTGCCGCTGCTGTCGAAGGGTGAGTTGCTGGGCGTACTAACGGTATTCAACAAGACGGACGGGCAGGGCTTTAATGACGCCGACGAGCGAGTGCTGTCGATCATCGCGGCGCTTTCGGCTCAAGTGTTGCGCGCTGCGGCGTTGATTGGAGGCCTCAAGCAGGATCGCGACGTCCTGGCGAGTGAAAACTCCCAACTTTGGCGTCAAGTGAAGAAGCAATTCTCCACCGAGAGCGTCATCGGAAGCAGCGCGAAGCTCCGCGAAGTTCTGAAGACGATCGAGCAGATCCGGGATACCTCGGTGGACGTTCTGATCACCGGAGAAAGCGGCACAGGGAAAGACCTGATCGCCAAGACGATTCACTTCACGAGCCCGCGGGCGCGCAAGCCGTTCGTGGCTCTGAACTGCGCGGCACTGCCTGAGACCCTGCTCGAAAGCGAACTGTTCGGCATCGAGAAAGGTGTTGCGACCGGAGTCGAGAAGCGGCTGGGTCAGTTCGAAGCGGCCCACGAAGGCACGCTGTTCCTCGATGAGATCGGTGACCTGAGCCTGACGGCGCAGGCGAAGATTCTGCGGGTCCTGCAGGAGCGCATTGTTCAGCGCGTCGGCGGACGTGAGCAGATCCCGATCGATGTGCGCATCCTGGCGGCAACAAACAAAGACCTGCGGACGGCGGTCAAGGAGCAGCGATTCCGCGAGGACCTTTACTTTCGGTTGAACGTCATTCATATCCGGACGCCTTCCTTGCGGGAAATTCGTGATGACATCGCTGAACTTGCCCATTTCTTCCTGGGCCGGTATTGCGAAGAGTTCAAAAAACCCGTCATGACGTTTGCGCCGGAGGCCTTGGCGATGCTTACGGCGGCGCCCTGGCCGGGCAATGTCCGGCAGATGCAGAACGAAGTGAAACGTCTCGTGATCTGCGCTGCGGGCACAGTGATCTCAGTGACTGACTTGCGCGAAGAGATGCGGGGCGTAGCCGACGAAATCGGCCCGGAAGAGTCGGGTGATCGCTCCACGATCGATCGCGCCATGGATCTACACGAGAAACGGATCCTGATCCATGCCCTCAAGAACCACAACGGCAATCAGGTGCAGACCGCGAAGACGCTCGGTTTGAGCCGGCAGGGGCTGATCAAGAAGATGAAGCGCCTGGGGATTCAAGCTTCCAAGATGCGTGAATCGAGCGTGCCTTGAACCGCTGATCGACTGAATCCTGGCCGGGAACTTCAATTCTCAGGCCTAAATCCGCCGCGGCGAGTTCGGCGTGCTAAGGAACACTCAAGCAATCGATCGTTGAGCGCGGTGAGTTACTTAACCTCGGCAGGCCCCACAGGCGCTTGGGAGGGGCATATGCTCTTCATAATCACGGCGTCATCCGGGGGGTTGTCGTAGTAGTTTTTTCTGCTCCCGACGGCGACGAACCCAGCGTGCCGATACAGCGCTTGGGCTGCTTCGTTGGCGGCCCGCACTTCCAGGAAGATGTCTCCGGCGACTTTCTGACGCAACGCGCTCAATAGCAACTTCGCCGCGCCGAGGCGCCGATGGGCCGGATCGACCGCCAGATTCGTCACTTCCGTGTCAGCGGCGACTGCCGACAGATAGGTCAGGAAACCAATTACCGAATCGTCTGCCTCAATCACGAGCCCGCCGGCGCTGCTATCGTCGGCCACCGTCGACGCATACTGCCGCGTGGTCCACTGAGCAGCCTCCCGCGAGCTCTGCTGAATCAGCAACAGAGTGGGAATATCGGCCTCGTCGAGACGACGAACATGGAAGGCAGGCATGGTTCTACCCGAACCGAAACGCCAACGGACAGCCGGCCAGATACGGCTATGATATGCTGGCCGTGAGAATCGGTCACGGAACGATCATTATGCTCATTCGAGTACCTAGAGCGTGGGAAATTCCAGAACGCGAGACGACGGCGGAATCAGTCTACCGGTCGCGCCGCGAACTCCTGACAGGCGCCGGTTTTGCGGGGCTGAGCGCCCTGCTGGGGAATGGGCTGCAGGCCGCGGGCGAATCACCCTATCCGGCCAAACGAAACACGAAGTACATCCTGGACCGGGAACTCACACCGGAAGCGGTCGCCACGGGTTTCAATAACTTCTACGAATTCACGCTCGACAAACAGCGCGTCAAGGACATGGTCGATGGTTTTAAGATCGACCCCTGGACAGTGGAAGTCAAAGGCCTTGTCAACAATCCCAAAAAATACGATTTCGATGACTTGATCAAGCGGTTTCCGATCGAGGAACGTCTCTACCGTTTTCGCTGTGTGGAAGCATGGTCGATGGCGGTTCCCTGGACAGGATTCCCCATTTCGGCGCTGATCAAGGAAGTCGACCCGAAACCAAACGCAAAATTCATGCGCCTGGTCACAGTGAACCGGCCCGAGCAGATGCCGGGCATTCGCAGCCAGTCACACTATCCGTGGCCCTATTTCGAAGCCTTGCGGCTAGATGAGGCGATGAATGAACTAGCGCTATTTGTGACGGGAATCTATGGAAAACCGCTTCCCAAGCAGAACGGCGCTCCGATCCGGTTGATCACGCCGTGGAAGTACGGCCTGAAGTCGATCAAGTCGATTGTGAAGATCGAGTTCACCGCCAAGCGGCCTCCGACCCTGTGGAACGAGGTTGGGGCGAGTGAGTATGGCTGGTATTCGAACGTGAATCCGAACCGGCCCCATCCGAGATGGTCTCAGGCACAGGAGAAAGTGCTTCCGGACATGAAGATACGCCCCACGCTGCTCTACAATGGCTACGAAGAATACGTAGCGAGCCTCTACACGGGAAAAGAGTTCTAGCCTGCGTTCTGGGCGGGGCCGCGCCCCGATCGGGCGGGCTCTGCGCCTGTGTGCCCAAGCACCAATGCTAGAATCGAGGAGGAAAAGGAAATTCCTCGACGGGAAAATACTCAGTCGCCGCTAGCTTCTTGGCACCCGGCGGCTCAGGCGTTCTTTTGCGCCCTCCTAACAGACTTAGAATGAGAAACATATGACGCCGCGAGTCATACTCATCGCTCCCGACGCACAGTTGGCGGAGAGACTGCGCGAAGCCCTCGGTTCGGGCGGCGCGGGCGCGGATACTGCTCTTGTCACAGAGTATCCCAGCGACGCTCAGCTTAAGCAACTTGTCGACTCGAAACCAGAACCCGTCACAGCGTTCATCGTGAGCTTGGCGGATCAGGCACTGGCTCTCTCGCTCATTCGGAGCCTGAGATCCTCATACCCTGATTCACTGGCGGTGGCAGCGGCTGTCTCTTCTTCGGCCGATACCATCTTGGCCGCCATGCGAGCAGGCGCTTCCGAGTTCCTGGTGCCCCCGTTTGAGGTCACGCATCTCAAGAATACGCTTGAGAAGCAGAGGAAATCGGTTAGCGTCGCCAGCGCCGGTCCCGTCGTCAACGGCCGCCTAATGTGCTTTCTGCCCGCCCAAGGGGGCAACGGCGCCTCAACCCTGGCGACTCACTTAGCGTCCGCTATGGCCGGAGTCATCCGCAAGAAAGTTTTGTTGATCGACTATGATTTTCATTGCGGAACCGTGGCGTTTCGGCTGCGCCTAAAGCCCGATTTCAGTTTCGCGGATGCCGTTGAGCGAATTGGGGACATCGACGAATTGTGGGAGCGCCTTACGAGCACGAGCGGCGGCGTGGATGTTCTGTCGGCTCCTCCTCCAGGTATGGTCATCCCTGGGGAAGCTCTTCGCCGCGTCGCGGCTATCTTCACGTCCGCGCGGCGTACATACCCATTCACCGTTGTTGACTTCCCTGCCGCGCTGCATGCATCGTGCCGTGACGTCCTGGGTCTCGCTAACTCGGTCTATTTGATCTCGACGCCGGAAGTTGTCTCGCTGCACTTAGCGCGCAGGCGTGTCAATGAACTGGTCAATCTGGGCCTCAGCAACAACGATATACACCTCATTCTCAATCGCGTTGGCAGCAAGAAAACACTCAACGTCGAGGATGTAGCTGAAGTTGTCGGGATACCCGTGTTCAGCAGTTTGCCAAATGACTACGCAGCCGTGAGTGATGCTTCCCTCAAAGGAGGGCTGATTCCAAATGACACGAGGCTGGGGCGTGAAATAACCAACTTAGCGGTGCGGATCGTCGGCGCCGACGCGCCGGCGGAAGCGCAGGGGAAACAGGAAAAGAGCGGTAAGGGGTGGAAGGGGTTTCTGAACCTCTCTTCCTAGCCCCGCACCCAGAATGGGCTTGACCAAGCTTGGTGACCGTTGGCCTGCGTTGCCCGAACGTAGTAGTAGTCGGTCCGCCCCGCGCGACCGTAGTCGGTGTGTTTAAATCGGGCGCTCGAAAGGTCCGGTGTGACCAGCCGGTGGATGAGCACTGACTCGGCAGTGAACGGACCGGTGAACTCCACCTCACTGTTCTCGGCCAGTTCACCGAGAGTCCGCTGGAAGCGCAGCGGAGCGGGCCGGGTGACGTCGAGTTGGAGTACAGCGTCTTTACCGCCGGTTATTTCAAGCAGCACGGATTTGGTCGGTTTTTCTTCGTAGGCTTGGCTGCGCGACGTGAACAGCTGCACCCGGCAGGACGATTCGGTGCGGTCGAGGATGCGGTCGCGGCGGTCTTCGTCGAAGGGTCCTGATTGGAAGCACGGCGTTACGGATTCGATCTTGCCGTTGGCAACGCTGATATTTGCGTCCCAATCGGCGATGCGAGCCATGTTGAGGTCGCCCCACGGCCCCCAGCCGAATTCGAGTTTTGAAAGGGCGCGGCCTGGCCAGGGTGCGTCGTCGCGAACGTAGTCCTCGGGAAAATAACGATAGACGACGCGGTTGTTTTTGAGGATCTCGATCTTCTCGATTTCGTCTTTGCCCTGGACTGAGATTTCGAACTCGCGTTCGCGCGCGAAAGGAAGCTCCGCGCCCAGCAGTTGATCGTTGAGCGTTGCCAACAGGCGGATGCGATCGCCGCTGGCTGCGATGGTGTGGCGCTTCCAGAGGGCGTCGAGGATAGCCTCGCGGGAAAGTTCCTTGGCCCAGATGCCGGCGAGTCCTTCGCCGTAGGCGCCGGGGTAGCCGAGGTGGTCATCGGAGCTTGCGATGACACCGGGACGTAAACCCCGCTCGAGCGCGGCCTGCAGGGTGTTACGGGTCCAACGGCCACCCATGCTGTGGCGGATGTAGCGGAAGCCGGCGCGGTCGTGTTCGGAGAGCCCGTGCTCGGACATGATTTCCATGACCGGGCTCACTGAAGGGTCGAGATAGTCCCAGTTCGCGCCGCGCCAGCCCTGCTTGTAGGCCAAGTGGTGTGGCACGATCATCGCCCCGGTCCCCTTGACGTACTTCTGCAAGTCGCGGACATGTGTGTGGTACTTGAGGGGCAGATGATCGCCGGGATAGTAGAGGCAGTAGTCGCCGAAGAAGCTCGAGTGCCATTCATAGGCGAGGATCGAAACGAACTTGCCTGTACGGTTTGACTCAGCGGCGAGCCGTTGGACTTTCGGCCAGTTGTCCTCAAGGACTTTGAAACCGTTGACCCACTTCATGTGAGCGTCGTTCGGCATCTCGGGCATGTCGTGCCACTGCGAGTGCGGCGTGAAGGCCAGGAAGTCGAGATGCTCCTGGGCGATGTCGTAGGTGCGCTCGATCGAGCCGCGGGCGTATCCGACGGCGTTATGGTTGTGGAGATCGCCCCAAAAGAGTTGGTAGTCGCTCATCGCCACTAGCGTAGTCGAACGTTGCGCCGATGGCTAGGGGGAGTTCGTTTGGCAAGAAAGATGTTGGCCGAGGCCGTTGCGGCGGGCAGCCGTGTGGCGCGGGGTGTTGCGTTCGTGACGGTGTGACGCGAGCCCACCGCAAACTCGCTCCGGCAATGAAAGTTAGCGCGCGCGGCGGATTTTGGCGCCGACGCCGCGGAGCTTTTCTTCGATGCGTTCGTAGCCACGGTCGATGTGGTAGACGCGGTCGATGACGGTTTCTCCCTGCGCGGTCAGAGCGGCGATGACGAGGCTGGCGCTGGCGCGCAGGTCGGACGCCATGACCCTGGCGCCGCTGAGTTGGGTCTTGCCGCGCACCGTGGCGCGGTTGCCGTCGAGCGTGATGTCGGCGCCCATGCGGAGGAGTTCAGAGACGTGCATGAAGCGGTTCTCGAAGATTGTCTCGATGATCTGGGATTCGCCTTGCGCCTGCGTCATCATGGCCAGGAATTGCGCCTGCATGTCGGTGGCGAAACCAGGATACTCCTTGGTGGCCAGATCGACCGCCCGCAGCGTGCCCGCGGCCCGAACTTCGATGCGGTCGTCGGCGGGGAACGAAAACTCAACACCGGCCTGCCGCATCTTATCGATGAGTGCGCTGACGTGGTTGGGATTGACACCGCATACGGTGAGCGGATCTCCGGCGAGTGCTCCGGCGATCAGGAACGTTCCGGCCTCAATGCGGTCGGGGATGATGGCGTGCGTGGCGCCGTGAAGTTCCGAGACGCCCTGGATGCGGATGGTCGAGGTTCCGGCGCCTTCGATGCGGGCGCCCATCTTGGTGAGCAGATCGGCCAGATCGGCAACTTCGGGTTCGAGCGCGGCATTCTCGATGGTCGTCTCGCCCTCGGCCAGCACGGCGGCCATCATGAGGTCTTCGGTGCCGGTGACGGTGATACGGTCGAAGTGGATGACGCCGCCCTTGAGTCCGTGCGGCGCATGCGCGCGGATGTAGCCGTGCTCCTGCGTAATCTTCGCGCCGAGTTTTTCGAGGCCGGCCAAATGCAAGTTGATGGGCCGTGCGCCGATGGCGCAGCCGCCGGGCATCGAAACGCGCGCTTCGCCGCAGCGGGCTACGAGAGGCCCCAGAACGAGGCTCGACGCGCGCATCGTCTTGACGAGTTCATAAGGCGCTTCCGGCGAAGTGACTTCCGCGGCACGAATACGATACCCGCCGTCATTCGGCGTCACCTCGGCGCCGACGCTCTCGATCAGGTTCGCCATTGTGCGGATGTCGCGGACCTTTGGGATGCGCTCCAGGCTGACCTCGTCACGTGTTAGAAGAGTCGCCGCCAGAACGGGCAGCGCGGCATTCTTCGCGCCACTGACCGGGATCTCTCCCGAGACAGGGTGGCCACCTTCGATGATGAACGTATCCATGGATTACAAGGTTTTGCGGGGAAGATTCAACGGGCCGCGGGTACGGCATACCGTGCCCCTACATTTTCCTTCCTGGGTGATGCCGCGGGTAGTGGCCGGACTTTCCGCAGGCTACACAACGGGCAGTCCTCGCGTGTAGACCTGTTGGACGTTGAGACCGGAGTCGAGCACCACGAGGTCGGCGTCGGCTCCTTCGGTAAGCTGCCCCTTGCGACCGGCGATGCCCATCAGAATCGCCGTGTTGAGCGTCGCCATGCGAATCGCCTCGGCCGGTGATGCGCCGACGAACTTCGTCATGTTGCGCACGGCGCGATCGAGAGTGACGATACTGCCGGCAAGATGGCCTTCAAAGCTGCAGGCGCCGTCTTTGACCTGGACCCGCAAGCCGACCACGTTGTACTCGCCGTCGGGCATGCCGACCGCTGAGATGCCGTCGGAAATAAGAATAATGCCGTCGGCCCCCTTGGCGCGATACAGCAGCTCGATGGCCTTGGGGTCGACATGAACTCCGTCGGCGATGAGTTCGGCCTTGACGCGGGGGTCGGTCAGGACCTTGCCGATCACGCCGGGGTCGCGGTGCCCGAACGGCCGCATGGCGTTGAACATGTGAGTCGCCTGACGCACTCCGAGAGTCACGGCGCGGTCGGCTTCCTCGAACGTGGCGTCGGTGTGACCCATCGAAGGCCGCACGCCGGCGCGCAGCATCTCTTCGATCAGCTCGGGCGCATGCGTCAGCTCGGGCGCGATGGTCATGATGCTCAGTTTTCCGCGCGCGGCCTCGGCGAAGTGACGGTAGGCTTCGAGCGTGGGGTCGACAAGCAGATCGATCGGATGAACGCCACGGCGCTTCGGATTCAGGTACGGCCCCTCCATGTGAATCCCGAGTGGATGGCAGCCCACGTCCGGCGAGGAAGCGTGCTCGACGGCGTCGGCAAGAAACTCGACGGCGCGGCGGATGTCAGCAGTGGTGGCCGTGCCGGTCGTGGGGTAGAAAGAGGTCGTGCCGAAGCGGGCGAGAGTGCGGCGGATGGTGTCGAATGATTCGGCGGTGGCCTCCATCACATCAGCTCCGCCGGCGCCGTGATTGTGAATGTCGATGTAGCCGGGCGCGATCGATTGGCCTTCGAGGCGCACCTCGCGCGTCCCCGCCGGCAGCTCAATGCTCTGGCGCGAACCGGCTTTCAGGATGCGGTCGTCTTCGACGAGGACGACGCCGTTCTCAATCGCGTCGGGAGTGTAGATGGTGTCGGCGATAAAAGCTGTTGTGGACATACGGTTCGGCGAATCCGGCAGGCCCGACTTAGGGGGGCGACTCCAGGGCCTTCCACAGATTGTCGCCCGCCGAGGCGAGGTGGCGCTCGGCGGCCTCGGGCCCGAGGCGGTGTTTCACGATGAGGATCGCGATGCGAACATCGTTCGCGGCTGCCTGAAGCGCTTCGGCCGCCCGCTCGATCGAGCAACCGCTGGCATCGGACACGATGCCGCGGCCGCGCTCGATGAGTTTTGAGTTCTTGAGCTGCACCTTCACCATGAGATTGCCAAGAACGTATCCCATCCGGATCATGACGGCGGTCGAGATCATGTTCAGCACGAGTTTCTGAGCGGTTCCGGCCTTCATGCGGGTGGAGCCGGTGATGATTTCAGGTCCCGTCGCGGGGACGATCGCGATGTCGGCCGCGGCGGTGAGGGCCGAGCCGGGATTCGAGGTCAGGCTGACGGTGAGAGCGCCCAACGATCGGGCGTAGTCGAGCGCGCCGAGCACATAGGGTGTTCGGCCGCTTGCCGAAATGCCGACAACCGTGTCAAGCGGCGCGCAGGCGCGCTCCCGCAGGTCACGCTCGCCCGCTTCACGATCGTCTTCAGCGCCTTCAACCGATTCGAAAACAGCTTGGGTCCCTCCGGCGAGAACGCCCTGCACCCTTCCGGCGGGAACGCCAAACGTCGGGGGACATTCGGCGGCATCAAGAACGCCCAACCGCCCGCTCGTGCCGCTGCCGACGTAGAACAGTCTGCCGCCTCGCTGAAAGCGTTCGACGATTGCATCGACCGCTTTCGTGATCTCGGGTAGCGCCCCTTCGACGGCCCGCGGAACGGTTTGGTCTTGGCGATTCATGAGCGCCAAAAGGCTCGCTGTGGGGAGCCTGTCGATGTGTTCAGACTCCGGATTCCGCCGTTCCGTGATAGCGTCAGGCATTCAGAGTTCCGCAGTATATCAACAGACGGTTCGCCGCCTCGATCAAGCTGCTTTAGCTGCTCTAGGCTCGCTGTGAACGCATAAGATCAGTCGCCGAATAGCCAGAGCATGCAAGGCCGGCGCCGCGGCGAACGTGTGAAACCTGAGCAAAAAAGGAATAGGAATTTGATGGACCATTGAGAGCGGAAACCAGAACGACACCAAGATGAACATTGACAGAATCCGCCAGCTTGGTCCGGCGCGGCCCTCCGACCAGATCCAGCCCGCAAAGGGGGCAAAGATGAAAGCTACTGTACGGCGGCGGGAAAGGTGTCTTGGCCGTCCGTCAGCCAATCCAAAGTGTAGCGGGCCAAAGTAAGCGTCTCGTAGGCGCTGTCGTCACCACGCTCGTAGAGGCAGGCCATAGCGCCGCCGGGAAGCACGGCGAGGGATGAGTAGGCGGAGGGTCCGGCGTGCAGTGACTTGGCGACTGGCCACGACTGGCCTTCGTCGTAACTGAGGCGGACGGTCATGTTGACGCGATCGGTGGTGCTGGCGGGGCCGGAGTAGAGCAGGCGGTTCTTAGCGTGTTCCTCAGCCAGCGTGTAGCGCAGAAAGCTTGCCTGACAGACGGGTTCGATGAGAGTTTCGTCGAAGGTTACGTCACTCCAGGTCGCGCCGTCGTCTTCGCTCCAGGCGAGGGCGCGCTTGCCGGCGCGGTCGGCTTGTTTGGCGACTTTTCCCCAGTAGCTCCGCATGTTGAGAAGCAAGCGTCCGTCGGCAAGCTCGACGACTTGCGATTCGTCGGTGTGTTCGGGGAGCAGGCCGCCGAGCTGCCAGTTTTCACCGTGGTCGTCGCTGTAGAAGACGTGGGAGTGCTGGATGCGCTGGTCCCCGGTCATTACGCCGTGGTCGGAGGGGACGACGAGGCGGCCTTTGTGGGGGCCCTGCTGAAGCTGGATGCTGACGCCGGGGCCGGTTGCTACCCACGCCCAATGTCCGTGCGTGACGCTAGCGGTGATGTTGACGGGCTCCGACCAGCTGAGGCCGTCGTCTTCGCTCTTGGTGATGAGCACTTCCTTGTTATCGCGGCAGAAGGGCATCCAGATCGTGCCGGTGTCTTGGTCGACGACCGGCGCGGGGTTGCCAATAGTGAGTGCGGAGTCGCCGCCTTCTTCGTAGACGATCTGATGCGGCGACCAGGTTTGGCCGCCATCGGTGCTGCGTTTGACGAGCAAGTCGATGTTGCCATGGTCGCCGCGGTTGTCTTTGCGGCCTTCACAGAAGGCGAGCACGCTGCCCTCTTTCGTCGTAAGCAGCGCTGGGATGCGGTAGGTGTGGTAGCCGTCCTGGCCGGAGGTCCAAAGGGGGATTTGGGTAAGGCCGGATTCACCTTCTGCGCCACGGTCAGCTCCGCAACAAAGCAGGAACAGCAGGGCTGGCAGCCAAGCAAATCGGGCGTAGTGTCGCGGTTTTGGATCGTTCATGCCGGTTGCCTCATGTTTGTGGCGCTGTTGTCGGGAGCGCCTACAGGTAGCTCCGCGGGTAGCCTCCGCAGGTAGCAAGGTACAGGGCGGTGAGAGGCGGCGTCAACCCAGGGAGCATGCTGTGAGATCGCCGCGGTGCTTCGCGCACTCGCTGTATCCGGTTCCGCCGCACATCTTCCGGGCGCTGAGTGACGCCGTGCAAGGCGTGGTTCGGCGGCGTTTACAATAGCTATAGAATCCAGATGAGCCTGCGCGACCTGATCGAACAACGAAACAAGCAATGGGCCGCCTTCCACAAATGGGAAGCCGCCCAGCCGCTCGAGTGGCGGGACCCGTCCGACATCCTGGCGGACGTTTCGGCCATATGGGACTGGCTGCCGCGCGAAGTTCGCGAGAAAGACCCGGACCCGGAGAAAAAGGGCGTTCGGGCCATGCACGCCGCGCTCTCGCATCTAAAAACGGCGCGTACGTGATCTAAGAACAAGGCTGGTCACCGCATCGCCAAATACTCAGACAAACAAACCGCGTTGTTGTAATCCTGGTCCCGTGCCGCGTACAACAGCGTCACATCTTCGCTCCCCAGCCGCGACCGCAACTGCTCCACCGCCTCCGCGTTCGCGTCCAACTCATCGAAGTAGCGCCGCTTGAACTCGCTCCAAAGCCCCTGGTCGTGTCGGAACCACTTCCGCAACTCCGCGCTGGGGGCAATCTGCTTGAGCCATAAATCGACACGGGCTTTGTCATGCGACAACCCGCGCGGCCACAACCCATCCACCAAGACGCGAAACCCGTCGTGCCCGTCAGGGGACTCGTACACTCGTTTTGTTCGGATCATCGAACCAAGATCATAGCGGGATTCACGTCGCCATGCGCGGACAAGATGAATCCTCGGGGCGCCTTCCGCATCTAAGAGGCAAGGAGCTAGAACATGGCGGAAAACAAGAGCTACATCACACTAACGGACGCAAACTTCGAACAGGAAGTCCTTCAAAGCACCACACCGGTCGTGGTGGACTTCTGGGCGCCCTGGTGCGGACCTTGTCGCGCCGTTGGTCCGGTGATCGAAGAGCTGGCGGAGGAGTTCAAGGGGCAGGTGAAGGTCGGCAAGCTGAACGTCGACGACAGTCCCCAAACAGCTCAGATGTTCGCCGTTCGGTCGATTCCGACCATTCTCTTCTTCAGTGACGGTAAAGTCGTCGACGGTGTCGTAGGCGCCTTGCCCAAAACGGCTCTCGCTGAAAAGATGACGGCCCTTACGCCGGTCGTCTAAGCGGTAACTCAAGTCAAGGGCGGGCATGCACGCCCGCTCTTGCTGAAGTTTTGCGGGGGTTCTCTCTTTCTGGAGCCGAGAATGCAATGATTGGGGTTCGGAGGAGCCGAGCCTGTGTCGCAGCAAAGCATTGCCCCCAAAGTGTCATCAACAGCCCGTTTCACAAGGCGATCCCTGCTCGGGGCCACTGCCCTAAGCGCTACCGCGGCAGCGGCCCCAGCGATCCCATCGGAAATCGTCCGCGCCAACGACGAAGGAGTCGAAGGCGTTCTGCAAAGTCAGAACACCGACCCCGCCAGCCGTTGGCGGGGCGCGCTCCCCGACGCGACGGGCCTTCACAACCCCGGCTCGGCCAGCGGCGTGCTTGAGCGTTTGACGGCATCTTTCCTTCACCCGGAATCGAAATTCCACAACGACCCGGTTCTGTTTGAGCGGATGAAGCTCGCCGCCGGCCACCTTGACCGCACGCAAACTCCCGACGGCAATGTCGACCTGCTCATCACCAACTTCAACTCGCCGCCCGACACCGCCTTCGTGACTCTCAACGTAGCGACGGCAGCCTTTCTCGCACGCAAACACAATGCAGCGGAACTGTTCGGTCTGATGAAGGGCTTTCTCACCAGAGCCGGCCGCGCCATGGCCAACGGCGGTGTTCACACGCCGAACCATCGCTGGATCATGTGCGCCGCTCTCGCGCAGATCAACGAAATCCTCCCCGACCCCTCGCTCGTGCGCCGCATCGAAGCGTGGCTGGCCGAAGGAATCGACATTGACGAAGAAGGCCAATACAGCGAGCGCAGCACCACGGTTTACAACGCCCACGTCGACCGCGCGCTGACGATCGTCGCCCACAAGCTCAACAAGCCCGAGCTTCTCGAAGCGGTGCGCAAGAACCTCGACACCATGATGTACCTGCTGCACCCAGGCTACGAGGTCGTTACCGAAATTTCACGACGTCAGGACCGCAACACCCGCGCCACGGTGGGCTCGTACTGGTTCCCGCTGCGCTATCTCGCCATGAAGGACGGCAATGGCCGGTACGCTACGTTGGCGAAGCACTTCGAGCCACGCCACGCGCGCCTCTCCGCGCTGATGGAATACCCCGCGCTGAATGAGGCCTGGCCCGCGGAGCAGCCCCCCCCCGAGGATTACGAGAAACAGTTCCCGGTCACCGGTATCGCCCGTATTCGCCGCGGCTTCACCAGCGCCACGCTGATCCTCGGTGGCAGCAGCCAATTCTTTTCCGTCCGGCGGGGCGATGCCGTTGTGAACGCGGTCCGCTTCGCTGCGGCTTTCTTCGGCAAGGGACAGTTCGTTCCCGATGAAGCCGAGAAGCGCGACGGGGCTTATCACTTGCGGCAATCGCTCGATGCCGGCTACTACCAGCCCTTCGACCCTCCTCGCAAGGCCGACTGGGGTGTCGACAATTGGTACGAGGTAAGAGAAGGGCGGCGGCGCAGTGAGATCTGCCGCATCAACTACTCAGCCGAGGTCCGCGAACAAAGCAATGGATTCTCGATCCGCATGAAAGCCGACGGCACCGATCATGTTCCCTTGGCGGTGGAAGTGAACCTGCGCGAAGGAGGGCGGCTGTCAGGCGTTTCGCCCGCTCTCGGCGTACCGGAAGCCTACATACTGGCGCACGGCTACGCCCATTACGAACTCGGCTCCGACGCGCTTCGCTTCGGCCCCGGCCTCAAAGAGAACGACTACACACAGGTCCGCGGTGCGCAGCCGAAACTCTCCGGCCCCAGCGTCTACCTCACCGGATTCACGCCCTTCGATCACACCCTGAATTTCGAATGGACGCAGGGCTAGCCTGCATGTTCGTAGGCTTACCTTGCGGACTTGCTGGCAGGTCGGACCGCTTTCTGAGGGGTTGTGAAGAAGCCGGGGAACTGTGCCCAAGCGCGGTGATCGCAATGTTTTAGATTGCGGACCGTCTCCGATTGTTTTCAGAGCCCCTGGCGTGCGCGCCTTCGACTAGAAAATAGGCGCTGGGTGGGGCAGGATTTATGCCGGGGGATTGAAGTGTCTGGCTAGTTCTCGCCCCGCGCTTTGCGGGTCTTGGGAGCCTTGGGGGGCGGTGCAGCGGCTTTTTCCTTCGACGGCATCGGACGCGCCGTCGGAACGAGCGAATTCGAGAAACTTGGCGGCGGCTTCTCGGGCAGGCTGCCGAGATGCTCGGTCACATAGGCCACGAACTCCTGCATCTGCTGCTGCATGCCTTCCATCTTCTCGCGCATGTTGAGGATGATCTCGACACCCGCCAGGTTTACACCCAGATCGCGCGTAAAGGAAAGAATCACCTCCAGCCGTTCCATATCCGCTTCGGTGTAGAGGCGGGTATTCCCATCCGTGCGAGAGGGCGACAGCAAGCCTTCTCGTTCATACAAACGCAACGTCTGCGGATGGATGTCGAAACGGTCGGCAACGACCGATATCGTGTAAGCTCCGAGAGTTTTTTTTCTACGTGCCATCGGAGAGTGTCATTCAAACAACCCGGCGCGGGGATCTTCGGGGTTTAGGTTAGCAAACTCGCTCATCATGGCCTTCGAGGCCTCGTCCGGCACCTCGGGCACGACGATCTTGACCTCGACGAACTGATCGCCACGGTGGTTCGTACGGCGGTTGAGGACACCCTTTTCCCGCAGCCGGAAACGCTTTCCGGAACTGGTGGCGGGCGGAATTTTCAGCCGCGCCTTGCCGTCGATCGTCGGAACTTCGATTGCCGCCCCCAGAATCGCTTCCGGCACCGTGATGGGGATCTGCATGTGGATGTCGTCGCCTTTGCGCTCGAAAACAGGGTGCGATCCGACCCGCGTCACGATGTAGAGATCGCCCGCCGGCCCGCCTCTCTGGCCGGCATTGCCCTTGCCGGCAACGCGCAATCGCGATCCGCTCTGTGCGCCCGGCGGAATGCGGACTTCAACCGTCTCATTACGGTAGATACGGCCTTCCCCGGCGCACTGGCCGCACACGTCTCGCAATTGCCCCGACCCCTGGCAGCGTGGGCAGGTCAGATTGAAACGCATGGCGCCCACGGACTGCGAAACTTGGCCGGATGCGTTGCATTCGGCGCAGGCGACGCTGCCTCTGCCGATGTTGCCGCCGCCCCGGCACTGCGGGCAGGGTTCATGCCGCGCCACGTTGAGCCGCAGGGTCGTGCCCTTGATGGCGTCCCAGAACTCGATGTCGACGTTGTACTCGAGATCCTCGCCCGGCTGTGCCTGGCGGGGCGCTTGCTGCTGATCTTGGCGGAAGAACTGCGAGAACAAGTCGGAGAAACCGCCTTCCTGATGTCCTTGCTTTCCTCCGGCCCCCCCGCCCTGGGCACCGGAAAAGTCGAAGCCGGAAAAATCAAAACCTCCCGGCCCGCGTCCTGCTGCCCCACCGCCGGGGTAGGCGCCAGCCTCGGAATAGAAGCCGAACTGGTCGTACATGTCGCGCTTCTTTTGATCTTTGAGAATGTCGTAGGCCTGTTGGATCGTTTTGAACTTATCTTCGGCCGCTTTATCGCCGGGATTCACGTCGGGGTGATGCTTGCGCGCAAGACGGCGGTAGGCCTTGCGGATGTCATCGGCCGAAGCGCTCTTCTTGACGCCGAGGGCCTTGTAGTAATCTTTTTGGTCCGTTCCCGTCACGCTTCTCCCCCGGAGCCCGGGCTCCTAATGAATTCAGATGATTCGGACGCGGCGTCTGCTCACGAAGCCGCTAGCCGCGGCAGCCCCTCCTGGAAAGCCTCCTGGAAAGCCTCCAGGAAAGCCGCCGCGACGGACCGGCTCCCGGAGTGGTTCGCGTTGCGCTTTGGCGGCGATCCGCGTCGTGTTTAGGAGTCCTTAGGCTTATCCTCCACGTCCACGAATTCAGCGTCGACCACATCCTCTTTCTTGTCGTCTCCGGTCTCTCCGCCGGACGCGCCGTCGGACGATGTGGCTCCCCCGGCGGCTCCATCACCCGACCCGCTTGCGGATTTATACATCGCTTCGGCAAGCTTGTGGCTGGCTTGAGTCAGGTTCTCAACCGTGCGATTGATCTCAGCGGGATCGCCCGCCTGCACGGCCTTCTTGGTTTCCTCGATAGCCTCTTCAATCTTCTTCGCGTCGTCTTCGCCGATCTTCGAGCGGTGCTCCTTGAGCGTGTTTTCGGTGCTATAGATCATGGCGTCCGCACGGTTGCGGGCCTCGACCTGATCGCGCCTCTGCTGATCCTCGGCTGCGTGGCTCTCGGCGTCGCCGGCCATTTTATCGATTTCCTCCTTCGAGAGCCCCGACGAACTGGTGATGGTGATCTTCTGTTCCTTGGCCGTCGCTTTGTCCTTCGCCGAGACGTTCAGGATGCCGTTGGCGTCGATGTCGAATGTGACTTCGACTTGCGGCACGCCTCGCGGCGCCGGCGGAATACCGACCAGCTGAAAGACGCCGAGCAGACGGTTGTCGGCCGCCATCGCCCGCTCACCCTGGTAGGTCTTGATCTCTACCGATGTCTGGCTCTCGGCCGCGGTCGAGAAGACTTCGCTCTTGCGCGTGGGAATGGTGGTGTTGCGCTCGATCAGCTTCGTGAACACACCGCCGAGCGTCTCGATGCCGAGCGACAAGGGTGTTACGTCGAGCAGTAAGACGTCCTTCACTTCACCGCCGAGCACGCCGCCCTGCACGGCGGCGCCGATGGCGACGACTTCGTCGGGGTTCACGCCCTTGTGGGGCTCTTTACCGAACAGTTCTTTAACAAGCTGCTGCACCTTCGGAATACGCGTCGAACCGCCGACAAGTACGACTTCATCAATCTGGCTCGGCGTAATCGCGGCATCGGCAAGCGCCTTCTTGCAAGGCTCGAGGGTGCGCCGCAAAAGCGGTTCCATCATTTGCTCGAGGTGGGCGCGCGTTAGCTTCAATTGCAGGTGCTTGGGTCCGCTGGCGTCAGCTGTGATGAAGGGCAGATTGATCTCGGTCTCAAGCAATGTCGACAGATCCATCTTCGCCTTCTCGCCGGCTTCCTTGAGCCGTTGCAAGGCCATCTTGTCAGCGGATATGTCAATGCCTTGTTCCTTCTTGAACTCCCCGATAATCCACTCGATCAGCAACTGGTCAATGTTGTCGCCGCCCAGGTGCGTATCGCCATTGGTGGCCTTGACTTCGACCACGCCTTCGCCCACTTCGAGGATCGAAATGTCAAACGTGCCGCCGCCAAAGTCGTAAACGGCAATCGTCTCGTTCGTCTTCTTGTCGAGACCGTAGGCAAGAGCGGCCGCTGTCGGCTCGTTGATGATGCGCTGCACCTCGAGGCCGGCGATCTTGCCGGCATCCTTGGTCGCCTGCCGCTGCGAGTCGTTGAAATAGGCGGGGACGGTGATGACCGCCTGCGTCACCTTCTCGCCCAGAAAAGCCTCCGCCGCCTCTTTGAGTTTGGCCAGCGTCATCGCCGAGATTTCCGGCGGTGAGTATTCCTTGCCGGCGGCCATGATCTTCACCATGTCGCTACCGGGCGCAAGTTCGTAGGGTACGAGGCGCATTTCCTGCTGCACTTCGCTCGACCGGCGGCCCATGAACCGCTTGATTGAGAAAATCGTGTTTTCCGGGTTTGTAACGGCTTGGCGTTTGGCCGCCTGTCCGACGAGTCGTTCGCCCGTCTTCGTAAACGCGACGACCGACGGCGTTGTACGGCCACCTTCCTGGTTGGGAATAACGTTGGGTTGGCCGGCCTGCATTACGGCTACGACCGAGTTGGTCGTCCCCAAATCGATTCCGATGATCTTGCCCATGATGTTGCTCCTTCTCGTCGGCCCTTCAGCCTTGTTGTGCGTCTCAACCGGTACAGATCAGCTGCTCCGGTTGATTTCTTAGCTTATAGTTATTATTAAACTTTAGTGTGTTGTTGTCAAGCTATTACTGTTCTGTCGTGTCGCTTATTCTATCAAGTGTCTATTTATCAATGCTTTAAACATGACATGGGGCAACTGGACACCTGTTCTCTCGAAACCATATATAGTGAAGACCGTTTTGAAGTTCTACCCAGCATACGAGCCTCGCATCTCCTTTGCTGTGAACAGCGCCATGGAGTGCCACCAGCCCGATAGGCGAACGACGCTATAATCTGGACCGTTACGATGCTGAGCGATTTTTCCGCGATTGACTGGTTTCCACTGTGGCTGAGCCTGCGTGTGGCTTGTCTGGCGACGGCGATTTCACTGGCTGTCGGGCTGACTCTGGCGTACGTTCTGGCGAACCGCCGTTTTCGAGGAAGGAATCTGGTTGAGGCCGCTGTCACGTTGCCGATCGTACTGCCGCCCACGGTTCTGGGTTTCTACCTGCTTATCGTCCTGGGCCGAAACAGTCCGCTGGGTGGCGCCTATGAAACGCTTTTTGGCGTGCCTCTCGTCTTCACCTGGCAGGCGGCGGTGGTGGCGGCCTGTCTGCATTCCATACCGCTGCTCATCCGGGCCGCTCGGGCGGCTTTCGAATCGGTGGATCACACCTTCGAGAACGCCGCTCGCAGTCTGGGGGCGACGGAATGGCGGGTCTTCTGGAAGGTTAGCTTGCCGCTGGCGCGCCGCTCGATCGTGGCGGCGGGTGTTTTCGCCTTCGCGCGCGCGCTGGGGGACTTCGGCGTGACAATGATGATCGCCGGAAATATTCCGGGCAGCACACAGACGATGGCCGTGGCGATATACGACGCCGTGCAGTCGGGCCAAACGCGGGTCGCCAACGTGCTGGTGATCGTGATGTCGGCGCTGGCGTTGACGATCTTGTGGGTCATGAATCAGGCCGGAGAGAGGCAGGCGCGTTGATGCCGAGGCTGCTCGTAGAGATTCGCAAGAGCTATCCGGCCGCGCTCGACTCGGCTGCCTTCGACCTTGATGTACGCTTCGAGGCCGGTGACGACGTAACGGTTCTTTTCGGACCGAGCGGCGCCGGCAAGACGCTGACCCTGGAGTCGATCGCGGGCTTCATCCGCCCCGATCAGGGCCGCATCGAACTTGGGGATGATGTGTTGTTTCACTCCGGCGCTGGAGTGTGCCGCGCGGCCCGTCGCCGAGGCTGCGGCTATGTCTTTCAGAAGGACGCGTTATTTCCGCACATGAGCCTGCGGCAAAATCTCGAGTTCGCCGCCATGACTCTTCCAGCCCACGAGCGCGGACGGCGGGTTCAGGAGGTGCTCGAACAGTTTCGCCTGCAAGGCCTAGCCGCCCGCCGGCCCCATGAGGTTTCAGGCGGCGAACGTCAACGGGGCGCCATCGCGCGGGCACTGATTGGGCGTCCGCGCCTGCTGCTGCTCGACGAGCCGGCCCGAGGCCTTGATGTCGGATTACGCCGCGAACTCTATGCAACGCTGCGTCAGGTGCGGGCCGACTACCGCCTCGGCATGGTGCTCGTAACCCACGACCGTGAGGAGGCGTTCGAACTTGGCGATCGCATGTTGGTTTGCCGCCAGGGACGTATCGTTCAAAGCGGACCACCGCGCGAAATCTACCGCCATCCCTCTTCCCCCGAAGTCGCCCGTCTGCTCGGGCGCATCAACGTCTTTGAAGGAAAAGTGATTGACTCGGACGAATCCCGCGATCAGACGCGCCTTTCCACCGGCGAACTCGATATCGCAACCGCACACCTGCCCAACGCTCCCAATGGCGCTCGCATCGCCTTCGCGGTGGATGCCGAACGGGTTCTCGCCCGGCCCTGCGACCCCTCAACGCGGAACGGGTCAGACGGAGCTTTGCGATTGATTCGGGCCGTCTCGCTTCACGATCACGTGCGCCTGGACTTCCCGGGCTCGCTGAGCGTCATGGTTCCCGAGGACCTGTTCGAGCAAAGCGCCGGCGCGAACGAATGGTCAGTCGAGTTTCCCGCCGAGTCTATTTGGGTTTTCCCTGGCGCCCCCGACACGACGGTCGCCGCGGGCGACGAAACACGCGGCTAACGGCTTGCTTTGATCCTCTACTACATCACCGACCGCAAACAGTGCAACGGCGACCTCGCCGACACGATCGAAAGCGTGGCTGCCGCGGGAGTGGACTGGATTCAGATCCGCGAGAAAGACCTTCCGGACCGGGAGCTTTACGCCCTTGTTCAGGCCGCCCTGGCGCGAACGCGAAAAACCACTGCCCGCATCCTGGTCAACGGACGCACCGACGTGGCGCTTGCCGCCGGCGCGCACGGTGTCCATCTGCCGGCCGATAGCCTTTCCGCCGCTGCCGTTCGCGCGATCGTACCAGCCGGTTTTCTGGTCGGCGCCTCATGCCACAGCGTCGGCGAGGCCGGGCAGGCCGAGAGCGAAGGCGCGGACTTCGTGGTGTTCGGACCGGTTTTCGATACGCCCTCCAAACGCGGGTACGGGTCGCCGGCCGGCATCGCTGAACTCGAACGCGTCGGCCAGGCAGTGCGCATTCCCGTCTTGGCGCTCGGGGGTGTCAGTGTCTCAAACGCATCACAGTGCTTGCGCACCGCGGCGGCGGGGATCGCGGGTATCTCCATTTTTCAGGGTGCGGATTCAGCGCGGCAACGGATCGCTGAGCTGCGCAGCCTATCCCGCGACCCGACTTCGGGCCAGTAGTTCAGGGAAACCCGCGGCTGTGGGAAAATAGTCACCCTATGCCAGAGTTATCGATTGCCATCATTCCCGGTGACGGCGTCGGCCTGGAGGTCATGCCCGAAGCACTGAAAGTGCTCGACCTGATCGCCGACCGCTACGACGTTCGCTTCAACTACAGCGAGTTCGAGTGGGGCACGAACTACTACTTCGAGCACGGCGAGATGATGCCCGCGGGGGGTATCGACGAGTTGCGCCCATTGGACGCCATTCTGCTCGGAGCCGTCGGCCACCCGGGCGTGCCCGACAACGTCACTTTGAACGGCCTGCTACTGCCGATTCGGCGAGCGTTTGATCAATACGCCTGCGAGCGGCCGGCGAAACTTTACGCCGGTGTCGCGTCGCCGCTCGCCAACCCAGGCGCGATCGACATGGTGATCGTGCGCGAGAACACCGAAGGGGAATACGCGCAGGCGGGCGGATTCGTGCATCAGAATCACCCGGCGGAGGTTGCGATCCAGACTTCGGTCTTCACGCGACACGGTGTTGAACGCATCATCCGCTATGCGTTCGAGTTGGCGCGCCGCCGCAATCGCAAGAAGCGCGTCACCTCGATCACGAAGTCGAACGCCCAAGGCTACAGCATGGTGCTGTGGGACCGTGTCTTCACCGAAGTGGCGGCCGACTACCCGAACATCGAAACGGAGTCGCTGTTGGTCGACGCGGCGGCCATGAATTTTGTGCGCCGGCCGGCAAGCTTCGATGTCGTTGTGGGCTCGAATCTGTTTGGCGACATCTTGAGCGATCTCTCGGCCATCCTCACCGGCAGCATGGGCTTGGCGCCCAGCTCGAACCTCAATCCGTCGCGCGAGTTTCCTTCGATGTTCGAGCCGGTGCATGGCTCGGCGCCCGACATCGCCGGACAGGGAATCGTGAACCCGATCGCGATGATCTTGAGCGCGGCTATGATGCTTGACTTTCTCAGCTTGTCCGACGCCGCCCGTGTTGTGGAAAACGCCGTGGCAGCGGTCCTAGCCGACGGGAAAACGTTGCCGCGCGACTTGGGCGGGAGCGCTTCGACGAGCCAAGTCACGTCCGCGATTCTCGATAAGCTGCGCCAGTAGCTGAGTACCGGTTTCAAGGTGAGGCAGCAATCTTACTGCGGCGGCAGCGCCTTTCCAGAAACAATCGCCGGAAAGCGGTGTCTATGAAGCAGGAGTACTTCGAAGGATGCAACTTCACAGCGCGCAATGAGGACGCTCCTTAGTTACTGGCGGCAGCCTCTTGGGATCGGATTGGCTGCGGCCCATGCGATTACCCTCGCTTTCGTAATTGCCGCGAAGGAACCGCTCCCGCCGCCGAGATCAGACGACGAAGCATGTCTGCCTGAGGTGGTTTGCTTTGACACGTGGAACTTCGCCGGCCAGATAGTGGTTGCGCACCGACCCTTTCATTTTCACTACGAAACGTTGCTCACGAAGACCTTGATGCTGGGTGATCTGCCCTCACTGCTGGTAGTGGACATCACGCTTGGGGTAGCAGCCGCAATCTTTGAACTGACATGGAGGGTGTCTGAACCTCCACTGGACGCAGTGATTGTCCGCCAAGCCAGCTCATACTTGCTCGCGTTCTGTTGGTTTGTCTTCGGCTCTCTACAGTGGTGGATCGTCGGCATGTATGTCTGGGCGAAGGGTGGAGTGAAGAAATAGTCGGGCTCACGCACGCGACACGACTTATCCAGCATTTGCATTGAGACCGGGATCAGCGACCGGTGTGAACGTGCCGGTAAATGTAATGCTATGTCCCGTGTTCGATCGGTGAAAGCAGAGCGAGGAAGTTCGCTGTGAGACCGCGCGGCTACGCCGCTTCCGAAACCAGCCGCTGCAGACTCCGGGCGCAAATCGAACTGCCCTTAAACTTGTCGCCGCCTGGACCACCCCAGTGAGTTTCGAGGCTAACCACGCCGCTGTAGCCGTCGCGCACCATGGCCGATAGCTGGCCGGTCCAATCGACATCGCCCGCGCCCAGGTCGCCCCAGTTCATACGGTCGCTCCCTGGAGGCAGCACGCCGTCTTTGGCATGAACATGCAGAATGCGATTCGCGGGCAGCAGGTTGTAGCCGTCCGGATAAGGTACTTCGCCGGCGATGTAGCAGTTCGCCGGGTCCCACACCAGCCCCAGGTTCGGATGGTCGATGGCATTGAGCACGGTCGCCGACTCCGAAGCCGTGGCGATGTTGCAGGCATGCTCGTTCTCGAGCCCGATCTTTACGCCGGCGGCGGCGCCCTGTTCGGCGGCCCCTCGCAGCGCTTCCACAATGCGCGCGGTGATCCGGGCGGGCTCGACAGTCCGCCAGAAGCTAAATACACGAACGATGGGAGCCTCGAAAATGTTGGCGATTTCGAGCGCGCGCGCCAGGATGCGCGGCTGATCTTCGTAGGTGTGGGCGGAATGAAAAGCGTCCTGCTCGAAACGTTGGTCGATATCGCCCCCATCCGGGAGCGTGCACTTGAAAACGGGCGAGGCGATCGAGACAATCTTGAGCTTGAACTCACTCGCGAGTTGGTCGACTTGACGGAGTTCTTCGTCGTTCATATCGACGATGTTCTTGTCCCAAACCGTCCGCAGTTCGAGAGCCGGTATGTGCATGTCGACAGCGGTGCGGCAGATCCGTTCAAAATCCTGAGTGAACTCATCGGTGATAATAGCCACGGGGAAGTTCGCCATAGGGGATTAGTTTACCCCAACGGCCGGCCGGTCTTACGGGCGCGTCCCGCGGCTGCGAATCCTGATCGAAAGCTCGGCAATTAACGGTGAAACAGAGCCTCGCTACTATCATTGTTCTGACGCTGCTCGGCGCGCTGGCGGCGGCCCGCATCGTCGACACCTACGACGAGTTCAACGCGACGTTCGACGAGGGTTATCAGGTCGCGGCGGGGTTGCAGGCCTATCAGCAGGGTCGATTTGACGCCGGAGCCGAGCAGCCGCCTCTGGTGCGATGGGCGCTTGCTCTGCTGCCGCACCTTGCCGGAATCGAATACCGCTCGACCGGGCCATGGGCCGCGCAACCCAGCGATCATATTCCGCTGATGGCCCAGACGGTCTTCGAGCAGCAAGGTGATTACTGGCACACCTTGAAGCTCGCTCGCATGGGCAACCTTCTCTTCCTTCCTTTTCTCTTGCTTTACACGCACCGCTGGGCGGCGGCGCTGTATGGCCGTTACTGCGGCTGGGCGGCCTGCGCGATCGTTACGCTGTCTCCGAATATCTTGGCGTCCGCCGCGCTGGCGACCGTTGATTTCGGTTTCACGGTGTGCCTGCTTGCGGCTAGCTATTACCTTTGGCGTTGGCTGGCCGAGCCGGACCCGCGTCGCAGCCTCATGCTGGGTTTGGCTTTGGGCTTCGCGATTGGGCTGGCTGTCGCGGCGAAGTATTCGGCGATTCTGTTCCTGCCCGCGGTGCTGCTCGGATTGCTCGCTGCTAGGCAGGGCGGGTCTTTGTGGCGGCCGCGCTCATGGCGAACCGGGCAGATACGAATTGCGAAGATGCGTCAAGCCGCCCGCTCGCTCGTTCCGGCGGCATTGCTGGCCTTACTAACCATCTGGGGCGCCTACGCTTTCGAAATGCGCCCGTTGCGGGACCCGGCTCGCCGGCCCTACGACACCGTCGAGTCGCGGCTGCCGGAGTCTTCAAGCCTCAAAACGGCCGTCTATTGGGCGATCGAAAGCGTTCCACTGCCTTTGCAAGACATGGTCACCGGCATCGAATACGTCCGGGAACACGCCGCGGGTGGTCATCCCGCCTTCCTGCTACGAGAAGTCCGGCAACACGGCTGGTGGCACTACTTTCTGGTTGTGCTGGGAGTCAAGACTAGCTTGCCCTTTCTGGCGCTTATTGCGTTGGCGGGACTGCTCGTATTCCGCCGAGGCGGGATTGACGGTGATGCTCTAGGGCCGCTCGCCGCGGCGTTGGGCATCCTGTTGGCCGTAATGCCGAGCCCGCTGAATGTCGGTGTGCGGCACATTTTGCCGATCTACGCGCTGCTCGCGATCTGGGCGTCGTCATGCGTGGCCGAGGCGGGCCGGCGCCGCTCGAAAGCTTGGGGAGCCGCCGTCCTGCTACTGCTTTGCTGGCATGGCGTCGAGTCGCTTCGGGCGCACCCGGATTACCTGCCCTATTTCAACCAGATCGCACGTGGTAGGGAGCACAAAGTACTCGGCGATAGCAACCTTGACTGGGGACAGGATCTCCATCGGCTGGCGCGTTATGTGGAGGAGAATGGGATCGAGGATCTCGCCCTGAACTACTTCGGCACCACATCTCCCGAGGCGGTTGGACTTGAAGACTCCCGCCGGTTCGGTCCCGGCGATCGCCCCCGGGGCTGGGTCGCGCTGAGTGTCACGAACCTCCAAGGCATCTACCAGCCGCGGCCTGCCTGGCTCGATGCGCACGAGCCGCGCGCCCGCGTGGGCAAGTCGATTTATTTGTATTTCATCGAATAATTCACGCCCGGGGGCGATGGCATACGGCGCCTGCGTCATGCGCTGTCTCTTGCGCTTGGGGAACGGCGAGCCCTACAATGAATTCTTTGGGCTTACGAGGGGCGCGTTTCCGGAGTGGGCATTTGCCCACTTTTTTATTGCGCAATTGAAAACGGCGGATCGATGGGTCTGGCACGAGAACAGGTGCAACAACAGATCCGCGAGATCGCGGAACGAGTCGCCTCATCGGAAGGATTAGAGGTGGTTGACGTAGAACTGCGTGGTGGCACGCACAACGGATTGGTCCGAATCTTTATCGACCGCTCCGAGGGTGTTTCCCTGTCCGATTGCGAGATGATGTCCAGGCAAATGGGTCCGATGCTCGATGTCGAGGATCTGATGCCGGGGCCGTATCGGTTGGAGGTATCTTCGCCCGGGCTGGACCGGAAACTGGTGAAGCTGTCGGACTATGAAAGATTCAAGGGGAAGAAGGCGCGGATCAAACTACGGGCGCCCCAGCAGGGAAGGAAGCAGTTCACGGGAAGGCTTGAAGGCTACGGCGACGGCGCGGTGGCACTTGAGAGCGACGGCGCCGTCATGCGGTTTCGTCTGGAAGACATAGAGCTGGCGCGGCTGGTCGCGGAGTTCTAGGACCGAATGTACTGAGGGCTACATGGAGAACCTTTT
Source organism: Acidobacteriota bacterium (assembly GCA_027624045.1). GTDB lineage: Bacteria > Acidobacteriota > Terriglobia > Bryobacterales > UBA6623 > JAPPLB01. Next base: position 27,068 of record JAQBUE010000017.1, read on the forward strand.
TGGTCAGATCGAGGACTTGAGCCGAGCCAAGGGCATTGAACCTCAAGTCGTCATCGATGCTCTAAAAGACGCCATTGTCGTGGCCGCCCGCAAGTACTATAAGACGGGCGAAGAGCTGGTTGGGGACTACAACTCCGGCAGCGGCCAAGTCGAGGTGTTTGCCGTCAAGATCGTTTCCGATCTGGTGGCGAACCCGGCCCGTGAAATCAGCCTCTCCGAGGCCCAGAGCGTCAAGCCGGAGGCCCAAGTCGGGGACGAAATTCGCTTCCAGAAGAATACCGAGGGATTAGGCCGTATCTCCGCTCAACTTGCGAAGCAGGTCATCTTTCAGAAGATTCGCGAGGCCGAAAGAGAGACCATTTTCAACGAGTTCTCCGATCGCATCGGTGAGATCGTCCCCTGTACCGTCAAGCGCATCGAGGGCCCCGACCTGATCGTTGACATCGGCCGGACCGAAGCGCGTCTGCCGCGCCGTGAGCAGTCACGGCTCGAAAGTTTTTCGCCCGGTGACCGCGTTCGGGTCGTCATCAAGAATATCGAGAAGGCGGGCCGCGGGCCGGCGGTCATCGTCTCCCGCGCGTCCGAGGAATTGGTCAAGGCCCTCTTCGAACAGGAAGTCCCGGAAATCTACGACGGAACAGTCAAGATCATGGCCTGCGGACGCGAGGCCGGCGAGCGGACCAAAATCGCGGTCCAATCAAGCGACCGCGACGTGGACGCCGTCGGTGCTTGCGTAGGCATGAAGGGTATGCGGGTGCAGTCGATTATTCGCGAATTGCGAGGCGAGAAAATCGACATCATCCAATACTCCGAAGAAGCGATCGACATGGCGAGCCGCGCCTTGAGTCCCGCCAACATCAGCCGTGTCACGATTATCGATCCCTTGGCGAGACACCTCGAAGTAATCGTCGAGGAAACGCAGCTTTCTCTCGCGATCGGCAAGAAGGGGCAAAACGTCCGCTTGGCTGCCAAGCTGATGGGCTGGCGCATCGACATTAAGAGCGAAGACGAGAAGCGCCAGGAAGTCGAGACAGCCATCGCCGCGATGGGCGGCGCCGGGACCCCCGTCAGCGTGCTCCTCGAACATAATTTAACTGAAAGCCTCGTCGACAAACTGCTCGACGCGGGCTCATCCACCATCGAAAGCCTGGCCGACATGACCCCCGAGCAGCTCGAGGAGATCCCCGGTATCGGCCCGAAAATGGTCGAGAAAATTACACAGGCTGTCAGCGACTACTTCGGGCAGTTCGAAACCGCCGACCTTGCCACCGAGCCTTTGGATCTGGATGACGAAACCGCCGCCGAGCTCGATGCCGAAGCGGCCGCTCCCGCCCCGAAGGCCCCCGCGGTGGTGCCCGGATTGCCGGTGGAAGGCGCGGATGTCGACGACGAGTTCGATGACGAGGACGTCGATTTTGATACCATGGACGAGGGTTCTTCCTTTTCTCTGGACGAAGATCAGGACGAGGAAGATGACAGTGTCGACCCGGACGCGGCGCGTTCCAACGCACAACCTCAGGCCGCCCCCGTCGTCGACGCATCAGCACCGGCCGAGGATGACGTTCATGACAACCTGACGGCGAAGGAGTCCGAGCAGTCTTGAGTAACACGAAGAAACTGCGGATCAACGAGCTCGCAAGAGAACTCGAGGTCAAGGCGCAAACAATTCTCGAGGCTTTGGCGAAGGCTGGTATCCAGGGGAAGAAGACCCATTCCAGTTCTCTCGATGACGACGCAGCCGAGAAGGTTCGTGAGTTGCTTCGCCGACAGGATGAAGACGTCGCGGAGCCAGAAAAGCCGTCCGAGGCCGAGACCGTTCAGCAAGCACCGCCCGAGCCTGTTCAGGTTGCTACTCCCAAGCGGGCGGCCCCGCGCCGAAAGGCGACTCCGGCAATAGCAGGACTGCCTGTTCCCTTACGTCCCCCCGTGCAGGCCCTGCGTCCACCCCTGAAGACTGAGCCCCCCGCCGCGCGCTCGGCCGCCGCCGCTACCCCGAGCCCGGCGAAAAAGACAGCTCCAGTTGTTCCGCCGCCGCGCGCCGCGGCCGCACCAGCCCCGCCCGCCGCACCCGCGATGCCGATTGCGCCGAGTGAGCCGGCCTTGCCGGCTGCGCCCGGGCGGCCAGAGAGACCACAGCCCCGCCCTGTGAAGCAGATTCCGTTGCAGCCGTCCGCGGGCGCCGCACAAGGACCGCGCACGCCGATGCAGGCGCAACCCAGAAAAGCGGCCTTGCCCGGGGTGCCGATACGGCCTCCGGTCGCCGGTGCCGCTCCCGGCGCGCCACGCGCGAGAGTCATCCCTGGACAACACAAGGCGCAGCCGGCGGCCCACCCCAGGGTAAGGCTGCCCCAGGCGCCTGCCGCCCCCCAGAAACCCATTCCGGGTAAGCCGATTTACGAACGCGCCCGTAGGCCCGCCGTACCCGGGATGCCGTCGGCGCCACCGAATCCGCGCTTTGCCGGTCCGCGAACAGCGCACCCCGCCGGCCGCGGAGCACCGCCCCCGGCTCAGCCCAACCGGCCCAATAGCCGCAGACCACCGCAGCGGCCGTCTCGGCCGCGGACGATGCGTGACCGCGAGGCCGAACGCGAGGCGAAACTGCTACGCCGCCAGACCGGTCCCCGAGTATCGGCGGCCCCTACCAGGGCAGTCAATACGGAAGTCACGGTCAGTCCCGGTACCACGCTCAAGGAACTGGCTGAGAAGTTAGGCATTAAAGCGAACCTGATCATCAAGACGCTGGTCGATCGCGGATTGTTCGCGACCATCAACCAAACCCTCGACATCGAGATGATTCAGGATCTCTGCAAACACTTTGGCGCCACCGCCACCGAGCTGAGTTACGAAGAAGAGACGATGCTCGAGCTGGAAGAGTCGCAAGAGGCCGCGGACCTTGAGGAACGCTCCCCCGTGGTCACGGTCATGGGCCATGTCGACCATGGGAAGACTTCGCTTCTCGACGCCATCCGTCAGACCAACGTCGCCGAGCGCGAGGCGGGGGGCATCACGCAGGCAATTGGCGCGTCCCACGTCGAGTATCAAGGCCGGCGCGTCGTTTTCGTCGATACGCCGGGCCACGAGGCGTTCACGCGCATGCGGGCTCGCGGCGCGCAGAGCACCGATATCGTCATCCTTGTCGTGAGCGCCGATGACGGCGTGATGCCGCAAACAGTTGAGGCCATCGACCACGCCAAGGCCGCCAACGTTCCGATCGTGGTCGCCATCAACAAGATTGATATTCCCGGTTCCAACCCCGACCGCGTCAAGCAGCAGCTCGCCGATCGTGGGCTGCTGTCGGAAGATTGGGGTGGCGATGTGGTCATGGTTCCCGTCTCGGCCACGAAGAAGCAAAACCTGGACCAACTCCTCGAGATGGTCTTGCTCGTCGCCGATCTCAAGGAGCTGAAAGCCAACCCGAATCAGCCCGCCGTCGGAACTGTTCTCGAAGCCAAGCTCGACCGCGGCCAGGGTCCCGTCGCTACCGTACTCATTCAGAATGGAACGCTACGTAACGGCGACTATTTCCTGGTAGGCTCCGTCTTCGGTAAGGTCCGTGCGATGCTGGACGAGCGCGGCAATAAGGTCAAAGAGGCCCCGCCATCAACGGCCGTCGTCGTACTCGGGCTGGAAGGGCTTCCCGATCCCGGCGATACGCTGCAAGTCGCGACCGATACAGATAGGGCCAAGAAGATTGCCGGGTACCGCGAGGACAAAGTCCGCGAACAGGCTCTCGCGAAGTCCTCCCGCTTGTCGCTCGAACAGTTCCAGGAACAGTTGCGCGCCGGCGATATCAAAGAGCTGCCTCTCGTTCTCAAGACCGACGTGCAAGGCTCCATGGAAGTCTTGACGGACGCATTCAACAAGCTTTCCAACGAGAAAGTTAAGGTCAAGTTCATTCACAGCGGGGTCGGCGCTGTCTCTGAATCCGACGTACTGCTCGCCACCACGGCCAACGCCATCATCATCGGATTCAACGTGCGTCCCGAGAGAAGCGCGGCCACCCTGGCCGAACGCGAAGGTATCGACGTCCGCCTGCATACGATCATCTATGAGTTGATCGATCAGATCAAGGCGGCCATGACCGGCCTTCTCGATCCGATCACAAAGGAAACCTTCCTGGGGCGCGCCGACGTGCTCGAAGCGTTCCGCGTCTCGAAGGTCGGTATCATCGCCGGTTGCAAGGTGGAAGAGGGCCGCATTACCAACAAAGCCGAGCTTCGCCTGCTACGGGACAATATCGTGGTCTACACCGGCAAAGTCAGTTCCCTGCGCCGCTTCAAGGACGAAGTCTCTGAAGTCCGCATCGGACAAGAGTGTGGTGTCGGCATCCAGAACTTCAACGACGTCAAGAAGGGCGACGTGATCGAAGCCTTTACGAGCGAAAAGGTGGCCCAGCAAGTCTTCGTTTGATGCTCACGATCGGGTTGCTCACGCTCCACTTACAAATCGAGGCGGCCCATTCCCTCAAGGAAAAACGTCAGGTTGTACGCGGTCTCAAAGACCGCCTACGGAATCGTTTCAACGTTTCGGTAGCTGAAGTCGACGGACAGGACACCTGGCAGCGCTCCGTGATTGCCGTTGTCACCGTGTCGGGCGACCGGCCACGTGTTGAAGAGCAACTCGCGAAGATCGAAGCCGATGCCGCCCGTTTGCTCGGAGGCGACCTCGTGTCGAGCGAAGTGGAGTTTCTATGAGCGGGCGGTCGTTGCTGCTCGTCTGCCTTGCCGCCGCGGGTGCATCCCTGCTTGGCGCGCAAGACAACAAGCCTCCTGCACTTGAGCGCTACGAGGCCGGCGCCTCGATCATGGGCTCGACCTATACGATCGCCGCTTTCGGCGAACAGCGATCTCAACTCGCTTCGGCCGTACGAGCCGCTTTCGACGAAGCCCGCCGCATCGACGCCTTCCTCAGTAATTACAAGGACGACAGCGAACTCAGCCGCGTCAACCGCAAAGCGGCGGACGGCCCGGTTCCCGTCTCGAAGGAACTCGCCGATCTGCTCGCGCGCTGCCTCGACTACAGCAAGGCAAGCGATGGGGCCTTCGACATCACGGTTGGCGCGTTGATGAAAGTCTGGGGCTTCTACAAGGGTTCCGGTGAGTTGCCGTACGCTTGGCGGATAGCGGGAGCCCGGCGCAAAGTGGGCTACCAGTACATTGACCTCGACCGCGAACACTCAACCGTCCGTTTCGAGCGCGAAGGCCTTGAACTCGACCCGGGCGGCATTGGCAAAGGTTATGCGGTCGATCGCATGGCCGCGCTTCTGCGCCAGGCAGGAATCAGGTCCGCCTTCATCAGCGCCGCCGGCAGCAGCCTCTACGGCATCGGCGCGCCACCTGATGAGCCGCGGGGCTGGCCGGTTCAGATCCGAGATCCCAACAACGCCCGCCAAACAGCCGCGCAATTGCATCTCAAAGATCAGTCTCTTTCCACTTCCGGCAGCTACGAAAAGTTCTTCGAGGCCGACGGCAAGATCTACAGCCACATCATGGACCCCCGCAGCGGTATGCCGTCTCAAGGCGTCGTCTCCGTTTCCGTTCTCGCTCCTTTGACCCTCGACAGCGAAGCCTGGACGAAGGCCTTCTTCGTGAACGGCTGGCAGTGGTCGCTGAAGACCAAGCCTGAACCGTTTCGCGCATTCCTATGCCGCGCCGATGGCCCCTGCGCCTGGGTCGGCGAGCAGTAGCCGGCTAGCTTGACTACGCGGCGAGTTCCGCGACGGCCCGTTGTACTTTCTGCATCAGTTCCGCTGCGTCGCGGCTCGTCAGACCCTCGGTCGGAAGCGGCTCTCCGATCCGCAATTCCGCCCGGCCCGGATGCAGATGCGCCGAGCTGGGAGGCAGAATTTTGCGCGTGCCAATGATCGCCATCGGCACAATCGGGCAGCCGGCTTCAATCGCGATTCGTGCCGCCCCTGACTTGAAGCGCCGCATCGTCGTCTCCCGCGTTCTACCGCCCTCGGGAAAAATCAGCAGCGAGAAACCTTCGTGGATCTTTGCCGCCGCTTGTATCAAACTGCGAGCCGCCGCTGACGGGCTTTCACGTTCCACCGGCACATGCCCCGACCGCCTCAGATGCCAACCTAGGAAAGGAATACGCCATAAGTTGTGCCGCGCCAGGATACGGAATTCCCACGGCATCGATCCAAACATCAATGGCGTATCGACCAAGCTAAAGTGGTTCGAGACGAAAACGTAGACCTGCCCCGGTTGCAGCTTCTCCGCGCCAACCACGTCCACCCGGACCATGCAGATCCGCAGCAGCATCCTCGCCCACGCCACCGCCACTTTGTGTTGCCGCCGCGTGGTCGGGTCGAAGAATGATACACACAACGAAACCGTGCCCATCACCACCGTCGCCACTGCGATCAGCGGACACATCCAAAGCACCGAACGCAGATAGCTAAACATGGGTATCTCGGCTGCTTACTGTCCCACCGAAATGGCCGTCAGTTGGGACAAGACGGCCTTCGCTTCGCCGACGAGAAAAATCGAGCCCGCCACTACGGTCAAGTCTTGGGGGGGCAAGTCTTGAGGCGTCAAATCTCGTGGCTTGGCCTCCCTCCCGACTCGCTCCATGGCTGCTTCGGTCGAAGAAGCCGTAGCAACATCGGGATGCAAATGGCCGACCCGCCGCAGCAATTCCTCCGGCCCGATCGACCGAGTCACGCGCGATGCCGTTACGGTCACTCGCCGCACGCAAGGAAATAGTATGCCCGCAATTTCCTCCACTGGCTTGTCGCTCGACGAACCATAGATCAAGTGAATTGTGCGGTCGGCGCAATGCTCACTCAAAAACTGCGCCAGCACCCGCGCGCCGGCCGGATTATGCGCGGCATCGAGCAAAAACTCCGGCGGGCCGGCGACCCGCTCCAGCCGTCCCGGCCAATTCACGCCGGCCAGCCCTTCTTGGATCGCCCGCGTCTCGACGCCCAGCCGGTCCAGTGCCGCGATTGCCGTCAACGCATTGCCCACCTGATGTCTCCCCGCCAACCCCAGCGTTACCGGGAAACCGTCCCTCGACCCCGCGGCGCCGTCGACCCGCACGGCGAGAAATCGATAGTGGCCCGTCGTGTGCGCGGTTTCATCCGCCCTCCAAGCCGAAGGTATCTGAATCACCTGAATCTCCAGTTCCGCGGCTCTGGCTCGAATTTCCTCCAGCGCCTCCGCGGACTGCTCGGAAACCACCACCGGGCATCCCGCCTTGAGAATCCCCGCCTTCTCGCGCGCGATCGAGCGCTCCCCAACTCCCAGAAAGCGTTCATGGTCGCGGCCGATCGGCGTGATTACCGTCAGCTCGGGCGACACCACATTCGTTGCATCGAGCCGGCCGCCGAGTCCGACTTCAACCACGCCCCATTCCATTGTTGCTCGCCGGAACCCACAAAACGCCGCGGCAGTCATCATTTCGAACAGCGTCGGGCGCATCGATCGTCCGTCGCTCGCCACAACGGCCTCCGCGGCGGCTCGTACCTCGCTCACATCGGTTGCAAAATCAGCGTCTTCGATCTCCTTGCCGTCGAGGCGCACTCTCTCGTTGAAACGAATCAGATGCGGTGAACTAGAAAGCCCCGTCCGACGGCCCGCCGATTCAAGTGCCGCCGCGATCATCGCGGCCGTTGAGCCCTTGCCATTCGTACCAGCGATGTGGATCGGGCGAAACGAGCGATCCGGGCGGCCGAGCTGCTCCATCAGCCGCTCCATGCGGTGAAGACCGAAGTTCGAGCGCTCGATGCTTCCGATCAGCGAGAGCAGATACTCGACGGATTCGGCGTAGGTCATTCCACCGGATCGCAGAAGAAATCGAGCGCCCGGCTCACGAACTGTTTCATCTCGCCGCGCGGGATAACAGCATCGAGCATGCCGTGATCGAGCAGAAACTCCGAACGCTGAAACCCCTTCGGCAGCTTCTGCCGGATCGTTTGCTCGATCACTCGCGGACCCGCGAAGCCGATCAGGGCTTGCGGCTCGCCGATGTTCAGGTCGCCTAGCATCGCGAAGCTCGCCGTGACGCCGCCTGTCGTCGGGTCGCTGAGGATGCTGATGTAAGGCAGCTTGGCCTCGCCTAGCTTCGTCAGCGCGGACGAGATTTTCGCCATCTGCATCAGGCTCAGCGCCCCCTCCATCATGCGCGCGCCGCCGGAGGCCGAGACGATGATCACAGGGACCTTTTCCTTGATGGCTCGTTCAATCGAGCGCGTAATCTTCTCACCCACGACCACGCCCATGCTGCCGCCGATGAAGCGGTATTCCATCACGCAAGCCATCACGCGCCGCCCGTTCAGCTTGAGACTGCCGCAGATGACGGCGTCTTTCAGACCGGTGACGCGCTCGGCCTTCTCAAGGCGTTCCTGATACGAGCGCTCGTCGACAAACCGCAGCGCGTCTGTTGAGCGTAGTCCCGTGTCGAAGGTCTCCCAGCGGCCATCGTCGGCCAGCATCCCCATCCTGGTCAGCGCATCCACTCTGAAGTGGAAGCCGCAGTCGGTGCAAACCATCAGGTTCGCCTCAAGGTCTTTCTTCCAGATCGTGGCGCGGCAGGAATCGCATTTGATCCACAGACCTTCGGTCCTCACCCGCTTCGGTTCCGGTGATTCCTCAATCTTCTTGGGTTCGCTGAGCCAAGCCATCAACATCGGTGCACCTGTTGCTCGATCATAACAAAGGCTCACAGCCCCGAAGCGCACAGTAGTGACCGGCACTCATGCCGGTCCATGTACACCCCACCCCTCCGCAACCCCATTCTCCCGCGTGCATAATAAAACCATGCTCGTGAACTGGATTCGATTTTTCTTGTTCATGGCTATTCTGGCCGTGCTCGCCGTGGCGGTCTTGCTGAATTGGGATCGCAGCGACAAAGACATCGTCAAGGCGCTCGAGAAGGGCGCTGAGCATGCCCGCCGCGACGCGCTCGCTCTCGGACGCGGCACGAGTGAAACCCTGGCCCAGACGGCCGAAACCATCAACGAGCGGAGCCGCCAGATCCGCGCCGAGACCGAGCAATCACGGCAGCAGATCAAAGACACGGGCCGTGAGCAACAGCAGGAGCTGGCCGAGCAGAAGGATGCTGTTCAGGAGCATGTCCAGCAGCTCGAAACCGACGCGCTCACCTGGAAGGACAAACTGCTCGCTCGAATCCAGGCCGCCGCGACTCGACTCCGTGTCTGGTTGAAGGGGCAAACCGCCGGCGATTCGTGAGCACAGCGCCCTCAGTCGGCGGGCGCCTTGAGCTGACCGCGCGCCAGTAGCTCGCTCGGCAGCAACGCGGCGTAAATGGCCGACTGCACCGGAGTGGGCGTCCCTGCCTCGCGGCCGTACCGTACAACGGTACCGACCTGGAACTCGAACTCCGACGGCAGGCCCGCCGCGATATCCCGGTGCATCGACGCAGTCGCGCCGGCGGGCAGGTCGTCCACACGCCGCATCGCCTTCCCGGGCAAGTTCGCATCCAGCCGCACGCCCCGTTTCAGCCCCACAGCCACGACTTCTTCCATCGCCGACAACAGCATTTGGCGCGTCTCGGGGACGGCCCGCACAATCCCGGCCGGCTGCCGCGCCACCGCACCCACCGCGCCCAACGCCTCGACTTGCATCAGCTTCATCCACATCGCGGCTTCGATGTCATCCGGCACAACCGTCGACATGCCCGTGGCTGCCGCGAACGCCGCGCGCACCCGCTCAACTCGCTCCGTTTTCTCGCCCCTGAGTTCCCCATGCAGCTCGCCGAACTCGATCACCGGCTCCAGGCCGATGTGTTCGATCGCCGCCGGGCCGGTCTTGGACGCGAAAATCTTACACAGCCCACCCAATACGACCTCCGTCCCGAGCACGGCGCCCAGCAAGCCCGGCGCTTCCAGACCGTTCTGCAAGGGGACCACCACCGTTTGCGGCCCGATCAGCGGCGCAAGCGATGGAGCGATCGCGCTCACCTGCCAAGCTTTCACCGCCGTCAGCACCACATCCACCGGCCCGATCTCACCCGGATCGGCCGCCAAATTCGGCCGCCGGATCTCGAAGTCACCGGCAATGCTCTTCACCCGCAACCCCCCGCTCCGCAAAGCCTCAAGGGTCCCGCCGCGCGCCACGAAGAAAACATCGTGACCCGCCTGCGCCAACCGACCCCCAAAATAACCGCCGACCGCCCCCACACCAATAACCGCGACACGCATGGAATCCATTGTCGCCTACCGACGCGCTCCGGACGATACACTGAGCGGCCGCGGCGCGTCTCAGTCCGTGGAGCATCTTGCTCTATTCGCTGTTCTTTATTCCCTTCGAGAGGCCGCAAGCACAGGCCCCAACAGGCGGCGGTTCAGCCGCGCGTTCGAGCTAGTCTTGGGCGGCGTCTGGCGGGTATTCGCCCAGGTTCTTCAGGACCCTTCCCGCCACGCGGTCCGGATAGCCGAATTCATCGCCAAGCACGCCGCGTAGCGCCGCGGCCAGCGGACGCGCGTCTTCGCCCAGCGCTTCGAGTGCATGAGCGGCGTGAAGCCTCGCGCCGCCGTTCGTATCGGAGAGCGCCGCGGCCAATACCGGCAGGCCTTCTTCGGTCTTGCCGAGGCGGCACAGTCCGTACCCGGCCCAGATGCGAACGTCGGCGATGTCGTCACTCAGTCTCTCTCGCAGGTCGCCTTCGAAATCCGCCGCCGTCTCTCCGAGCGTGTTGACCGAGCGCACCGCCCAATGGCGCACGGCTCGGTCGTCATGTCTGAGAGCGGCACGAAGGCTGCGCACGGCCGCCGCGTCGTCCGCGTGCCGCCGTGCCAGCTCGCCGACCGCGCGAACAGCGGATAGGCGGTCTTGCCGCTCGGCGCTGTCGAGTTGCCGGGTCCACTCCGCAAGCGGCTTACCCGCCAGCTCCAGATTCGGGCCGTGGCAGCCGCACAGAAAGAGAGCGGTTACTATCGCGGTTCCGACCTGGAAAGCGTCAGTGCGTCGCATGATGATCTCTACCTTAACAGGCTATTCAGCGGTCGCCCCCCGGTTGGGACGCTTACCGTGTCGGCGTACCGAAGAGCATCGCCGATCCAAACTGAGTCTCTACGTTTCTCGGGACGCCCGCGGTTTGGTTGGCCCGCAGCGGATTTGAAATTACGAGCGCGACTCGACGCTATCTTTCCGCATCTTTCCGCGCACAAGCACAGCGATGCTACTGGGTGTTCGCGGGCTCACGCTCGACGGAGGACGCCTTTACGTTAAGCGGCTGACCACTTATCCAGCAGGCTGGTCACGCGACTGAAGATGACGCTGACACTCTCTGTGATGTCCGGGATGAACGCACCTCCCGCCACGGCGATGAAGCCGGCCAAGAGGGAATACTCAACTAAGTCCTGTGCGCGATCGTCCGTTGCGAGGACGCTGATACGCGCATAGAGTCTCATCATCATTATCTCTGCTCCTAATTTCCGTTCGTCAGCCCGTAACTCGTCGTTGCGGGCGCCAGCCCTGAGTGACGCCCCATTCGGAGCAGTTCCCGGAGGTAAGGAACCCACTGCAGGAACCACGGAATACCCTTCAACAAGACATCTGACAAGGTTCATTTTCGTACCAGAGGATTTCCAAAACTTGCGGTACTCAGCCCCAGTACTTTCCGGCTGCCGTGTAGGCCGTATTGGCGACAAAGCCTCTGGCTAAGCCCCTTGTCGCCGATATTGACGCTCTGCCACGAGCTTCGCAGCAGGATGCGAGGCGGGCGGCTCGATTGCGCCCGCGCGGAGACGAGACTGTCGACCCAACGAAAGCCGGCCGCGATGGTTGGATTGTAGCGTTGCCGGGCCAACGAATGTACGCCCGCTCGCGCCTGGAAGGGCGCTATGTGTATTGTTCTGTGAAACTTAACCCTTCTCGATACTACGGCACCACAAGTTATACTGAGCGGGACCGATGGCAACTCACGTAACCTCGCGGGACCTGTCATCGAACTAGGGTATTGATGGCTTCTCTGCATCCAGCGCTTCGATGGTTTCTGGTTTCGTGGATCTGCGCTGGTCTGTTGCCTCTGGGCTCGATGGCTCACTTAGCCATGGGCGCTGAAGCCGACTGTGCCGTCCATGGAAACGCCTGTCGCTGCCCTGTAGCGTGCCGCCGTGGCGCTCACGGGCACGATGATATCGCAGCCGCGCCCGCCTGTCACCGCGCAGCCAACGTCAAGGCCCCGGCCCGCGATCACCACGAAGATGCTTCCGAGCGCAGCCCCAAGTGGTCGTCTTGCGGCCCGCGGCCGTCTGAGCTTGCTTGGTCAGATCTGCAGCGCAGCCTTCCCCCGTTAGTAACCACTCTGAGATACCACACCGCACCGGGTGGTTTGATCGGTCCGATCCACACGCCTGCGATCGACGACGAACGATCCACGCCTCATCGCCCTCCGAGATTTTCGCTTTTCTCCTCAGCCATCTGAACTCCGAGCGCGGCCACGCGAGCCGCTACTCTCGGGACCGTCGTAGGTCTCGACGTCTCGCCGTGCCGTGCGGACGGCGTGCCGGCCTAACCCGTTTTGACAGGAGAAGAGTAATGCCACCGCCACTTTACAGAGCAGGAAAAGGAAGACGCGCCGCCGTCTGGATGACTGTCCTCATCTTGGCCGGGTGTGGGGCGCTGTCAGCGCAGCAGTCCATCATGGGAGAAGTGAAAGATGCATCGACCGGGGTGGCCCTCGCCGAGGCGGAGGTCCATATCGTTGACAATGCCACCCGCACCGATCACGTTACGGCCTCCGGCGAATCGGGGCGGTTCTCAGTGCTCGACCTGCCACCAGGGGCCTTCGAGGTCACGATTCGCAAGGACGGTTTTCTCAGTGAAAGGTCGCAGGTCTCGCTCACGCCGCGCCGCGTACTGACCCTTGAAGTCGCCCTGCAGCCCGCCACCGCCGACAGCGAAACCGTTGTGGTCGATGGGCAGGTCGATCTGTTTGACACGCAGCGAGCCCAGACTTCCGTCGTGATGAGCCGCGTTGACTTGGAGCAGATCCCCGGCTTCCAGCAGACCGACATCCCGAAGCTCGTGAGTCGAACCGTGCCCGGAGCCATTCAGGGGCACGACAACTTCATCCACCTCAAAGGCAATGAGCTGTCGTTGCACCAGTTCGTCGACGGCGTCGCCTTCCTCGACAACCCTCACTCGCACTTCACGCCAGGCCTGACACCGCGGATCATCGAGTCGGTGAACGTCATCACCGGCGGCATGCCCGCCGAGTTCGGCAGTCGAGCCGGAGGGATTCTTGACATCGTGACGAAGTCGGGCCGCAACGTCGGCGGAGGAAGTGTCACCTTGGGAGCAGGAACGATTGTTGGGCGCGATGCCGCTTTCGAGTACGGCATCGGACGCGACAAGTGGGACGCATATTTTCTCGGCAGCGGTTTTAGTGACGGGCGATTCCTGAATCCGCCGCAACAGCGTGAGATCCACGATCTCGGATACGGTTCGCGCTCGGTGTTAAAGCTCGGCTTCAGGCCCGGCGACAACGACCGGCTGAGTCTGCTCGTTTCCGGGGGCGGTATCAACTTCCAGCTGCCAAACACGACGGAGGAACTTCTGCTGGGCCGCGACCCGCTCCGGCGGACGCGGGAAACCTCGGCTGTGCTTCGCTGGCAACGGGCGCTGTCGGCCGATGCTCTTCTGACGACCTCGGCCTACAACCGCTATGTGTCCGATCGCCTCGTCGGGACCAGTGATCCGGTGACTCCTTTTGGCCAGGGCTTTCGACGAACCGCGACGACGGGAGCGAAAGTCGACCTGCTCTACTACGCCGCGGGGCACACGCTGAAGGCAGGTCTGGACGCCTCGGTCATCAGCCTCAACGAAGACCTGATCTTCGACCCCAGGGAAGAAGCGCACGAGGAAGCTGAAGAGGCGGCACACGAGAATGGCCTTTCGGCGGCGCCGGCCTTCGTTTGGCCGAAGGCTCTGCTTCCAGGACCCTTCGCGCGCGTTCAGCGAAGCGGCCCTGCCGCCAATCCAGTTCCGCGGCCGGCGACGGGGTGGTCAGGGTAGCTTCTACATCCAAGACCGTTTCTCGCCCTTTAAAAATTTTACGGTGCAGGCGGGCGTTCGCTATGACCGTTACAGCGTCGTCCTCACCGAAGACTTGATCAGTCCTCGCATCGGATTGAGCTACCACATCCCGACCGGTACGGTGATCCGTGCCGCCTACAACCGATTCTTCGTGCCACCACCGTTGGAGTATGTCCAGCTCGGGTCGGCGCTCGGATCGGGTGCGTTCGAGCCGCACCAAGATGAGCACGCCGAGCAGGCGGAACAGGAGGTCTTCCCTGGTGCGATTCGTGCGCTCAGCCAGCATTACTTCGAGTTCGGCGTGCAGCAGAAGCTTCATTCGAAGATTGTGCTCGACGTTTCGGGATTCCACCACCAGGGCCGCCACGCCTTCGAGAACGTCGAGTTGTCGAACACCCGGCTGTTCGTGCCCACCAACTTCAACCGCGAGCGAACTTGGGGCGCGGACTTCTCACTGCGGCTCAGGCCTCTCGGCAAGCTGGGAGTCTTTGGCCTCTTGAACTATAACCACACCATTACGAACTTCTTTGGGCCCGTGTCCGGCGGTCAGCCGAGTGCGGAGGGTGAAGGCGGAGCGAAGATCACGCCGGCGTTCGACCAGCGCCATACGGCCACTTCGACGATCGGCTACCGCCACGACCGAAGCGGCTTCGTCCTGGGCCTTGCCACTGCCTTCGGTAGCGGTACGCCCGCCGAGTTGGCGTTCAACGATGACGGCGAGCCAGTGGGCGTTGATCCAGCGGCGGTGCTGCGTAAGAGTTCATTCCTGCCCGTCCCATTCTTCTCAGGCGGCGCGGAGGAAGCGGGGGAGGAGCGGCTGGTTCGACTCCCCTCCCACTGGACCTTTGACTTCTGGACGGGCCTCACGGTCTGGAAGGTCGAGTCGAAATCGGCGGACTTGCGTTTCAGCTTCGAGAACATCGGCGATCGGACCTTCGCCATCGCTAAAGAAAGCGAAACCAGTCCGATACAATTCGGGGCGCGCCGCCGCATTTCCGGGCAGTTGCGCTTCCGGTTTTGACCGCCAGCGGCCCAGCGGATCCGTCCATTGTGGCGCAAGGCTCCCGCCTTGCCGGGTCGCGAGTCCTCGCGATCCAGGACCGCTTGTCAGCAAAACAGCCCGCCGACCGAGGATGAGCTGGCACGCTCCAAGCATTTGCAGACCGTGTAACTACCGGGACAGTTTGAAACGAAGAGTTCGATGATGCAGGCGCTGGGCCAAATGATCAGCTTTGGGCTTCCCGAGGATTACTACGAAACTTACACCGCGAAACTGGCGGCGTTACGGACGGCGCTAGTTGACACGATTGCTGCGGGGCTCGAAGATGCCCCAGGGCCAGCCCCCTTGCAACTTGTCACATTGACAGCGGTCGCCACCGGGTCCGAGCATGGAAAGGGGAGACCAGTACGTTCATGCCGGTTCAATCACCTAGGAAGGAACGCCCACTAATTGAACTTTTCTTGACTGCGTACGACGATGGTACGTTCAAAGGGTGCTCGATTGAGTGGCTTGAAGACGAGCTGGATGGTGCCGTGGAGGGACGCGCGACCAACACTTCCGGGCGAACCGTTGCAATTGAGCATACGCTGATCCAGCCCTTCGAGGACGAGAAGAGCGACTCGCATCGCTTCCTAAGGGCCTTCCGACGAATCGAGCAGGACCCGTCACTTGTGATGCCTCAATACCAGATTGATCTGACGTTCCCAGTTGGTGCCCTACCTACCGGATACGATTGGGATGTCGTTGGGGAAGAAGTGCGTACTTGGCTCGCGACGAATAGAGGCGACTTCGTTGTAGGCACGTCGAATTACGCCTGCACGGTCGGGGCTGCTTCGGGCAAAGAACCCTTCGAATTGAGTTTCACTCTGACCGTTGAGGACATGGAAGGAAAACTGCCTGGCTGCTGGCGGATTGGCCGGACGGGTGTCCCACGGACACTTGATGCCGTTGTCGATAAGGCGCTACGAACAAAGCTGCCCAAACTGGTGAACACGCCCGCCGATCAACACATCCTACTTTTGGAACTCGACCAACCCATCTCGGGCCCGCAAGCGATTTATGACACTATTGCGAAAAAGGCGCGTCAGTATCCCGATATCCGCCGTGTTGAGATCTGGTTCGTGGACACGGTTGCAAGGTACACCGAAGATTACGTCACGTTCGAACTAAGGGATTCGGACGGCTTCGCCCAAAGCATATCGTTTGAGGGAGATAAGGCTCCACGGTGCCGGGACGACCGTAAATGATCCAGGGTGCTTTCCTATGTTCCAGGAAGCACCCGCGTCAACCGTTCTCACGCGCGCAGCGCCGTTCCTGGCCACCCCGCCACTAATAGCACCTGACAGTGGGCAAAATCGACCCCAAAACCGCAGCGCTGTGGCTATCTGGCTTGCCTCCAAGCATAGGCCGGTACCGTTGCGCCCATCCATAAACAAGGGTATGATTGCGTTCGGGATGCGAACTCTGCTTCATCGCTACGTCTTGGTGACGCTGCTGGCGATTGGTGCTGCCGGGCTTCTCGCCGGGCAAACGGATGTTGAGGCGCTACGAGCTAGGGCCGAGCAGGGGAACGCCGATACTCAGCACAACCTCGGCCTCATGTACTACAACGGCGAAGGCGTTCCCCAGGACTACGCCCAAGCCGTTAAGTGGTATCGGATGGCTGCTGCGCAGGGGGACGCCGATGCGCAGCTATACCTCGGCTTCATGTACATCAAGGGCCAAGGCGTTCCCCAGGACTACGCCGAAGCCGCAAAGTGGTATCGGATGGCTGCTGAGCAAGGAGACGCCAGCGCCCAGTACAGCCTCGGCGTCATGTACTACAACGGGCGAGCCATTCCCCAGGACTACGCCCAAGCCGTTAAGTGGTATCGGATGGCTGCTGCGCAGGGGAACGCCGATACTCAGCGAAACCTCGGCCTCATGTACTACAACGGGCGAGGCGTCCCGCAGGACTACGTGCGCGCACACATGTGGGTGAACCTAGCGGCGTCTCGCTCCCAAGGCGAAGAGCTTGAGCGGTTTAGCAAAGTACGAGAAACACTCGCTAAAGGAATGACTCCTGACCAGATAGCCGAAGCCCAACGGCTAGCCCGCGAGTGGAAGCCGAAGACGTGGGATGAGTTGAAGAAGGGCTTGGAGACGGAGAGCCGCTAACGTGGACACGACCCTTGCCTCTGCGGGTCCTGATTTGTCGATTCGTGCGGGCGGGCTTTGAGGGTCGTCCGATCGACAGATGGGCGCGCAAACAATTCGCTCTCGCTCCATCGCTGAAGAAGCTTATTCAGATCAGCCCAAGCCAGAGTTAGGTCGGGAGGGCCCACCCATAATGAATGACTGCGATATACGCGCGATTGCTACGGAACTAAACGCCCTCTCCGGCGATTATGAGATTGGCGGACTTTAAGAACTCCGTAGGGTCCTCAAGAACCGCTCGCAACGATCCGCCAAGCACATCTTCAGCGCCCATAGAAAGTTCGGCGATTATGCGTATCATTACGGCGGTCGTTCTGAGCTTCAATTCAATATTGGCAAAGACGGTCCTGGCGATTCGATGCTTCGACACGGCATTGCATTTTCCTTCGAGACCAGCCAATCGATGCCCACGATTGAAGAATTGGAACTCAAAGTGCCTTTCTTCAATGAATTCTTGCGTCTCTATCCTGACAAATACGCCGACATGCGTATGTGGCACAAGCATAAGAAAGTTTGGAGCGACGAATACATGCCCAGTTCCATTCCGCCAGGGCGCGTGGAAAAGGGTGTGTTTCTTTTCCTCGGCAAATGTGTTCCGATCGATCAATTGGACTGCCGACGAATACTTGCTGATTTCGACAGGTTGTTGCCGCTGTACCGCTATGTCCAAAGCGCCGGATCTTGGCAGCCAACCTTCGACTCCGACGATATTGCACTTGAAGCTCGAATTCCAGTCGAGGACGTAACGCGCCAACGTACGGGACAAAGCACGATCACTGTAGATCTGAAGGCGCTGGAGAACAAGAAGATCGACTCAACAACAAAGGATGCTCTTGTGCATGCGCGTGTCGGACAGGGCGCATTTCGAGAACAGGTACTTCAGCTTTGGCGCAATTGCTGTTCGGTAACAGGTTCGATGACGCTTGATGCCATTAGGGCATCGCACATCAAACCGTGGCGGCTCGCCACTGACGAAGAGCGCTTGGACCCCAACAACGGCCTACCATTGGTTGCCAGCTTGGACGCGTTGTTCGACGCTGGACTGATCTCTTTCGAGGCCTCGGGCGCGCTGGTCGTGTCGTCCCTATTGGCAGAATCGGAACAGCAGATATTCGGGCTCATGCCTTCACGGTCTCTGGCAGAGACTCCCGGCGCTGAGACAGCGCAATACTTGGCGTATCATCGTCAAGTCGTCTTTCAGAAGTGAGAGTGGTGCAAGCTACCCAGTCGAGTGCCGTTTATCATCAGTTTCTCGGCCCCTTGGTGGCGTTCTCGGCCACTGAGGGGACCGAGGGGACATCCCCTTTTCGTTCCTGACTACTCGTGTCCAGCCGCTTTCAGGGCGGCGGCGATGGTGGCCAGCGGTAGCACGACGGTCAGGGGAGTGTCATCGAGCGGCAGCGCGCCGTAGCGGGTGTGCCAGGCCGCGATGTTCTCGTCCTTGGCGTCGATGACGAGTACGACGCCCCCCCCACTTCCACCGCCGCCCGCAGGCAGCGAAGGCCGGAGGCGAGTAGTAACTGTCCGCCCAGCCCTTGGCCATGCAGCGGGCGGCTCACGGCCAGACGCGCCAAACGAAAGCCGGGGACGTCATAGCGCCCCGAGCCGAAAAGGAAGCCGAAAAGGGCGAGCCGAAAAGGGGACAGAGCCCTTTAAGCCGAGCCCTTTAAGCCTGCAGGTTCATCGATTTCTCTCTGTCCACGGCCCGATTCAGAACCAGTTCCGCGTCGCACGTCATCATCTCAAGGCGGTCCATCGTCGCCTCCTCCGGCAGCAGGCTTTCACTGGTTCAAAGGGCCCAAAAGGGGACGGCCAAGCCCGAAAGCGGCCCCGCCTGGGGTGATCCCGTCCCACTAGCCTTCAGCCGTGTTCACACGGCTTCCCCCGCCAAAGGCGGGTCGTAGCCCGGTCATTCATGGCCGGGTAACCAAACCCCAGAACCGGCCAGCCCGTTTCAACGGGCTTACCCAAAACGGCTTAAGCCACACAACGCCAAATCCATCAACAAACCAAAACCCCAGTCACAAGCCCAAAAAACTTTTCCACGCTCATTCCAAACCACTTAGTCCAACCCCACCCCGCTAGCCCACCACCCCACCCGCATACTAGACCCGGGAGCCATTTCCAAAAATCCTCCCCACCCGAGCCGAAGGTTCTTCGCCAACGCCACAAAGGAGGCGCTGACGCAAATCCGCGCGCCCGCCCCTGCAAGGCGCGCAACAGGCCGCAAGCGACACCGCCGCCTCGGGTCATTCAATCACGACGGAGGAAATCAC
>JAQBUE010000018.1 GCA_027624045.1 Acidobacteriota bacterium
CTTCAGGATCATCTTGTATTGGAAACACTCCCTCCTTTCAGGATCATCTTGCATTGGACAACTCTGGAGCCGGTTTTTCCTGCTTGTTCTGAGTTACAATATCGCGATCGGCGCCCGCGCAAGCATCGTTGTCCTTGCGGGTAAGGATGAGAAAAGGGGCGGATAGGATGAAATGATGGGAACAGCTATCAACTACGTGCGGACTTTGAGTTTAGTACGAGCCTTGACGCCGGCAATGCTTTTGCTGGTTCCGGCTCAAAGGGCCTTTGGGCAAAATGAAATGGAGGATGCTGCCGCGTTGGGCGCATGCGCGACCTGCAGCGGCGTAATGCTCCTGATACCAATTGCGCTACTGGCGCTCAATATCTATCTGCTGGTCTGGGTATCAAAGGACGCCAAGGCCCGAGGGCTCGACAACTCCGTCCTTTGGATGATCGTGGTCCTGGTGTTCAGTCTGCTCGGCTTGCTGATCTACATCTTGTCGAGGCCCAAGGGTGAATTGGTGGCGTGTGCGACTTGCGGAAACAAGAGACTGCAGACGAGCGCCAAATGCCCAAGCTGCGGGAACGCCTAAAAAGGCCGGAAACCTACCTCGCTTTTGCCGCGGTGTTGGTGCTGGCGGTGGCGGCCGATTCGTTTCGGCCCGCCGAGCAGCAGTACTCCGCCCGGGCATATGGCGACTTGGTGGGGATCTATCAGTCACATGTGAGTCCCATGATGCGGTCCTGTGTCCGATGCCGTTACCGGCCGACGTGTTCGGAATACTCGAGGCAGGCCGTCGCTCGGTACGGGCTGCTGACGGGTTTGCGGATGTCGATCGCGCGCACTCTGTCTTGCCGCCCCTCTGTTCCGTTGGGGACACCCGATCCCGTGTCATAAGGTGTTCATAAGGAGGTCGCGGATAAAGACTTGCCAAGCCGCTTTTCTCGCGGTGCTCCGAAACGAATCTGCGAATCGACCTCCGCCATGAATACCGTCCTCTTCCGTGCCTCGGTCATCGCCGCCCTGGGAGGCTTTCTCTTCGGCTTCGACACGGCGGTCATCTCCGGCACCACTGACCAATTGCGGGAGGTCTTCGGCCTCACGCCCAATACGCTCGGCTTCACCGTGGCGAGCGCCCTGATCGGCACCATCCTGGGCGCCATTCTGGCCGGCAAGCCGTCGGACACACTTGGGCGCCGCAGAACACTGAGCTGGATCGCGGTTCTCTACTTCATATCCGCCATCGGCAGCGGCCTGGCTTGGGACTGGTACTCGTTCCTAATATTCCGGCTGATCGGAGGTCTGGCGGTGGGCGGCTCATCGGTCGTTGCGCCGATGTATATTGCCGAAATCTCTCCCGCGCGTCTGCGGGGCCGGCTTGTCGCGATCACTCAGCTGAACGTCGTTTCGGGCATCCTGGCCGCGTACCTCTCGAACTACCTGATCGCTCAGTTCCAACTCGGGTCCGCCGAGTGGCGCCTGATGTTCGGCGTTGAAGCCCTGCCGGCAGCTCTCTTCTTCCTGTTGCTATTCGTGACGCCGCTCAGCCCGCGCTGGCTGGTCGCGCAAGGGCGCCGTGAGGAGGCGGTCGCCGTGCTCCACTCGTTGGGCGCTGATTCGGTGGAGAAGCTGATTCAGCAAATCGAAGAGTCACTCGCCCTTGAACGCCATAGCATGCAGGAACCGCTTTTCCAGAAGGCCTATCGGCAACCCATCCTTCTGGCCATCGCGATCGCCACTTTTAATCAGCTTTCCGGCATCAACGCCCTGATGTACTATGCGCCGCACATCTTTCAGATGGCCGGCGCGGGTGAAGACTCGGCGCTGCTGCAGGCGGTGGCCGTCGGAGGCACGATGCTCGTCTTCACGCTGGCCGGACTGGCGGTGATCGACCACATCGGACGGCGCAAGCTCATGATCATCGGCTCGATCGGCTACATCGCGAGCCTTGTCGCCGTGGCCGGGGCTTTCTATTCCTACGGTACGGATTTTGACGACTTCGGAAGCACGGTAGTGCTGGCAAGCCTGCTGGTCTTCATTGCCGCGCACGGCCTCGGCCAAGGGGCGGTGATCTGGGTCTTTTTGAGCGAGACCTTCCCGAATCGAGTCCGCGCGCGGGGTCAAGCCCTGGGTAGCTTCACGCATTGGTTCTTCGCCGCTCTCATCTCGTGGACTTTCCCGATCATCGCCGATGTGTCGGGTGGCCATGCGTTTGCGTTCTACGCCGTGATGATGGTGCTGCAGTTAGTCTGGGTGGTGCGCGTAATGCCAGAGACCAAGGGCATACCGTTGGAAGAGATCCAAAGACGACTTGGGATTGATTAGGAGCGGAGCATACCGTCCTCCACCGGAAGCTACGATGAGAACTTGGTTGCATCCCCTGTGAAGTTTCTTTTGACAAACGACGACGGCATAGAAGCGCCGGGGCTGAAGGCTTTGGAGCGGCTTGTAGCGGGTTTTGGGCACGGGGGCGGCCCTGAAGATAGACTCGTGATAGCGCCGAGCTCCCCCGCGTCGGGCATCAGCCACGCCACGACCACCGACGGTCCGCTGCGCGTGAATCGCCTCGGCGCCCGGCGGCACTCCGTCGATGGGACACCGGCGGACTGCGTGCGTGTGGCTCTGCATCGTCATGCCGGAGAGTTTGATTGGGTGTTGGCGGGGGTGAATAACGGCGGGAATCTTGGCATCGATGTCTATCATTCTGGAACCGTGGCGGCCGTGCGGGAGGCGGCGATTCATGGCTTGCCCGGAATCGCGATTTCTCACTATCACAATCATCCTCTCGGGGATGCGGATTGGGAACGGGCGATACGTTGGGCAGGGCCGGTGATCGAAGACCTGATCGCGCGGCCTTGGCTGCCCGGCCAGTTTTGGAACGTCAATCTACCCGCGCCTGACCTTGCGCCGGATGCGCCTGAGGTGGTGCATTGCTCGCTCGATCCGTCGCCGCTGGTGTTGAGCTTTCGCGAGGAGCAGGACCTGCTGCACTACGATGGGCGCTATTCACTGCGCCCGCGCCGTGACGGCATGGATGTCGACGTTTGTTTTGGGGGCAGGATCGTCGTGACCCGGATGGGCGTCCACGACCAGGCTCCTTGAGCCAACTCGTATTCCAGGCTTCGAATCAGTAAGACAGGGCGCGGGAGGAGATCCCGCGCCCTGTCTCACTCTTGCGGGGAAGGAACCGCCTTTATGGCAGGGTCGGCTCCATGATCGTGTAGTCGACATCGAGGGCCTTGAGGAAAGCAACCAGGTCGGCCTTGTCTTCGTCGGTGAGCTCGGCATTTTTGGCGTCGGCGAGGTTCTTTTCGTCGAGCCACTTATTGGCTTTGCCGCCGCTCGTCATGATATCCACGGTTTCCTCGAGCGTTGCCACGCTACCGTCGTGCATGTAGGGCGCGGACTTGCTGATGTCGAGCAGCGTCGGCGTCTTGAACGCACCGGTGTCTTTCTCGTCACTGGAGACCTTGGCGCGGCCAACGTCGGGTGTGGCGGCATCCATCCCGATACCAACGTTGTGGTATTGCAGGTCGGTTAACAAAAGGCCGTCGTGGCAGTTGGTGCATTTGGCCTTCTCGCTGAAGACTGCCCAGCCGCGCTTGGCCTGCTCGGAAATGGCGGAGTCGTCGCCGCCGCGGAAGCGGACCCAGGCTGAGTCGGCGGCGACGATCGTGCGCATAAAAGATGCCACGGCCATGGCCACGTTATCGGGTGTGGCGTCTCCGCCGAAGATCGCATTGAACTGTTCCTTGTAGCCCGGGATCTCGTTCAGATTGGCGCAGATATCATCCATGCTCGGTGCGCCGTCTTTGCCGGTAGCGCCCATATTGCCCCCGCTCCAGGCGCCTCCAACCTGTTTCTCCAGCGACGGGGAACGGCCGTCCCAATAGAACGCAGAGTGATAGCCGATGTTCCACATCGTCGGGCTGGAGCGTGTGAGTGTCTTATCGAAGGCGCCGATGGCGAGCGGCTTGCCGTCGGTGAGGCCGTTTTCCTTCAGATGGCAGCCGTAGCAGGAGCGGACGCCGTCGCCGCTGAGGCGCTTGTCGTAGTAGAGTTGCTTGCCAAGAGCGACCTTTTCAGCCGTCATTGGATTGGTGGCCGGAACTTCCATCTCGGCGTAACCGGCGAGTTGCGGGAAGGCCGGGGCTTCGGCGGTTTCTGCTTCCGGCTCAGGGGCTTCACTGCCCCCGCAGCCGATCAGTCCGAGTGTCGCGACCATCGTCGCCAGAAGCAGAATTGTTTTGTGACGACGTTCTAACCGAAAGGGCAGCATGACGTATTTCTCCTTGTTGACGCCTCCTCGTGGGAGACGTTCTTCTTGAGTGGTCATTGTATCGTCGCGTTTTGCCCCATATCAAGGGCTTCCTGAGGAAAACTCCGGCAGGCTCCCTAGCGGAACTCTGCCTTGAAGCGTTTGATCTGGTCGGCCTCGGGGAGTTTCCGGTAGAACGGGTCGAGCGGAAAGCACCCCGAAATGAAGCCCTTGCGCGGGCCGGTGGTGCAGTCGCTGAAGGTGCGGCAGATGCGTTTCGGCTCGAGCGAACCCTTCTCGAGAACGTCTCTTGGCAGAGTGGGATAGGAGAGTACCATGCGCCCCAAACCCACCGAATCGACACGTCCCGTGCGGACAGCCCACTGCGCGACGTGCGGCAGATATTCCTGCAGATAGGAGTACGCTGTCCCAACGATCGCCATCTCGGGGAAGCGTTTCTTGAGCGCGGCGGTGACTTCGATTTGGCGCGCGCAGCCTGCCAGCGGGTCTTCGGGTGGTTGGTAACCGTCAGAGGGCGGAAAGAGCGCTGGGCGCTGAATGTGCGGGTTGTAGTAAGGGCTGCCGCAACTGATGTTGAGCATGCGGATGCCGAGGTCCCGCAGTAGCGCGATGAACTTCTCCGGTTCGCCCAGTTCGTACTCAGTGGGGTGGGTGGCGTTGACGCCGAAACCGTAGCTGTAAGGTGTGGCTTCGGAAAAATCGTCTGGGATGCCGGGGCCGAGTTTGGTTCCTTCACTCTGATCGGGGTCGGGGTGGAAGGGCACGAGGTCGAAGGCGCTGAGCCGGACGCCGATCTTGAGATGGCTCGTGACAGCTCGAATTCCCTCGACGATTTCGCGTAGGAAGTGCGTTCGGTTCTCAAACGAACCGCCGTACGGGCCGGGCCGAGTGTGGGCGCTGAGAAATTCGTGGCCCAGGTAACCGTGGCAATGCTTGACGTCGACAAACGCCGCGCCACAGTCCTCGGCGATCTTGCCGGCGGCGATGAATCGCTCGACGATACGGCGGATGTCGTCGTCGCTGAGGACCGGGTAGTCGGGCTCGAGGCCGAATTTGCGGTCGAGCAGCGGGTGGTGGTAGAGGATTTGGGGCTCGGGCTTGTCTTTGCGGAATGGTTTCGAGAAGCGCCCGGAGTGTGTGAGTTGGAAGCCCACAAGCAGGTTGTCGGTCGAGCCCACCTCGACGCGGTGTGTCTCGATGAGTTCATCGAGGAGTTGGGCGAGGCTGTCGCGCGTGTCGTCGTTGATCAGGAGCTGATTGGGGTTGGCGCGGGCGTCCGGCAGAACGGCCATTGCCTCGCCGCCCCAGATCCATTTCGCACCGCTGCGGCCGAAGTTGCGCCAACGGCGCCGGACCAGATCGCTTGGCCGTCCGTCGGCTTCTGCGTCCCAGCCTTCCATGGGGTGGATGGTGAAGCGGTTGCCAACGGTGAAGCCGTCGATCTCGAGCGGCTGAGCAAGTGGCGAGGTGGGGGCGGTTTCGATTGCATCCTCGCAGCCGATAGTAAGGCCTAGACCGGCGAGATGCTCCCGGAAAGACTCAGCGGTTTTGAAGGTGGCGACGCGTGGGTAGGAGGTCATGCGTGTAAGTCCCCCAGTATAGTTGTGCTGGCTGCTGGGATTGCGGACCTTGCGTCGACCGTTGTGGTTCTTACTCTTCGACTCTGAATCGCGCCCTTACGCCGCTGGCCAGCCGGTCTTGGGGCCGGGGTAGGGTTTGGGCTGCTGGATTTTCGGGAAGCTGCTGACGGCGCCTCCGGATTCGATGACTTCAAGGCATTCGCGGGCGGCTTGCTCGATGGCTTTGGTGTCGACGCCGTCCCACTCGGGCAGATACGACTGGATCTTCTTGATGCCTTTGCGAAGCTGTCTGGTGGCGCCGATGTAGTTCTTGTTGCGGTGGTGGTAGAAGCCGACGGCGAAGTGGATCAGGCTTTGCAGGAACCAGCGGTCCGGTTGCTTGGTCGGCGTCCAGACTTCTTCGAGGACTTCGTGGCATTCGAAGAACTCGCGGCGGTTGAACAGGTCGATGCCTTGTTGGAAAAGGATTCTAGGGTCCTGCATGCTAGACTCTCAGTCTATTTGACGGGCCGAAGGCGTGATGAAGCGGCGGCGGCGGCGTCTCGAAAGAACGCGTTCTTTCGAGCAAGGAGTATGGTGTTCCCTTCGGAGCGAAAAGAACTAGAAGCCGCGCGCCGGGCCGATGGACGCCTGCCTCCGGGGCAGTCCTTGACTTTGAAATGGCCGGTGTTGCATGAAGGATCGATCCCTACGTTTGATCCCAAGCGGTGGCGTTTTTCAGTGGGCGGGTTGGTCGAGAACGCATTCGAATTGACGTGGGGTGAGTTTCGAGATCTGCCTCACACGTCGGTAACGGCGGATTTCCATTGCGTAACCACCTGGAGCAAGTTTGACAATCACTGGGATGGGGTCCTGTTTCGCGTGATTGCAGCCAAGGCGGCTCCTAAACCGGAGGCCCAGTTTGTGATCGTGAAAGCAGAGGGTGGCTATACGACGAATGTTCCTTTGGAAGATTTGATGCGGGACGATGTGTTGTTCGCCGATCAGCACAAGCCTGAGCCGCTCACGCCGGAGCATGGTGGGCCCCTGCGGCTGGTTGTGCCGCACCTCTACGCCTGGAAGAGCGCGAAGTGGGTGCAAAGCTTGGAGTTCATCGCGGAAGACAAGGCGGGCTATTGGGAGCGGGTCGGGTATCACATGCGGGGTGATCCGTTTCAAGAGCAGCGCTACCGGGAAAATTAGCGATGTCATGGTTTCGCCGACTGCTTCAGAAGGATAAGGAAACGCCTTTGCGGGGTGCGCGGCCGGTGCGGCGCGAAAAGACCTATTCTGCGGATACAGGCTATGTGTACCAATATGTTTATGAAGGGTATCGCGAGGCACAACAGGATTCACTGCCGGGCCACGAGCACGTTTTCAGCGTGACGTCGGACAGGTCTACCCGCTTTCCTCTAGGAATATTCCTTGCGCATCAAACTGTTGACGCTTATCGCGATAAACATGGCCGCGAATTGAATGCGACTGAGCAATATGCGATGGTGAAGATGCGCCTGTTTGAAGTATTTGATGAGCGAAACGATTTAGGTAATTCATCTCAGTCTGCAACGATCAGTCTGGAAAATATCGAAGAACATGCCGAGACCTTAGACTTGTGACTCTGTTCGACGAGGCGGATCGCGGATCTATCAGTAACCGCGGTTTGTCAGCCGACCGAGACGGTGGTCAGGATGAAGTCGCGCCTACCGCGACCCGGCGCGGCAAAGCCATGCGCCACAAAGATAATGACGTCCTAGATAGGAGACAGGCCGGTGAAAAGTTACGAAAATAAGGGGTTTCTCTACAGTTCGCATGGGCGAATGGTACGGATACTCGCTGAGTACCTGGAGCCTCAGAGCCGTATCAATTACCACAAGGTTCGCGACACGATCGTGTTCTTCGGCTCGGCGCGGTTCTGCGATGCCGCAACGGCGGAACAGCGCGTGGCGGCGGCCGCGACGGACGAAGAGAAAACGGCGGCCGCAAAGTGCCTGGCCGGGAGCCTCTACTACGAGCAGGCTTGTGAGTTGGCGTCGCGCCTGACGGTCTGGGCCAAGGGCGTGTCGGCTAAGGAAGATCGCTATGTGATCTGCTCCGGGGGCGGCCCCGGGATCATGGAGGCGGCAAACCGCGGAGCGCAGGAAGCGGGCGGACGTTCGGTCGGGTTGAACATTGATCTGCCGATGGAGCAGGTGCCGAACCCCTACATCACGCCGGAACTCTCGTTTGAGTTCCATTACTTCTTCATGCGCAAGCTTTGGTTCGCTTACCTGGCGAAGGCGCTGGTAGTTTTTCCCGGGGGGTTTGGCACGCTCGACGAGATGATGGAGATCCTCACGCTGGACCAGACCAAGAAGTTCCGCAAGAAGATGCTCGTCGTGTTGTACGGAAACGACTATTGGAACAAGGTCATCAACTTTCAGGCGATGGAGGACCTCGGGACGATTTCTCCGGAGGACCGGTCACTGTTTCAGCGCGCTGACACCCCGGATGCGGCGTTCGACATTCTGACGAACTGGCTGATCGAAAACTACAGCACAGCCGATCCGGGTTGATAGAGCTGATGGAAACGTGCGTTTTGGTACATGTCTGACCGGCGGCGTCATGGCTGTTCGAATAGCGGCAAACCGATTTCCTGGATGTACCAATAGGGCCTGCCGACGATATCTCCGCTTTTGTGGCCTTGCGCCGGCAACCTTTGCCCGGTTCTAGACGCCTCCCCAAGTAATAGAACGTGTGATGGCGGGTGGCTTCTATGCTAGCCTTGGTCACAGTTTGGCGGATTAGCTCAAGTATGCAAGGGGGCGTCTCATGAGGCGTGCAAGCGTTTTGGCGGTGTCGGCAACATTGATCTGTGCCGCGACGGTTTGGGCTCAAGGCGAGGGCAGCGGTGCTGGAAATACCGGCGGTGGTGGTCGTGCGACCAGCACCACAAACACCAATACCCCCCCAGGAGGCGGCGTCGGTACCCAGCCCGGCAATACTCCTGGCGGCGACCAACAGAGGGGACGTTCGACGGATCCCTTCGGCCAAGGGCGCGAACAACAACCGCAATTTCCGGAGCAGCAAATGCAACGGCCGCTTCTTTTGAGCGGGAAGGTGACGCTCGGTGACAATACGCCACCTCCTGGTCCGGTCAAGATCTACATGGATTGCGATGGCCGCCGCGAGCCGGTCGGATACACGAGCTCGAAAGGCACCTTCAGCGTCGATCTGAACGACCGCAACCGGATGTCCTTCGCCGATGCCAGCGTGGGGGGCAGTACGACGACGTTTGGGCAGAGTCAAGACTCCTTCGGCGGGATGCCGGGAAGCATGTCGTCCCGCGGAGCCGGTCTGGGCAGGGTGAATCTGTTCGGTTGCCAGTTGACGGCGGAGTTGGGCGGATACCAAGCCGAGCCGATTCAATTGGGCACGCGAAGCGTCTTCGACAAACCCGATGTCGGGACGATGATCCTCCGCCGCATGGACGGCGTCGAAGGGACGGCGGTGAGTTTCACCACGTTGTCCGCGCCGAAGAATGCCAGGAAGTCCTACGACAAGGTATTCAAGGAAGTTCAGAAGAAGAAGCCCGACCTCGAGAAGGCGGAAAAAGAACTTGGGAAAGCGGTAGCCGAGCATCCGAGTTTCGCGATGGCCTGGAGCCTGATGGGGCGTGTGCGCATGCTGCGGGACAACAAAGAGGGGGCGCGAGACGCTTTCGAGAAGGCCGTTGCCGCCGATGCGAAGTATTTGGATCCGTATCCGGAGCTGGCGAGAATGGCGTTGGTCGAAGAGCGCTGGGACGACGCGGTTCAGTTTTCGAACCAGTTGTTACGCCTGAACCCGCACGCCGTGCCGGCGTACTACTTCTCGGCCGTGGCGAACTTTCAGATGGACCGGTTGGTTGCGTCGAAGCAGGCCGTGATGGACCTCAAAGAAAAGGGCGCCGATAAGCACTTTCCGCAATCGCATCAGATCCTGGGCATGATCGAAGCCAAGCAGGGGCTGTATGAAGAGGCGGCGGTCGCTTTCCGTTCGTATCTGGAACTCGATCCGAATGGGGCGGCGGTGCCTCACATCCAGCGCCAACTCCATGAATGGGAAGTGCTGGGTGTGATCAAAAAGCAGCAAACGGCGGCCGCGCAGGCGCTTCCCGCGGCACAGCCGCCGAAGTAGCGGTACCCGGCCGAGCCGGTTAACCCCGAGGGCTCCGGGACGCACTGTTCGCAGCCGGGTTCACGACTCGCTTGACCCTGCCTACCGGCCGGGGGAGCCGCCTGCCGATGGCCCTTGCGGCGGCTTGTCGAGTTCGGGGCTCTCCTTAAACTCAAGCGACACGGCAGTTTGCGCTTGCCGTGCCTCTTGAACAACCTTCGTGCCTCGTAACTTCGACTCGATTTGCTCACGGACCTCGACCAGTGGCCTGGGCCGGCGGTCGGTGGCCTTGAAAATGTAGAAGCGGCCCCCATCCTTGACGGGGCTGGAGATGTCGCCGACGGGAAGAGTCAGTATGGCGTTCTTGACCACGTTGGGCAGTGGTGACTCGCCACTGAAAAGACCCAGATCGCCGCCTTTTTCGGCCGATGATTTGTCGTCGGAGTGCTCCCGGGCGAGGGCAGCGAAATCCGCGCCGCCATTGAGTTCCACGACCAGCCCTTCGGCTTTTTCGCGAGCCTGATCCTCGCTCAATCCGTTGCCTCCCGCGGCGGCGCCGGAAGCAGGCACGTAGTCGATATAGATGCCCGAGACCTGTACGGCGCTGTAGATGGCTTTGCTCGCTTCGTAATCGGCCAGGATGTCTTCCTCCGAGACCGTCAGTGTTCGGTTCAGGTTCGTGGTGTAGGCATTGGCCAGGGCATTCCAGCGCATGAAATTAAACTGGGTTTTGTAAGGCTCTTTCTCGAGCAGGCCCTCTCGCTCGGCGGTCTTGGCTACGCCCATCAGGCTGCGCATCATCTCCAGGAAATTGCGGTGGCTCATGCGGGCGAGCTGCGGGGCCAGATTGGCAGGCAGGTACGAGCGGAGTTTCTCGATATCGCGGGCGGTGTACTCGACGCCGTCGAGTACGGCGAGGATTTCGCCCGGCGACTTGCCTGGCTGGCGCTTTTCCTGTTGCGTCCAGCCGGGCGCGCTGAGAGCAAGAACCATCACAAAGAGCGAGGCGAGGGTGCGCACAGTCATATCAGAATCTCCAAAGCTCAAGTGAAAAACGAATACCGATCATCCCAGGGTGGCCTGGAACACAGCCAACGGTACGCTCGATTCGGGGAAAAGAGGCCGCCGTAAAGCATCACCGCGTGGGTCGGCGCGGCCGACTGGATCGGATTGTAGCATGGCGCAAGCTTGCTGGACTCATCTTCAGATTGAGCCTCTTTAAGATAAGACGGTTCAATCCGGTTTTGGGTAGTAGCCGCTGCGGGCCTGCACCTTCAAGCCTTTGCGGCGGGTTCGCAGCTTAATCTCCCGAAGACCGGGCCTGGCGCCATCACCTTGCGGAGTGAAGCCGATGCTGTATTGACTCCGCAATTCCTGCTGGATCTCGTCGAAGATCCGTTGCAGGGTCCACGTGCGCGAGACCTCAAAGACGTTGCCGCCGGTTTCGCGGGCCATTTTCTTCAAGGCGCCCGAACCGCCGCCCAAGCTCACGCCCCCGAAGCCCCCGCCGTAGAAGCCGCGGTCGTAATAGCGGATGCCGTAGACGACGACATCGGATTTGTGAGACACCTCGATAGCGTCCTCGCGGCTGACCCTGCTGCCGTCGTCGACGCCGTCGGAGATGAGAATAACGGCTTTTCGCCCCACCTGGCGGCGCATCATTTCGTCCGACGCAAGGTATACGGCGTCGAACATGGCCGTCCCGACCGGTTTGCCCGACCTGGGAACCGGCCCGGGGTGGATGCCGCCGCCGGAACCTTGCACCTGAAGGTTGCCCAGGGCGCTCTCAAGCAGGCGCGCCGAGGCCGTCAGGTCTTGTAGCAGTTCGACGTCAATGTCGAAGCTGATTAGAAAGGCCAGATCTTTCTTGAGCCGCAGCACCTGCGAAAAAAATTGACTTGCGGCGCGTTGCTCATCCCGAATCAGGCGTTCCTGACTGACGCTCGTGTCCACTAGTAGGCCCACGGTGAGCGGCAGATCGGTTTGCCGTGAAAAGTAGCGGATCTCCTGCTGGGTTCCATCCTCCTCAAGGATAAAGTCGTCTTTGCCGAGGTCGGTCACCAACAGGTTCTTGTTGTCTCGGACGGTGGCGAGGATGTTAACGACTTCGACATCCACGGAGATGACGGCGTCCTCAATGGGTTCCGGTTCCAGTTCCTGTTCCTGGGCTTGGGCAGGTTGGCGCAGCCACCCTGGAACGGTGGAGGCGAGCACAAGCGAGATGGCGTTTCTGCGGTTCAAGGCGTTGTTTGTTAGGACGCCGCCCCGACCGCCGGGGTTTCCGAATACCGGCGAATTCCGTGCCGTCAGCGGTTCGAGCGTCGGTTTACCGCGGCGCGGCGACGCCCGTTCTGGTGGGATTTTCAGGAGACTAGCCTAGCCCCCTGGGACCGGGAGAAGTTTTCCGCGGGCGCGAATAGGAAAAAAAAATCCCAAA
This sequence comes from Acidobacteriota bacterium, assembly GCA_027624045.1. GTDB lineage: Bacteria > Acidobacteriota > Terriglobia > Bryobacterales > UBA6623 > JAPPLB01. The sequence continues at coordinate 12,392 of JAQBUE010000018.1, forward strand.
AGCAAAAATCCCAAAAGCGGTCGCGTTGACAGGCCATTCTGAGGTATGCTTACCGACAGGTGGCAGGTTCGGCCGCCGTGGGTTAGAAAAAAAGCAACGACGTTCGAGGACGCTGAACGCAACGTCCGCCCCCTATGACCCCGCAGCCCGGGTGCAAGGAACATCCATGGAACCTGTCGTTGAATGAGGGGAGTTAGGGGTGCAACTAAACAAAAGATTCGCTTATCTCTTGATGGTCGTCTTCGCGGCTGTCATCCATACGGGCGTAGCGCAGGCTCAATTTAGTCACGCTACTTGCCGAGCGGAGTCGCCGGGTTCACCGGTGCGGGCCGAAGGTTTGGCCGAGCGCACGGGCAACTTAACAATCGCCTGTCAGCCGGCGGTGGGATTCTTCTTTATCCTCCCGCAACAGGTGATCGCCGAACTCAATCTGACGCTTGAGTTGAACGTGGCGCTCGGAAACCGGGTGAATATCTATGGTGTGAACGGGTTGACTGACGCGGTTCTCACCATCAACCAGCAGAACTCCTACCACCCGCTGGCCGACTCGCAGTCGGATTACTCGTCGTGGCTGGGGCCGATTGTCGGGAACAACGACCCGCCGCTGGATGTGGTTTCCGCTCCGCTGACGCAACCGATCATCGGAGTGCTGAGCCAATGCCCCGGTTTCCTGTCGCCTGACGGCCGCGTTTTTGGCGATGCCCGCTGGCCCTGCCCGCAGTTGGCGCGGCTGGGGGGACCGAATCGCCTGGAATGGAATGGCGTAAAGGCGCCGTATCCGGGGGTTGACGCGGCGAATGCCGGCTTCCCCTTCAATGTGGTTCCCTCATTTCCCGAGGTGACGGTCTTCGAGATACATAATATCCGCGCGAACGCCGCGGAGTTGGGCGTCACCGATGGCGGTGGAGGCGCCTTCATCACCGCAAGAATCTCGATCGATCCCGGTTTTACTTTTTCCATGGTGAATTCGGTCGCGACGATTGGGACGCCCTTTGTGGGGCTGATTCCGACGATCGAGGATGCCGGCGTGGACCTGCAGTGTGAGGACGACTCAGAGCACGTCATAATTAATCTGCAAGAAGGCTTCGCTAGCGCCTTCAAGACGCTCGGTGCGCCGACATTCGATCAGGCGATTGAGGGTGCCTGGGAAAACGGCTATCCGATGCTCGAAGCCGAAGACATTCCGACGACCGACTTCATGGGGGGCAATCCCAATACAACTTTCCCGTTCGCTCTCCCGTTCGCCGCGCCCGCCCAGAACACGGGAGCCGGCGGCGGCGCCACGCAGGCGACCCGCTTCATCTTCAGGCTCTTCAACGTGCAGCCAGGTGTCACGGTTAAGGTCGAGTCGGCTATTAACAACGACGGGGCCGAGAGTGGCTGCGAGCCGGATCCCAACTTCGCGGGCGAGTTGTGCTTGCAGCTCGTTACGGGTACCGATCCCGATGGCGCCGGCGGCTCCGCCACTGGCGGCTCAGGTACGGTTGAGGTGGCGGTCGGCGCGGATGGCACGGGTTTCTTCGTGTACGAAGTGGGCGACGGTAGCCCCTTTAGGAGAGAGAATATCGACGTCCCAGTATGGTTCTCGTGGACCTTCGACGGCGCGGCCGACGAGCCTGGTATAGGGACGGCCTCGGTGGACGTCCGTTTCGCTCCGCTGAGCGATGTCGCGGGGGCCAGTAACGAGCCCGTGCCGCGCTTTGTCGATACGGGAGACGATCCCGCGCCGGTCCTGACGATCCAGCGCTGCGCCACGACGCTGCTGTTCCCGTTTGTCTCTAATCGCGCTGGTTTCGACACCGGGATCTCGATCGCGAATACTTCGCTGGACTGGAAGGGAACTCCGCCTCAGAGGGGTCCCTGTATGATTCACTACATCGGCAATACGGGTGACGACGGCCCAATGCCCGATGACGACATCTCCAACGTAGTCGAGGGTGGCGAGGTCCTGTCGTTCACGCTGTCGCAGGGCAATCCCGTACGCTCGATTAACGGGGCTCCGAACTTCCAGGGCTTCGTGGCGGCGATGTGTGAATTCCAGTTTGCGCATGGCTTCGCCTTTATCAATGACGGCGCAGGCGGCCTGCCGGCTTGGTCGCAGGGCTACTTGGCGCTCGTGATGCAGTTCGACGTTGACGATGACGGCGAGTTCGCCCGCCAGATCGATTGCGGCGACGACTGCACATCGGAGGGCTTGCGGCAATAGGACCGCCCCTTGCCGTCGAGTGCGATATGGAAAAAACTTTTTCTCGATTCGGCAGCATGCGAGGGTGTCCTTTTGCTATACTTCATCTTCCGTGCTCGTTTCATGCGCTTGTCATGAGCGAGGCATCGGCGGTGCTGAAAGGCGGCCGGGAACAGGCTCAAGGGTCTTGACTCGGTCCGCTGGAATGTGGTAATAGTTTTATGGTGGGGTGTGTACCACTCCATCCGAAGGTGGTAGAGCGATTCAGTTGTGTGATTGGGGCTCATCTATTCGAGTCGCACGATTGCCGGTCTGGGTCGCTTCGGTACGAGGCAGTTTACAGGGGCTCATTAGCGCTTCATTGCTTCGCGAGGGCGAATCAATGAATTGACAACGACAGCGGCGACTAACCGATAACCGTATCTATCTGATGATATCCCTGAGATGGCGGGTTCGAAGTACTTTTAGATCTGTGTGGAAACCAACGAGTGGATTCCTCTTGTGGAGATAAGGAGAATAATATGGCAGCTTTGAAACGATTCTCGATTGCACTGGTCCTGATGGGCCTTGTGTTGTCGACTTTACCTGTAGCTCAAGCTCAGTTCAGCTTCCCGGTTCAGCCCCTCGGGCGCGTTGTTTGCGTCTATAGTGCGGTCCCGAACCAAGTACGCGCGGAAGGTCTGGCGGAGCGCACGGGCGACGCACGCTTAGACTGTACCAATGACGGGGTTTACAACCCGAACATTGTCAACAACATGACGCAGTATGTTCTCACGAACATCACGCTCACTTTGAACACGGCCGTGACCAACCGTCTCGATGTCGGCGACGGCAATAGCCTGACCACGGACGCCGTTCTCGTCATTAACGACAACAACCATTTTAATCCGATCGCTACGTCCCTATTCCCGGATACGGGATCAGGGCTTTCTGGCTGTACGGACGACGCTGGCGGCTCGAATAACATCCCCGACCAGCGCTATCCTTGCCCCATGAAGGGTGAGTACCTCCCTAGCCGCAATCTGGTTTGGGACGGAGTGCAGTTCCCGGTTCCGGGTGCTCCCAACAACCTCGCCACCCTTCCCACCGCAGATGCGAATGGGGTTCCTACCTGTGCGGACATCTTCAATCAGACGTCCGATCAAGGCTGCTTTAACAGAACGACCACCGTTCGTATCACCAACATTCGCGCCAACGCGGCCGCTGTCGGTGAAGGTGGAGCCATTCTCGGAACTTTGACGATCTTCTCGTTTGCCGGTATCTCGGTCACGCCGACCAACCAGCAGACGTTGGCGACCGTTTTTGAAGGCCTTATCACGGACTTCAACGACCCGGTGACGGGCCTGCAGTGCGAGACATTCGATAAATCGACGTTCGAGATTACCCTCGAAGAGGGCTTCGCGGGCTCATTCAAGACCCTCGGAGTACCGACATTCGATCAGGCTGATTTCGGGGCGGAGAGCGGCTATTTCGTCTGCGATGAAGGAAGCCTCACGGGTTCTGGTACCTGTACAGACCCCCAAGCTAACGCGGGCACGGGCGGCGGCGCCACGCAGGCAACGCGCTTCCTGATCCGCCTACTGGGCGTCAAGAACGGCGTCAATGTCAAGGTTCCCAAGGTGGTTGGCCTCAGTAGTGCCAACCGTTGTGTCGTTACGCTAGGTGGCGGTGACCTCTGTGTTGAGCTCGTAACCGGGGCCGACTCAGCCGGCGCCGGGGGTAGCACCTCGGGCGGCAGCGGCAACGCTACGGTAAGTCTTGACACCGATGGCAATGGCCTCATCGTCTACGAGTTGATGGAAGGCCTTCCGTTCCTGCGCCAATCGATCAAAATTCCGATCTCGGTTAGCTGGACACCTGACACCACGGACGATGAGCCGGCAATTGGCTCCAGTTCCGTGCTTGTCAGCTTCGCGCCGCTCAGTGGCGACGGCTCGGCGGGTAACTCACCGACGCCGCGCTTCATTGACGACTCTGGTGATCCGACAACCTTCATGACCGTTGTCCGTTGTTCGACGACTCTGCTGTTCCCGTTTGTATCGAATCGCTTCGGCTTCGATACGGGGCTGGCGATCTCGAACACCTCGATGGACTGGAAGGGCACCGCGCCACAAAAGGGCCGTTGCATGATCCACTACATCGGTAACACGGGTAATGACGGTCCCATGCCTGATGATGACCTATCGGAAATCATCGAGGGTGGCGAGCAAGTCACTTGGACTCTGTCGATGGGTAACGGTGTCTGGGGATTGAACGGTGCTCCTGACTTCCAGGGCTTCGTAGTCGCCATGTGCGAATTCCAGTGGGCTCATGGCTACGCATTCATCACCGACGCCACCAGCGCGATTCCGAACTTTGCTCAGGGCTATCTGGCTCTGATCATGCAGTTCGACGTCGACAAAGATCGCCAGCTCAGCTGCGGCGTTGGCGATACAAATGGTCTTTGCAACTCGGAAGGCCTGAACCAATAGTCATCTGTAGCGGTCTAAAACGTCCGCTGCATCAACCTTTAACCGAGGGGGGCCTAACGGCCCCCCTCAATCTTTTTAGGGCTCCTCCGCCTCCTGCCATCCCTCAACTTGCCCCTGACAGCGACTCCGCGCGGCACTGCCCAAGACGCGCTAGGTCCCGCCGTGACGAAACGAACCACGGCCCCGCCCATCCCCAGGCGAAAGCTGTTATTATCCTTGGGATACCCCGCAGTTGCAGTCCGCCTCATCGCCCGTAAGGGAGATAACTACATGTCGAAGTTTTCCAGGATGCCCGCGTGCGTTCTTTTTCTCGTTCTCGCCGCGACCCTCTGCGAAGCCCAGAACCATGCCGTGCTATTCCCCAGCGGCGGCTCAAGTACGGTTACCTTACTTGACGCCGAAGATCTCAGTCCAGCCGGCACGATAGCGGGCACATCCACCGCGCGACAGTTCCTGGCCACGCCCAGTGGTGACCGCTACTACATCCTGAGCCGAACCTCCACCGACGCAATCGTGATCGCCAACCCCCGCACACTCGAAGTGCTCCGGCGGGTCAGTCTCAGCGTCGGAGTCTCCGACGCGGCCCTCTCGCCGAACGGCCAGTACTTACTGGTCGTCGCCGGCCAACTTCATATTTTCAGTACAACGACCGACCAAGAGATCGTAGACCCGATAGCCGTGGGCAGCGGACCCACCCAAGTGCGCGTCGACCAGCGTTCCCGCCGCGCCTACGTCCTTTCGGGGTCCGGCCAAGAGATCCGTGCAATTGATCTTGAGAGCTTCGAAGAGGTCGCTTTGATCGAAGCACCGACCCTGAGCTCGATCGGATTGCTCGAAACCGCCAACCGTCTGGTCGCGCTCGATTCTGATGGGCTGCGCCTCTATGACCTCAAGACGCTCGACCAAGTTGGCAGGCTGGACTCCCTGTTTCCCATCATCAATGGCATCATCCACCCTATCCCAGGATCGAACAAGGTCGCCGTCCACAACCGTGGCTCTTCCCCCAATAGCACATCGCAGGTCTTCGACATCGTGCAGGGGAAGGTCACGACGATCGGTGTTCCCGCTTCGTCGTCATTCCGCCAGTTGACGCTTGTCAGCGCTGAGAAAGCCTTCGGGATACTCAATGAAGAAAGTGACGTAGCCGAGGTCGACCTGACGACCAGCCCCTCGGCGACCGTCACACCGTTAGGACTGGGGATCGAGGCGCGCGACCTGGTCGTGTCGCCCAACGGTCGCATCCTGTACGCCACATCGCTTTCGCAATCTCGCGCGGTCCGCTACGACACGGAAACCTCAATGACTACGAACAACGTGGAAGTTGCGGTTTCCCCGGGAGCCCTGGCGGCCGGCTTCGGACCAACGGGCAAACCCCCGGCTATCCTTGAGCCGCTTAGCGGCGAGAATCAGTTCTTTCCACCCGGAGGCACGACGCCCTTCGCGATGGCCGTGCGGGTTCGGGACGAAGACGGCGTGCCGTTGTTCGATGTCCCGGTGGTTTTCGCGAGCCCTCTGAGTAGCGATGTTATTTTCGACTCACCCCAGCCGGTCCGGACGAACGAGAACGGCATTGCCGCCGTCAACGCCACCTTTCTCGCTCCCATCGCCTCGACCACCGCGCCCGACCGATCAGCGGCGTCATCGGAGATCGAAAAAGGGGCCCCGCCGGAACAGCCGATCGATGTGATACCGGTGACCGCGACGACAAGCGGCGGACTGTCCACGGTCTTTCTTCTCAACATCATCCGCGTGACGGGGATCAATATCGTGTCGGGGAATTTTCAGATTACCGATCAGCGCAAGCCCTTCCCCGAACCCTTTGTCGTTTTGGCCACTGACGAAACCGGTAATCCGCTGCCCCTCGGCACAGAGATTCTCTTTACGCCGCAAGGCGCCGAGTGTGCCTTCATTGTCGCCCCCTTGGACGCGAACGGCTTTGGACAGTTGACCTGCTTGGCCGGCGACATTCCGCTCGGTGTCGCATCCTACTTTGCCGGTGAGATGACGGCCTCGGTTCTGGGTAACCCTGGTTTAGGGGCCGCTAAGTTCAACTTCACCGTTTCGACCGGCTCGAACGGGATCGCGATGGATATTGTCTCGGGCAACATGCAGACGGCCCGAACGGGTGAAGCTGTGCCGGCTCCCTTGGTCTTCACTCTATCGGCGCCGTTCGGCGGCGTTGGTCAGTCGCTGATCGGTATCGAGCTTGAGCAGATCGTGGGAAGCGGCGCCATCATTACACCCAGCTTCCTGGCGATTCGGAGGGAGACTTCCACGCCGGTCGGTGTAATCCTCGGCCCCGCCGCCGGCCCGGTTGTGATACGCGCACGAGCGTTAGCCCCCAAGTCCCCCAGCGTCGACTTCATGATCCAAGCCGAGGGGGGAGTGCCGGCGCGATTCGAAATCGAAGGCGACCAGCAGAGTGGACGTATCGGCCGCACTCTCGACAATCCTTTGCGGATGCGTGTCTTCAACGAACTCGGCCAGGTGATCGCATTTCCTCTTGTCTCGTGGACGGTTATCTCGGGCGACGCGAGCCTGCTCACCGGCAGTGATCCAGACGGCGCCACTGCCGTCGTGAGTCTCGGTACCACCCCCGGCCAGATTTCGATTCAGGCGAAGATCGGGTCGCTGACGGCGATGTTCAATGCCACGGCGGCGCCGACACAGGTGGCGACGATCGACCGCCTCCAGGGGTTGGGTCAGGTGCTGCAGGTCGGCATGGTTTCCGGGCCCCTTGTCGTTGAGGTGAAAGAGCCAGGCGGCGATGCGGCGTTTGGCGCCTTTATTGACTTCTCGGGCCCGCCGCATGTCGAACTGTTGTCCCTGGCGGATACCCCCGCCGTGGGTAATCCCCTTCGGCTTCAGGCAGATCAAAGTGGGCGCGCGGGCGTGAGGGTCAGGCTGCTGAATATTCCACGTCCGAAAGGTGCGGCCAACAACATTCTTATCACGGCGTCCGTCGGGGGCGGCCCGACGACCGTGTTTGCCATCAGCGTACTCGGCCGCGACCCTGTCTTTCAGAGCGCTGGCATCGTCAACGCGGCGACGTTTGCCTCGGGGGTCGTTCCAGGAAGCCTCGTTACGATATTCGGCGTCGGGCTATCGGAGGGGGTGGCCGGGACCGTTTCGGCCGGAGGAGCGACCACATTCGCTGGAACGACCGTGAAGTTCGGTGGTATCGAGGCGCCCCTGCTCTCGATCACCAACAACAACGGCATCGAGCAGATCAACCTCCAGGCGCCTTTCGGCCTGCTCACGGGCCAAACGACGAGTGTCGAGATTAACAATAATGGCAGTAGTCTGGTCGTGCAGAGCGTCCCGGTGTTCTCAGCGCAACCCGGCATTTTCGAAGTTCCGCTAGGCGGTGGAGCGACTGGAGGAGCGGTGGCGGATGCGTTGTCGTTCCAACTGATCACCCCAAATAATCCGGCCGAGGAAGCCCAACCGTTAGCCGTGTTCTTTACGGGAGGCGGCTCCATTTCGCCCGCGGTCGGGACCGGGGTTCGAGGGCCGGCGCCGCCGGCTGTTACGACGCTTCCCGCGCAAGTAACCGTGGATGGGCAGCAAGCGGACGTCCTCTTCAGCGGTTATGCACCTGGCTTCTTCGGGCTCTTCCAGGTCAACTTCGTCGTTCCCGGTGGCGTCAATTGCGGAACACGGTCGCTGGTGGTTCGAATTGGGGATTCGGGCAGTCCGGTCAGCACGATCAATCTGGCGTGTCCTTAGCCTGCCTATCTAGCCACCTAAGGACGAAATCATACCGCAGCCAATAGCGGCGGGGCATGCCGGGCCCACAGCGGGGCCGAAGGATGGAAGCCCCGCCCGGTAAACCCTCACCGGCCTGCGCCCCCCATCTTCATCTTGCTAAGCGCTGAGAAACCGCGGCTTGCGGAGCATGACATCAGCTCCGATCTCGCTGTCGAGCGGTTGAAGAACGGCAACTCGCCTATTTTGGGGCGGGCTGTACACTCGCAGGCGTGTCCGCCGCAGCCGCGGGCTCGCTCGTGTTGGCCGGGCCGGCCGAGCGGGCGCCAGGTGGTTCTTGGAAGGTCGCCTTAATGCCAAACTTGCGCATGATGGGCAACACGCCGAACATGATCTTCCGCTCTCCCTCAAGCTGTGCGATCTCAGGGTGGTACCGAAAGATGATTTGTCGATGGTCTCCCGGTTCCAACGGGCCTTCCCCCACGTCCACGACGAGCCCCGGGATCTCAGCTCCCTCAAGCTTCAGCGTAAGGCGGGCCGGGCCAATATTGGCGAAGGTTACCGTGCGTTCGACAGGCTGGCTGTCGTTGCTGGAGGGGAACTTGACTTGGCTGCGGTTCGTCGCATACATACGACTGAAACTTTCGGGCTTGACTCCCTCACCTGCGCCCGCGAAAGCACCTTGTACCAGAGCGGCTTCACCCGGACTAGCTTTCTGACCTTTCATCTCGCCGAAAGGGCCCTTGCTCCCATGGGGTGCCATGTAGAGAAACCAATTATCATTGATCCAGCGCCACGTTCCAGAGATGGGCACCTTGAAAGGCGTCGCACCCATCAGAGGGAACATGGTGTCGACATTCACGAGGACATTCGCTTCCTTGAATTCGTCGTCGAAGGTGATGCTGCTGAGTTCGAATCCCAGGAGCGCCTTTTTCTGCGTGTTGTAGAAGACGTCCTTCGATTCCTCGGCGACCAACTCCTCGGCTTGGCGAAACTTACCCTCCTTGAAGAGCTCGTAGAACAGCCGCACCCTCGCCCGCACTGCCTCTTCTACCTCCGGCGGAGCCTTTCGAAATGCTTCAGCCTGCTTTTCGCTGCCGAAAAGAACGGATGCCGCCACAAGCACGCATGCCACCAATAGAAATTGCTTCATCGGAACTCTCCCACGAACTGATTCGATTATATCAAGCGACCTTTTAGGCCCACCCGAGATGCAAACGCCCGGCCACACGTTAAGCGCCCGCGCCGCTCACTCCTTCATTAGACGGCCTCCTCGGTGTTTCGTCTCTATTCGACCGCCAGGTCGTCAGGAATGTGGGCTACGCCGGCTAGGTCTTCTTGATATCGCGGTGCGAAACTTTGACCTCGCTGCCGGCGCTTTCGAGGTTGCGGCCGACTGCCTCGGCGATCATGACAGAGCGGTGACGCCCACCCGTGCAGCCGAAGCCGATTGTGAGGTAGCTCTTGCCCTCGCGGACGTAATGGGGGATCAGGTAGAGCAGCAGATCGGAGATTCTGCCGATGAACTCCCCGGTCTGGGGAAAAGAGCGTATGTAGTGGATGACCTTGGCGTGCCTGCCGGTGAGGGTTTTGCAGCCCGGCGCGTAGTTGGGGTTCGGCAGGAATCGCACGTCGAATACCAAGTCGCTTTCGCTGGGAAGGCCATGCTTAAAACCGAAGCTGTTGATGGCGATGAGCAGCGGAGGGTCTTCGTGCCCCCCTCGAAAGCGTGCCACGATCAGCCTGCGCAGCTCGTGGATGTTGAACTTCGAGGTGTCGAGAATCAGGTCCGCGAGTTTTTCGATGGGTTGCAGGGCTTTACGTTCGGCCCGGATGCTGCCAAGAACCGATCTCCTGCCTCCGAGCGGGTGCGGGCGGCGGGTTTCACTAAAGCGGCGCTGCAGAACTGCGTCACCGGCTTCGAGAAACAGCAGGAACGCAAGCCCCTGTTTTCTGAGTTGCTGGAAAATTTTCGGAAACTTGCGAAGTGCCTCACCTTCCCGAATATCGACCACAAGCGCCGCCCGCGAGATCTCGGGGGACTGACGGCAGAGTTCGGCGAAGGTCAGGATCAGATCGATCGGGAGATTATCGACGGCGTAGAAACCCATGTCCTCGAAGACTTTGAGGACCGAGCCCTTTCCTGACCCGCTGAGGCCGGTGATGATGACCAGCTCATACCCACCCGTTACCCCGGCATCGGGCGGGGGACGAGCGACCACGGGCGGCTGTGTCTTGGCGATACGCCGAGGCTTATTCATGATGGCGGGTCCGGCGATCTAGTCCGCTTCGACGAGTTCGAGTTTGCCGTCGCGCCTCCGCAGCAAGACGCGCAGTCCGCCGCTTTCAGCGTCGCGGTAAGTGAACTGATCGCGGTCGAGCTCTTCGATCTGAAGTACTGCCTCCTCGACCGTCATCGGTTTCGGGGCGACACCGCTGCTTCGAACGAGTTTCACTTTGGCGCGAGATTCTGCCCGCGGCTCAATTTCGGGCGATTCCTCGGCCAGGGCTTGCGGCGGAACGATCCGCTGGTTCGTATGCCGGCGGACGTCGATTAGCTTGTGTTTGTTGCGGGCGGCCTGCCGCTCAAGCTTATCGGCGGCCGACTGCACCGCCAGAAAGGCGTCCGTGTTCGACGAATTGACAACGAAAGTATGATTCAGCGCGCGTAGCGTGATTTCGGCATCGAACAGATGCCGCTGGCGCGAGAATCTTACGTGCGCTTCCAAGCTATGATTACTGCCGAGAATCCTGTGGCACTTGCTGAGTTTGACGCCGAGCTTGCGCTCCTGTGTCTCGCTGAAGCCGGTCAGCCTTCTTGTGTAACTGACCTTCATGAAATGATGAACCTCCTAGTGCGAGGCGACTGATTTTCGCCTTCGCTTGTGGGTTGACGGAATCCCCATGTCCTCACGATACTTGGCCACCGTGCGGCGGGTTACCGAGATTCCGTTCCCGTTGAGAACCTCGCTGATCTTTTCGTCGGTGAGCGGCCGCGCTGAGTCTTCCTGCTCGATCATCTGCTTGACCTTGCGTTTCAGCAGCATCAAGGGCAGTGACGCTCCGGCCGGGCCTTGCACGGCCTCGGAAAAGAAAAACCTGAGTTCGTAGACGCCATGTTCAGTATGGGCGTACTTGTTCGCCACGGCCCGGCTGACCGTCGAAGGATGGACGCCGATTTCCTCAGCGACATCCTTGATCATCATCGGGAGCAAGTAGTCGAGACCGTGGGCAAGCAGGCCGTTCTGGCGCCGGATAATCGCTTCGCAGACTGAGCGAATCGTTTGGCGGCGCTGCTCGATGTTGCGCAATAACTGGATCGCTGAGTGGTAGCGCTCACGAACGTAATCGCGTACTTCCTTCGTCGATTGACCCTTGCCCAGCAGTCGTCGGTAGCCGCGGTTGAGCTTCAAATCAGGGAGATCGTCCTCGTTCAGCACGACCCGGAAACCGTCAGACGACTTGACGAAATAGACGTCCGGCTCAATAAGCCGGTTCTCCGACGCGGCGTATCGTTGCCCCGGTCTGGGGTCGAGGGTCTTGATGACTGCGACTCCGTGCTCGATGTGTTCGAGCGTCTTGCCGGATTTCCTCGCGATCGTCGCCAGATCATGGTTTTCGAGATCCGTGAAGTGGTCGCGTACGATAACCATGGCGTCACCGTCTTCCGGCTCGCTTTCCCTGAGTTGAAGCAGCAGGCATTCGCGCAGGTCGCGAGCGGCGACGCCGCTAGGGTCGAAGGTCTGGACGAGCACCATGCCGGCCTCGGCATCCTCGTACGATACATCGGCTGTCTCGCGGATCTCGTCGAGGCTCGCCATCAGGTAGCCATCCGGGCTCAGGTTGCCAATGACGGCTTCGGCAGCGGCTACAACACCTTCCGTGGCGCGCGACATGCTGAGTTGCCACTCCAGGTGATCGCTGAGGGTTGAAGGCTCTGCAAGAAAGGTCTCGAACGACGGCTTCTCTGATACTTCGCCGGCCGGCGCGTGCGGGCCGGCATCGAGATAGTCGTCAAAAAACTCAGCAAGATTGATTTCACTGAACGGATCGTCGGAAACCTCGTCGACTTCGTTCTCCGAAGCGGCTGTATCGGCGGCCTCCTGCTCCGGACTGGCCGCCTCGCCTTCGGAATCGTCATCAAGGTCGCCTCCGATCTCAAGAATTGGATTCTCGGAAAGTTCTTGGTTGATCTCGGCCTTGAGATCAAGCTTGTTCAGAGCCAGAAGCTTAACCAACTGGCGGAGGCTTTGGGTGAGGACCGGCTTTTGCGAGAGTTTAAGGCCTAGCCTTTGTTGCATTAACATGGCGAGGTCGCCGCGAGCCATGGCTGACGCAATTAGTATACCAATCGTTTTTTCGGAGGCTCACGCCTCGGCACGCCATCCCCCCTGCAACCGCCTTTCCTCAATAGGCTCCTCTTTTATAGGCGGATTTGTGGGCGCAAGCCGGGGTTTCCCTCCCGGGGCGCCGCTACTGCGAGAGGGGTTGCTTTTCCTTGACAGGCCGGCGGATGCCGAAACTGAAGGACTCGCCCAGATAAACGCGGCGGACTTCCGGGTCGGATTCCAGTTCCTCCGGAGGCCCGGAGCGGAATACGCTGCCGTTGTGGATGATGTAGGCGCGATCGGTGACGTTCAGCGTTTCTCGCACGTTGTGATCGGTGATCAGAATGCCGATGCCGGAATCCCGAAGCCGCGAGATGATGCGCTGCAGCTCGATGACCTGCTTGGGGTCGATTCCCGAAAAGGGCTCGTCGAGCAGCAGAAACGCCGGCGATATCACAAGTGAGCGGGCGATCTCAACCCGGCGGCGTTCGCCGCCCGAGAGCTGGTAGCCTCGGTTGCGGCGGACGGTTTCGAGCCCCAGTTCTTCGATGAGGCCATCGAGTCGCTTGCGGCGGTCGCGGCGGCTCAGCTTCAAGGTCTGAAGAATGGCGAGAATGTTCTCTTCCACCGTGAGCTTGCGAAAGATTGAGGGCTCTTGGGGTAGGTAGCTGATGCCGAGCCGCGCGCGCTGGTACATCGGCGTTTTGGTGATGTCCTTGCCGTCGAACAGCACGCGGCCGGAATCGGGACTGATGAGCCCTACGATCATATGGAACGATGTCGTCTTGCCGGCGCCGTTAGGACCGAGCAGCCCGACGACCTCGCCCGAATGTACAGCCAACGTCACCTCGCGCACCACCCGGCGCCCGCGGTAACTCTTCGAGATGCTCTCGGTGCCTAGTTGGCTCATGCGAAGGTTAGGGGCGCTTGCGCCGCAGGGTGCGCGCCCTCTCATCAGGGCCGCCCTGAACGAGCAGCCTATCATCGTCTAGATAGTAGGTCAATTGCCGGCCCTCGGTGCGCCCGCGATCGCCGTCTTTGATGTGCGCGGGATCACCTTTCACAATAACCTGGGACTTGCCGGGTAAGTATTCGGCCGTCTGTCCGAACGCCGTCCGCGATGATTCTGTCTGATTTCGACCCTCCAGGATATTGACGTTGCCGGACGCAATCGCCTTGTCGAGGCGGCTTTGGGAGCCTTCGCCCTCGGCACTCAGGTGTGCTTCGAGCCGATCGGACCGGACCGTTAGGTTCGAGCGCTGGAATACCACGGAGCCGCTGTAGTTGACGAGACCACGGTCTTCGTCGTAGTTCATTGCCGAGGATCTGATCTGCACGAGGTCACTGCCCGGGGGGCCGGGCGGGGATGCCTTCGTACCTTTTTCGCGCAGATAGTGCACTACGTTACGGTCAGCTCTTAGGTTCTTGTCAGCGCGCCGGATTTCGATGTTGTCGGCTTCGAGGCGGTCTTGACCTTGCCACAGTCTGGCGTCGCCGCTCAGGATCAGCGCCCCTGTCTTGCCTTGCGATAGGATCTCATCGGCGCCGGCGAAAACGGGTTTGCCCGGCGTGAAGAGGTCATTGCCGTCTGCGGCGGCTGGTTTCTCCGGTGCGGACTCGGTGAAGCTCGACGTGGCGCCTCCACGCGCTGTGTAGTCGCCCGTGTTCTCGTCGAGTAGGATGACATCCGCGCGAACCGTGCCCGAGGGGTCCCACACTTCGGCTTCGTTCTTGAGTTCGACCTCGTTGGAAACGGTATTGAAGAGCGCTTCGGCGGCGTGGCCGTTGCGCAGTCCGCGCTCGAAGCGAAAGCCGGACCACTGTTTGATCCTCCGCAGCGAACCCGTCTCGGGACTAAAAAGGCCTTCGAAGTTTTCGCTCCATGTTTTTAAGGGTGGCGTGCTCTCCTCGCGGCTGCCGGCTGCGACGCTTTCGATCTCGACCTTGCCCGAGGCGCGGAGTTGCTCGATGCGGTTCCCGGCGGTGTAGAGTCCACGGATACGGTCGGCTTCCAGATGCCGCCGGACGCCCGCGTCTGGTGCCGGTAGCAGGTCCAGACGGCCGCGGCTGTGCGTCAAGAGCGTTTCTAGATCCTCGCCATTCTCAGCCATTTGAAGCTCAATCCAATCGGCCTGCAGTCGCCGCGCGCTCACCTGCTTGGACGCCAGGGGCCGTTCTTCAACCCGCGCCTTGCCGCGCAGTTGGACCGTCTCAAGCAGGCTTTCGGCCGTCTCTGGGGCGGTGGTCCGGTAATTGAGGTCGATACGGCCTCCTCGGGCCTGCAGGCGCAAGCCGGCGCTGAGCGATTCAAGCTGAGCCGAACCCAATCCGCTCACCTTTTCAAGAGCTTGATGTTCGCTGAGTAACACATCGAGATAGTCAGAGCTGTAAGTGACAGTGCGTGTGGGTTGCGCGTTCGAGCCGGATGCCCTCCAGGCTTCGACGCGGCGGGCGGCGCCGCCCGCCAGATACACCACTGCGCGCTCGGCGGTCAGCTTCTCCAGGCCGCGTTCGAGATCAACGCCTCCATCGAATTCGAGGCGCTGTTCGTCTTCGTAGTGCGTCAAGCGGCCGGCGTGAACACGAGCCGCGGGCCGCCCCGCTCCTGTGCTGAAGTGCTCGATCGAGACGCTGGATTCCATACGGAAGAAGCGGCGATTGGGATCGTAGTACGCGCCCGTCGAGGAGCCGCGTCCGCCTTTGAACTCGTACTCAGTGTAATTTTCGGTCCTGCAAATACTGGTCTTGCTCTCGAACGTTATGCCCGAACTGTGGATGCGGGTGGGATGGCTGGAGGGATCGGCAGTGGACCCGGCCGGGATGCCCAGTGTGATAACAACGTCGACATCGCTATGGAGTTGTTCCGCCGCGGTGTCGAACAGAGCCGCGGCGGTCTGGATCAGATCGTACGTGCCGCGGTCGTCGTGAAAAATGCGCAGCTCGACATCATCGAGCTCAAGTCCGCTGCTCTCGTTCGCCTGGCGATAGGCGCCCGCGACAATCTGAATGGCCCGATTGCCGCTCACCGATTGTGACCACTGCCAGTTGCCGGACTGCGTGTTGAGGTTGGAGGGAATTCTGTCAGGCGGGATAACGCGAACACGCAGATTCGCCTCGCGCGTATCGATGTAATCGCTGACGACGGCCGCGAGCACGGCCCCGACACCCAACAGCAGCAGGAATCGGAGGGTCTTCATAGCCGGCCGACGAGGCCAGGAAACGGCTCGGACTTAAGGGCTCTGGGGGTGCGGTGCTTCCCTCTTTCCGCGTACTCGTTCGTTGGTCTAAGGATATCAGTAACGAGCCTTCGTCGGCCCCGCGGACGCGTAGCACGCCCCCCGGCTCTTAGCGGCCGCGGCTATTCCCGCGCAGTGGTAGAGCCCGTAGCCCGAACCCCGGGTTTCGGGTCCGCGGCCTTTCCTACCAATTCGTGATCGACCCATCCGGTCGATGGTACAGCGGAATGGGCCGCGAGTGTTCGGTGATTTCCGCCAGCAGCGTGGTACGGCTCGGGTCGAACTCGACGCCGAGTCCGGGTCGCGTGTTCGGCCAGAGTTTCCCGCTACGAAAGTCGTAGCATTGCGGCAGGTGCGGCAGCTCGTGATTGCCGTCGCCGGTCATTTCCATCATCGTGGGGCCTGAGAACACGCCGCAGCAATGCACAAGCGCCGCCTCGCCGATCGGCCCGGTGAAGTGCGGGATCAGGCCGACGTAGTGTGTCTCGCAAAGCGCCGCGATCTTCATGAACTCGGTGATGCCGCCTGAGTTCGGAATACTCACGCGCGAGTAGTCCATCCAGTCGTTTTCGATCAGCTCATTCACGTCCCAGCGGTCGCCGAAATGCTCGCCCACCGCGATCGGCACATTTACCTTCTCGCGAATCGTCTTGTAGACAGCCACATTCTCCGAGCGAACGAGGTCTTCGACGAAGTAGGGCGTTAGGTCTTCAATCAGCGAACTCAGCCGCACCGCATCGGCCACGTCGAGGCGCGTGTGATAGTCGATGGCCCAGTCGCCGCTGTCGCCGACGCCTTCACGAATCTGCTGGCAGAGGCGATAGGTCTCGTTCACCATACGCTGCGAGATGAACCCTTTGTCGGAGCCGTTGCCGGGGCCGGCGACGCTGGTGCGGAAGGCCCGAAAGCCTGCTTCCATGCAGGCCCGCGCGGTCTCTTTGAGACTGCCCTGATTTGGGTAGCCGGTCGAGTAGCACTCGACATGCTCGCGCGCCAGGCCGCCCAGTAGCTCATAGACCGGCACGCCGAGGGCCTTGCCCTTGATGTCCCACAGCGCCATATCGATGCCGCCGAGGGCATGGATCTTCTCGCGGCCCGGTGGGTAGAAATAGCCGCGGTACATCGTCTGCCAAAGATGCTCGATGCGCGCCGGATCCTCGCCGATGATCATCGCGGCGAGTTGCTCGACAGTATCCTTCGAGCCGCCTTCGCCGATGCCGGTGATGCCCTGATCGGTTTCGACCGTGATGACGTTGCTGCTTTGGTTGAAGATCGGGCGGCCGTCGGGGTTGTGATAGTACCGCACGCGCGTGATCTTCATCTTCGGCGGCGCGGCACGGGCGGCTGGGGCGGCTTGGCCAAGCAGGGCTCCGGCGGCCAGGGCGGATGATTTCAACAGGGATCGACGATGCATGTGAGGAATTGTAGCGCCGTGGAGGATGGTTGTGGGATGGTGCTATTTCTCCCGAGAGTTTTAGCCGGAGACATGCTATCGTTCGGGAGCGTAATGCGATCCGAGCTGGGTCGCCGCGCGGGACGAAAAGGTTTGGAGGAACCGTAGGATGATGCGCCTGTTGCTACTAGTGATTGCTCTTTCATGGACTGCCGGAGCGGCTGACCCCGCGGTCGAAAAGAGTCTGATTGCGCGTGCGGCCGAGTCGGTGGATGCGGCCTTCGGTCAAACACTCTCGCGGGAGCTTGGCGCCGAGGCCCTCGCCAAGGGAGCCCACATCTCCGACGGCCCTCACTTTCTTTTTGCGGTACGTTCAGTGGAACCGCCGTTGCTGTTCGTCGATGACCGTCCGGTTTACGGTCTCAAGCGTATCCCGGGCGGCGAGCTTTGGATGGCACAGACCCTTGTGGAAACGGGCACTTCGCACGCCTTCTACTTCGTCGTCGATGGCAAACCCTTCACTCGCACCGACGTCCGGGCCTACACGCCTGAACACTATCCGCGGCCCGGTGTTCCTCAAGGAAAGTTGTCACGGAAATACGAACACGTGAGTAAGATTTATGCGGGCATGAAAAGCGATTGGTGGTACTACACTTCTCCAGGCGTGGAGCCCGGCGAACCCGCGGTACTGATGGTGTGGCAGGATGGCCAGGGTTTTGCGATGCGAAACTCACCGTCTCGTCTCTTTACCGTTACCGAGAACCTTGTCCAGCAGGGCAAGATTCCGCCCATGGTGCATCTGCTCATCGCCCCGGGATACGTTCGCGATGAGCGTATGCGGTCGATCGAATACGATACGGTCTCTGACCGTTATACGCGCTTTGTGCTCGACGAGATTTTGCCGCAACTTGAAAAGAGCCAGAAGATCCGCCGCGACGCCTACAGCCGCGCTATCGGCGGACAGTCCTCGGGTGGCATCTGCTCATTCACTGCTGCCTGGCTATTGCCGGATTCGTTTTCGCGCGTCCTGTCAAGAGTCGGCAGCTTCACCGCCATCGCCTGGCGCTCGAAAGACATGAGAGGCGACGACGTTCTCGATGGCGGACATTTCTACCCCAGCATGGTTCGCAAAGAGAAGAAGAGAAATATCCGTGTCTGGATGGAGGATGGCTCCGAAGATCTCGAGAACGACCACGGCAGCTGGCCCTTGCAGAACATTCAACTCGCGAACTCGCTGAAGATGCGCGAGTACGATTTCCGCTTCATATTCGGCAATGCCCAGCACAACTCGACCCACGGGGACGCGCGGTTACCGGAAGCTCTCACCTGGTTGTGGCGGGACTACGATCCAGCGAAGACTGAGCAGGCGTTCACGATGGACCCAGACGAGACCGACAAGCCTTACTTCCGGGTCTTGCGGCTGAATCGCCACGAATGATCTTCAGCGAGGACCTGTACGAGATCTAGCGCGAGGGTTAGCCTGCCCGCCGCTCGAAGCGTTGGCGGTCTAGTTCAACTAGGTCAGCGAGCGCAGCCTGCTTGAGAACCTGGCGAAGCGCCAGCTTGTGGTGGGTCCTGGGGTTGACGAACTCACGCAGTTCTTCTTCTAGATCGGGCGATACTTCTTCGCCGACCTCCCGCACCCTGTTCAGCCATCGCTTCACTGTCTCCATCATGAGAACGCGGTTGACACAGAGCTCACCCCGGTTCAGATCGAAGAGTTCAACGGTCAGTCGGACACTTTCGGCCATCTCGGCGTCTGAATCTGACAGAGCTTCTAGCTCGCCGTTCGCCGGGTTGATCCAAAAGTAGAGTTCTGGGTCGTCTTCATCGGGGCGGATTGCTGTGCCGGGTGAATTCGTGTTTCCTTTCGTTCGGTTGCAGTTGTGGCAGGCGGGCAGGAGGTTAGCCCATTCGAACGCGAGGTCGATGTCGGTCGTCTTGGCAATGTAGTGCTCGATTTCGACATCGCCGGTTGCGCGTGGCCTGCCTTCGCAGAACGAACACTTTCCATGCGTTAGGTCTTCGAGCGCATCGCGCAGGATCTTCTTCGCGGCAGGCGTGGCCCAGTCACCTTTGGCCTTGCCGTCTCGAATCCGTCGCCAGCGGTCCGTCCATTTCGTCTTATTGCGGGTTAGACCCTTGGGCGTGGGAGGACGCCGGCCGAGGCGGACCATCGGGCTCTACTTTGCAACCGCTTTCTTCGGCTTGGATCGGCGAGGGGGCTTCCGAGACGGGCCGCCATTGCCGGAGTTCCCAAGGCTGCCGGTCAGCGACTTCGCGAGCGACTGAGACAGCTTCGGCGGTGACTCGACCATGAACCGTAACTCCTCGCCCTTGGACGACAAAGTCTTCGCCAGCTTTCGCAGTTCCGTCTTCTGTTTCTTCGAGAGCTTCCCGGCTGCCTCCAGCTTTACTAGATCATTCCATTCGTCCAGTTGCTGCTCTGTCTCAACGTCAAACTCGCTAGGCACGCCGAAGATGTCCTTGAGTGTTGCCGTTACGCTCTGGCCGACGGGGGCATCCTCGGGTGGCCGCGCATGGGCTTTTCCTTTGTCGTCTATCTCAAGAACGTGGATGCGGGCTCCGGGGCACGACGAGATAACGAACGGCGAGTGCGAAGTGACGATGATCTGTACGTCGGGCAAGGCCTTTCGCATAGCTGGAAGCAGCGTCCTTTGCCACTTCGGATGAAGGTGAGCGTCAGCTTCATCCAGGAGTAGAATTCCGGGTCTTTTGCCCTTGAGTCCAGGGTCCCAGTCGGTCAGATCGCCCCTCATCAGGAAATCCGCGATCCAGGCGACGCCCGTACGGATACCGTCGGGTAGCTGAGAAAAATTGAGTGTCTGGGAACCGAGCCGGATCCTAGGTTGTAGTTCCGGTTCGATTTCGACGTCGAACGAAACATTCTGGCCGTAGACTAACTTCAGTGCGTTCTCAAAACGACCGATGGACTGCGTGTAGGACTCGGTCTGTTGCTTTCGCTCCTTCGCGATCGCCCGCTTGCTATAGATGCTCAAGAGCCAAGCGTGGATAGCTTCGTTGTCAACGGTCGCCTGGAAGGACAGGCAGTCCTTCTTTGGGTTCTTCGGGAACTTAGTTAGATCAGGCCGGTCTAGGAATCGCAGGGCTCGAGAAGGCGCATAGGCCGCGAAATCAAGGTATGCGTTGGCGTTGATCGAACCGCCTTCGTAAAGGGCTATCCACCTGTAGATCTGCTCCTCCCCGTGTGCGAACTCTATTGACTCAGAGTACAGCGGTACCTTTAAGACGTCTACGAAACCGATCTGTGCCAGGGCCGCCTGGGCCCATTTGGTTGCTCGACTAGGCCACTCCTTGGCTGTATCTGTAGTTGCGACTCTGACCCAGCGACACTCTGGATTGGGCCGGAGAAAGACCAAACTTCGAGAAATCTCTCGGCCAGACACGGCGTGAGTCCATTCACTATATGGAAAACCACAATTCCCCTGATCGAGAGCCCACGCGAGCGCTCTCAGCGCCGTAGTCTTGCCCGACCCATTGACTCCCGCGAGTATGTGGGGGCCCAAATGAGGATTCCCCTTGCCGTCCGAGAGGTCCAGATCCAACTTGTCGAACGGACCCACTCCTTCGGCTATCATTCGAACGATCGGCATAGTGGGTTTCGATTCCCAAGGCGATGTTAGCAGACTCTCAACAAGCAGGTCGCTGAACCCGCCGCGTCCTTTCTACCCTCACGCTTCCGTTTCCAACTCCTCGGTAAGCCGCGTCCACTCCTGCTCGCGCTCCGCCGAAGTAACACGAAGCGCCTCCATGCGCGTCAAAATCTCGCCTGACTTCTGGTGGTCTGCCGCATCACGAACCATACGCTTTTCGAGTTCTCTGATTTCGCTTTCGAGGCGGCCAATTTCGTCTTCCAGGCCGGCGACACGTTTTCGCACCTTCTTGGTCTGGATGGGGTTAACCCGCCGCTTCGGGGTTTCTACGGAGGCCTTCCCGTTCTGGCGCGGCTGCTCGCCGTCGCTGAACTGCAGCGCAGCTTTGAGCGAGTCGCTGACCGCTACTTTTGGGGTCCGTGGGACCTCGCTGTTAGTCTGGCCGGCTTGCCACAGGTAGTCCTCATAGTTGCCGGGGTAGGTAGCAACCTTACCGTGGCCGACGGCGAAAACTTTCGTGGCGAGCTTGTCGAGGAAGTAACGATCGTGAGAAACGAAGGCGACCGTGCCGCTAAAGTTGAGCAGGGCGTTGAGCAGAACATCCTTCGCGCGCATGTCGAGGTGGTTCGTGGGCTCGTCGAGCAGTAGAAAATTGCTCGGCTTCACAAGCACGCGCGCCAGCGCGTACCGATTCCGCTCGCCGCCCGAGAGCACGCCAATGGGCTTATAGGCGTCATCGCCCGAAAACAGGAAGCAGCCAAGCAAGCCCCGTAATTCGCTGTCGCTTGCGCGCGGCACGAGCCGCGTCAGGTCGTCGAGTATGCGTGCCTCCGGGTCAAGCACTTTGTACTGGTCCTGCGCGAAGTAATCGATCTCGACCTTGTGGCCGAAACTCATCCTTCCTTCGGTCAGGGGTTCTTCTCCGGCAAGCAACTTGATCAGCGTCGATTTGCCCGCGCCGTTTTCCCCGACCAGCGCGATGCGGTCGCCGCGCTCAATGGCGAAGTTGACGTCACGGAACACCTCAAGCGAGCCGTAGCTCTTGGCGACATTGTGAAACTCAGCTACGACGCGTCCGCTGGGCGAAGGTTGTGGGAAGCGGAAGTGAATCGTTCGCTCCTCCTCGGGCACCTCGATGCGCTCGATCTTTGCCAGTTCCTTGACGCGGCTTTGGACTTGCGATGCCTTGGTGGCCTGATAGCGGAAGCGGTTGATGAATGTTTCCAGGTGCTGTACCCGGTCCCGCTGGTTCTTGTAGGTCGCCCGGACTTGTTCGAGTCGCTCTTGTTTCAGCGTCTGGTACTTCTCGTAGTTGCCCGTGTAGAAGTGTACCTTCTTGTTCCAAACTTCGATGATTTTCTTGACCGTGATGTCGAGGAAATAGCGGTCGTGCGAGATGACGATGAAGGAGAAGGGGTAGCCGCCGAGGTAGGTTTCGAGCCAGTTACGCGCTTCCAGGTCGAGGTGATTGGTGGGCTCGTCGAGCAGCAGCAGGTTCGGTTTCGCCAATAGCAGCTTGGCCAGCGCAATGCGCATCTGCCAGCCGCCGGAGAACTCCTCGATCTGGCGGCCCCAGTCCTTGTTCGGGAATGCCAACCCATTGAGCACGGTGCCCACTTGCGCTTCCTTCGTGTAACCGTCCAGGGCCTGGTAGCGGTCGATGACCCACTGAAAGCGGTCCGTCACGGCTTCATACTCCGGGCTCTCGTGGTCGAGCTCGCCCATCTTGTGGGCTAGCTCTTCCTGCTCTTTTTCGAGTGCGATGGCTTCGTCGAAGACGTGCAGGCATTCGTCGAAGAGGCTTCGGCCGGCCAGCGTAAGCCCGTCCTGGGGCAGATACCCAAGCTTGACGCCTTTTTGGCGCGTGATCTCGCCCGCGTCGAGATGCTCGATGTCGGCCAGTATTTTCAGCAGCGTCGTTTTGCCGCTACCGTTGGCCCCAACGATGCCCATACGGTCCTCGGGGCCGACCAGCCAATCAAGGCCCTCGAACAGCGTTCGAGCGCCGAAGCGCATCGCGCCGCCGGAAATCTGAATCATGCCTTTTAGTTTAGCGGTGGTTCCTGTTTGGGAATGATCGCGCCGTCGCCACGGCGTCCCGGCCCACTTCTACCTTGGGGCTCAGCCTGTTGCCGGTTCGGTGTTCGTGCTTCGCTTGTTGTCCGCCATGCCCGGCAGGGCGAGCGCGATCCAAAGAAGCGTAATGAAAGCGCACGTTAGGAGTTTCGAGTAGGGCCAGAGCGGAAAGAGGAAGAGCAGAAAAATCGCGGGTGCGTTGGCCAGCTTTGATTCGGTGGACATCGCGGCAATGATGGGAATGATCAGGCAGACGCCATCGTACCAAGTTACGTGGTACGCAATTAACACCGAGCCCAACACGGCCACGCAGAACGCCATCGCCATCGGGAGTTTGCGCATCGCCAGAATACTGCCCACGGCTCCGAGCGCCGCCAACGGATAGTAAAGAACGGGATAGCCGAGGCCGTGAGCGACGGCACGGAAGCCGATCATGACTTTCTCAGGTTCAAACGAGATAGTGTATTCAGGGATCGTCGTGAGTAGTTCGATGTATTGAGCGGGGCTCGTGACGAGCGCCGAGGCGGCGGCGAGGATGGCTCCTCCGCCCGCCATCGAGGCCAGGGCGCGGTATTCCTTCTTGACGAGCAGCAGCAAGGGAATGAGCAGGATCAGGTTGAACTTGTAGAGGCAAAGAGCGAGAACGAGTCCCGCTATGATGGGCTTCTCTTTGAGCAGCAGTAGCAAGCCCGCCGTAAGCAGAAGCGTGAAGGTGTGGGCGTCTTGTCCAGTGACGATGCCCATCATGCCGGGATAGAACAGGCCGAAGCCGACGATGAGTTCGCCCGCGAACGGAAAACGTGTGCGCAATAGAAAGATGGCAGCCAGATAGCAAATGAACTGGAGTGCAGCCCAGGTCCAGTAGGCGGGCCAGTAGTTTAGGAGCATCAGCGGCCGCAGCAGTAGCGAGAAAACGGCTGGACGCACATAAGGCGGGTAGTAATCGATGCCCAAAGGCAGCAGCAGCCGCTGGCCGTATTCCTGAAATGTTGTTTGGTCGTAGAGCGAGCCGACAGGGACTCGTCCGGCCAGATAAAACTCTGTGAAGTCCCAGCCGGTTTCAGGGAAATTAAGAGCCAGCCAAAGCCAACCCGCACAGCAGCCCAGGAAGGCGATCAGGCTCAGCGCCAGGACGGCTCTGTCGGTCTTGGGCGGGGCCGGGTGGCCGCTCGGTTGGGGGGATGCCGCCATGCGGGACTTTCGACTGATGGTAGCGGACACGCCGGCGATTCGTCACGGGATGAGATGCCTAGATCGCCGCGTCAAGCGCCCTTAGCTCTCACTCTGTATCCAGAGGTACAGCATGCCGTGCCCGCAGCCCCGAATTCGCACAAATGCAGGCTATTTCTCGGGCAGAACTTCCAGCGTAAAGCTCAGGCCGCGTTCGCGGTTGAGGCGGGCACTGAGATTGAGGTCGACGTTCTCGATGAGGATCTGCCGTTGCTCGCCCCGCGGCGTGATGTAGTGAACCGAGTTGCCGACGATCCAGTGCTCTTGCGACGTCACGATCGTGTCGTCCTTGCGGGCGATCAGGTAGACCACCGCTCTGTCCTGGCCCCCCTCCACCTCTGAGCCGTGCAGAACTTCGACCGAGGATGGATCCTGCAACGCACTTTCGGGGGCCGCCTGCTCCGTCGCGGGGTCGCGCGGACGTAGTTCGATGATTTTGGCGCCCGTCGGCTGGGCCGGTTCCTCTTGCGGGGCCGGTTGCTGAGGAACGCGCTCGACGCTTGCGCTGGACTCGGTTGAGGTCTGGTGGTCGACGATAACGATACGCTCGGTATGACTTGAGTAGTCGGAATAGCCGTACCCAAACGGCAGGTAAACGACGGGGAAGCGCTGGCCGAAGCCCCTACCACCACGGCGGCCGAAGTCGAGATCGACGATGCCAATACCGCGGATGTTACCCGGATCGATCCCTGCCCGAGCATGCCGTCCGCCGCTCTCGAGTGGCGGGATCGAGTTGCCGAGCGGCGGGATGGAAGGCCGCCCTCGCGGCACGCTCACGAAGGTTCGAGAAACCGAGCTTCCCACGCTTGCCTTCGGTGCCGACGCCTGAGCCGGTGTTTGCGGTGCTCCTGGCGCACGCGCCGAGGGGGCCTGCGTGAACGGCGCATTAGTTGTCGCGCTCGATACGCCGATGTAGCCTCGGGGGTTGACTGTTGCACCTCCCCCAACCCCGGCCGCACCGCTCCCTGATCCGCGGGGCGCTCGCGCCGAACCCGAGCGGCCGCCCAGGCTGGCTGGCGCCGCTGAGATGCCCCCGCCTCCTGACTGCACACCACCGCCTCCTGACCGCACACCGCCGCCGCCTCTGCCACCACCGCCGATACGGGCTTGCGCGGCCAGTTGCCCGGTCGCTCCCGTGAGGAATACCGCAAGAACGATCGCTGTAATCTTGCTCAGAGCCGTCATAAAGTTTTTCCAGTCTCAAGAGTACCGCTAAAGCCGATTCGCGACAAGGCCGGCGGCGGCTCATGCGCGCGGCTGAAACGCCGCTCCTCCCCGGACCTGGAGCCGATCCCGCCTACAATAATGTGACTGTGGAGCGCCGCTTCGACGTTGTAGGTGTGGGGTTGAATGCCACCGACACCATCCTCATGGTGTCCCGTTTCCCTCCGCATGGCGGTAAGGTGCCCTTCGCCAAAGAGATCCTCAGTCCGGGCGGACAGGTGGCTAGCGCCTTAGCCACCTGCCAAGCTCTAGGTCTGCGCACGAAATACATCGGTTCGGTGGGCGACGATGAGCGCGGGCGCATTCAACTCGACAGTTTGCGGTCAACCGGGATCAACATTCAGCACGTTCAGATCCGCGCCGGCTGCGCCAGCCAGTCGGCCTACATCATCGTCGACGAGGAAACCGGCGAGCGGACGATTTTTTGGCGCCGCGATGAGTGTCTGCGCATCAACCCTGAACAAATCCACGAAGACCAGATCACCTGTGCCCGGTTGCTGCACATCGATGGGCATGACACGCCGGCGGTGGAACGCGCGGCCCGGATTGCCAGGGACGCGGGAATTCCCGTAACGGTCGACGTGGATACGATCTACGAGGGCTTCGACCGAGTTCTGCCGCTGGTCGATTTCTTGATCGCATCTTCGGAGTTTCCGGGCCGCTGGACGGGTGAGCAAGATCCATTCCGGGCGTTGGAGCTGATTCAGGCTAAGCACAAGATGAAGCTGGCGGCCATGACACTCGGGTCGCGCGGGGCGCTGGCACTTGAGGCGGGCCGCTTCCATTACTCGCCAGGTTTTGTGGTCGCGTGCGTCGACACGACCGGCGCGGGCGATGTGTTTCATGGGGCGTTTTGCTGCGGCCTGCTCAGAGGATACGGGCTAGAAGAGAACCTGGAGTTCGCCAACGCAATGGCAGCTCTGAACTGCCGAGCGTTGGGCGCGCGCGGCGGAATCGCAACCGAACCGGAAGCTCGTGAGTTGATGCGATCGGCTGAGCGTTGCGTCTCGCGCACGTTCTCGCAGCGTGTCGCGCAAGGCTAATCACAATGTTCCCGATACGAGACGACGCTCCCCGTTTTGGCACGCCGGTCGTGACACTCCTGTTGATCGTGGTGAACGTCGTCGTATTCGTCTACCAGTTCTCGCTGGCCGTCGAATCTCCTGGGGCGCGGCAAGCCTTCATTGAAACGTTTGGCGCGATTCCCTTGCGGGCCGAGCATGCGCTCGCGGGGCGCTATCCGCTGTTGCCGGGAGTGGGACCCGTCTTCACTTCGATCTTCCTGCATGGCGGCTGGATGCACTTGATCGGGAATATGTGGTTTCTGTGGATCTTCGGTGATAATATCGAGGACGAGTTGGGGCACTTCTCTTTCTTGCTGTTCTATCTGGGGTGCGGATTGTTGGCTTCGGCGGCGCACATTCTTGCGAATCCGCGGTCGGCGATCCCGGCCGTCGGAGCGAGCGGTGCGATAGCCGGAGTCATGGGAGCGTACTTGGTGCGGTTCCCTCGTGCGCGCATCGTGACGTTGGTCTGGATCTTGTTCTTTGTCACCACCATCGAGGTGCCGGCGGTGCTGATGCTCGCCTACTGGTTCTTCATTCAGTTCGCAAGCGGGGCGGCGGAAACAGGCATGGGCGATTCGGGCGGCGTGGCTTGGTGGGCTCATGTCGGCGGGTTCGTAGCCGGAGCCATTCTGATTTGGAGCCGGCCGCGTCGCAGGTATCAACGGAAGTATCATCACTAACGAACCTATGCAGCCTCGACCGGAGCCTCCGCCTGCTCGGCGGGAATCGATCAGCGTCACCATTTATTCGCGGGACGGCTGCCATCTTTGTGAAGAGGTGCGCGCTCAACTGGAGACCTTGCGCCGCGAGCACGGTTTTGTCTTGATCGAGCTGGACATCGATGCTGATGCCGCATTGAAAAAGAGCTACGATCACGAGGTTCCAGTCGTAATGATTGATGGCCGGGAAGCGTTTCGGCATCGCTGGAGTCCGCGCCTGTTCTTGCAACAGCTTCGCGGCGAGGGGTAGAGGAGGGTCATGAGCAGATCGATTGACTTGCTGGCGATCGCGGCGCATCCCGATGACGTCGAGCAAACCTGTGGCGGGACGCTCATTCGCATGGCCGAACGCGGCTATCGCACAGCTGTCGTCGACTTGACGGCGGGCGAGATGGGGACGCGGGGCACTCCCGAACTACGCCTCGAGGAGGCGGCAGCCGCGGGTAAGGAGATGCTGCTGGCCGAGCGCCACAATCTTCATCTGCCCGATGCGCGGCTCGAGAACACTCTCGAAGCGCGTCTGGCTGTGGCCGCGAAGATCTGGGAACTCAGGCCGCGAGTCGTCATCCTCCCGTATGGCCAGGCGCGGCATCCGGACCACTACCGGGCATCAGAGATCGGCTTTGAGGGCTGCTTTCTGGCGGGCCTCAAAAAGCTCGATCTCGCCGCGGCGCCGCACCGCCCGGCAAAGGTCTTGTACTCTTCGATCTACGCCGACGTTCGTCCGACGTTTGTTGTTGACATCAGCGCGCAGTTCGAACGGCGTATGCGGGCGCTGCTTTGCTATCGCTCGCAGTATGAGTCCCGAGCCGAGGCGGCGCATCTTTTTCCCGAGCAGGAAGCGGTCGCCGAGCGCATTCGCGCGGCGGCGCGGCAGTACGGAATGCTGATCCACACGCGTTACGGTGAACCGTTCGTTGTTCGCGAGATGATGCGGGTGGATGACGTGATCAGGTTGGGGACGCCCAGCTTTTGAATCCGGCGTTGCGGCGAGCCTGAACTTCAATTCTCCGCGCGAAATCCTCGCGGCTCAGCACCCATCTTTCAGCCGAGCCGCGTGCTAGGACAGCGGTCCTAACCCAATAAACTCAGAGTCGCAAGCTAGCTGCGGCTTCGGGTGTAGGTTGCGGCGAATTCGCGAACCCGAGTGTCGTACTTGTGGACACGTCCGGCCGCCTCATACTCGGCGACTTTCCCCTCCGCGTAGACTCGGAATTCCGCGTTCACTCTCATGTCGAGACGGGTCCGGCGGATGTTCTCGCGCTGATCCTCAAACCGGCCCATGTCGGCTTCCTTGCGCTCGACCGCTTGGAAGATCGCGAAGTTGTCTCCGACTTTCCGGGGGCCAACGACAACGTTGAGATCTCCCTCGAATGGGTCAGGGCCGAGCTCGGCGGCCCGCCCAAGATCGTCGATCATGTCTGTCGTTTTGAAAAGATTGCTGCTGCGGACCCGAGATCCGAAACGGGACGCGATCTGGCGCAAGGTAGCGCCGGGTTGCTGCGCCGCTTCCGCGATCTGCTCGGCCCGCTTTTGGGCGAGACCTTGAGTTTTCTCTTCGAGC
Organism: Acidobacteriota bacterium; assembly: GCA_027624045.1. Classification (GTDB taxonomy): domain Bacteria; phylum Acidobacteriota; class Terriglobia; order Bryobacterales; family UBA6623; genus JAPPLB01. The sequence continues at coordinate 41,228 of JAQBUE010000018.1, forward strand.
AGGCTCTCGCGAACCGTAGCGCGGACCTCTTCGAACTCCGCCAAGCGCATCGGCTCCAGACTCGTCACAATCCCGATTTTCGTGACCCCTTCCTGGTTGCTGGTTGCGGGCGTGCCTGGTTCACTCGTGAAAAGCGTGTTGACGAAGACTTGGTCGCCGGCGATCTGCGGGGGCGGATCGTTGACGTTAAAGGGGCCGAAGGTCTTTACCTCGAAATTGTATTTGCGTCCGACCGACTCGAGGTCCTCTCCGGCCTCGCGGGCCGCGGCGGTGATCTCATCAATCACCTTCACGCGAGCCGTCTGATATGTTTCCGTACGTAGCGTTCCTTGAATCTGGGCGCGCACTTCCTCGAACGGCTGCGTGCGGCCGGCCTCGTGCTCCTGGAGCTTAATGATGTGGTAACCCGCCACGCTCTTGACGACTTCGCTGATGGCGCCGGGTTCGAGGGCGAAAGTGGCTTTCTCGAAGGCCTCGGGGAACTCACCCTGATTGAAGAATCCCAGGTCGCCTCCGCTCCCCGCATTGGCAACATCCTCGGAGAACTCCTTGGCCATGGCAGCGAAATCAGCACCGTCGCGAATCTTCTTGAGGACTTCCTTTGCCTTGGCTTCTTTCTCCGGATTCTCCTCTTGACCCGGTTCCAGCGTGAATAGGATATGGCTCGCACGCGCCTGCTCGGGCATGTGGTAAACGGCCCGGTTGCTTGAGTAGTACTGCCGCAGCCGCGTTTCGGGAATCTCGGGCTCCGGCAGACCGCTGTCGTCAACCGTCAGGACTTTCACCGTTCGCTCTTCCGGTATCCGGTGCCGGGCTTTTTCTTGCTCGAATCGAGCTCGCAGTTCCTCTTCGCTGATTTCGACCTGCGAGGTGAAGTCTTCCGGCGCAACCTTGATGAACTCGATCTTCGCTTCCTGGTTGCGGTTCTTGTAGTCCTTCAATAATTCACTGTTCGGCACGACAATATTGCTTGTGACGAGCCGCCGAAGGCGCGTATCGACCGCCAACGAGACCGCAAGTTGCCTCTCGAACTCAGGGACCGACAAGCGGAAGGTCTCTCGGACATACCGAGCGTACGTCGCGCTGCCGACGAAAACCCCGTCTGGAAAAAGCATCGGCATCTGGAACTTCAGCCAATCCGCCACCTCTTGGTCGTCAGGGAACAGGCCGAGCTTCTCGGCTTCCATCAAGAGAACCTCTCGCTCGACGAGCGCGTTGACGGCGCTGGCCGACGACAGAATAACGCTGTTGAGCGGCAGATCGGAGGGGACGCCCTGGCTGCGCATATGAGTCGCAACAATCTGAGCGGTGATGGGTCGCCCGTCAACTTCCCCGAGAGCGACATCACCGGTTGTGTCGGGGTTGTTCATCAGGCCCGGTATCAGGGTGATGACCATCGAGAGTGCGGTGATGCTGAGAATGCTGCCCAGCAAGTATTTGACGACTTTCTTTTGGCTGCGGAACAGGTTGAACATACTCGAATCATTATACTAGTGGCGGTCGAAGGAAATGCCTGCCGTGACGAATGTGACAGCACAAGGGTCTGAAGGCCGGTGAGCTGGCACGATCGGTTGCGCGTTGTGCTGGTTCGGCCCCGTAATCCCCTCAATATTGGAGCGGCGGCGCGGGCGATGCTGAACTTCGGCTTTGCCGAGCTATGGCTGGTCGAGCCTTACGACAAGGCGTTCCGGGAAGCGCGCTCGGCCGTTGGGGCCGCCCGCGTGCTCGAACAGGCTCGCGTGACCTCTGATCTGGCCTCGGCGCTGGGCGATGCCTCGCTGGTCGTCGGTACCTCCGCGATGCAGGGCAGGACGGAGGATCAAGTACAACGCATGCTTCCCGATGGCGCTCACCCCTTGCGGACTCATCTCGAAGACCGTAACGCCGCGCTCGTTTTTGGGTCGGAAAAGTTTGGCTTGAGCAACGACGACCTGAGCCATTGTGATTGGACTCTGACGATTCCGACCTCGCAAGGCTGTCCGTCAATGAATCTGGGCCAGGCCGTGGCGCTGTGCTGCTATGAGATCGCGCGGCACTCCAAGGCCGTGCCGAGCTTGAAAACGCCGGCTACGGCCGGCGCGGATGATCGCGACCGCATCATTCAAATGCTGCTTCCGATGCTCGAGGCCGCCGGATTTAGCCAGCCCGAGAACCGCGATTCGCAAACGCGAAAATTGCGCCGTTGGGTAGGCCGTTTGCGTTTGGCGCCGCCGGATGCACGGGCGTTTCAGGGCATGTTGCGGCAGATTCAGTGGAAGCTGGACAACCCCTAACAGCCTGGCCGACGACGTGTCTCGTGTTCCGCGAAGCGAGGCACGAGCAAAAAAGAGCCCCTGAGCGGTTTGTGGCCGCCCAGAGGCTGAGGCTATCAGAGCAACCTACAGGGTCAGGAGCTTGATGTAACGGACGCCCGCCAGGCCGACTAGGTCTTTCACTTTCGCGACGTCGATCCGCCCGGAGAGGATCTTTGCGACTTTTGGCTGCTTGATCTGCTCGAAGCCCAGCTTCTTGAGTGCCGCCAGAGTTTCCGCGGTGGCGTCAGCTAGCCAGACTTCGATCTCGACCTTTCCGGGTTGGCCCGCGGCCACGATGGCCGCCAAGCTGGGGTGAAGCTTCGCCCGGAAGTCCTGCGCCGCCGGCTCTCCGGCGGGACCCGGCGGATTCGGCCGGCGGTAGATTTCCCGCTGAGCTTCCTGTTCGACCAGCGGCGCCTTTTGCCGGGGTGAAGTCGGTGCCACGGAATCCGCCGCCGAGTATCTCCGGACTGATTTATTCGAGGCGAACGATTGGCCCATGGCCCGCCCGCCGGCTATCATTTCATTTTTCTCGCCGAAGACGCCCTCGTAGCTCACGCCTTGGGGCATCTCGACAGGAACGTCGATGCGGCGCGGTTTGCCGCCTTCGGTCACGGTCCGCTCCTCGACGGCCACAAACGACGTGAACTGCGTCATCAGTCGGTAGTCGAGACCGAGTTGCGTGATTTCGTCCTTGACCTCGGCTTTCGGCGAGCCATTCTGAATGCCCGCGAAGTCCTGGCTCATCAGGTCGGCGATGCGGATGCGCGCCCAGAGCGTGGCGAGCACGTCATGTTGCTTGTCCCGCCGCGAGAAGGTTACGGGAATCGTGCGTTCGAAATCACGTCCCGACATCTTTCCTTTCAGACGGATCGAGCCGCTCGCTTCGCCCGTGTAACGGCCCGTTAGCACGACTGGCTTGGCGGAGAATAGATCGGGGATCCGCTTCGGATAGACGTCGGCCACCGGCAGTCCCGCGAAGTCGACCGAGATATCCGTTAGCAGTGGATTGCGAATCCGTTCATGGAATCGCCGGGCCGCCGCCGAGCCGTCGTCCTCCAGACTGACGAACTCCGCTTCACCCCGTCCGAACGTCGCCATTTTTTCGAGCAAGAAGCGATTGACCGAACTGCCGATCCCAAACGAGAAAATCCGGGCGTTCGGGTGCTTCTGAATCTCGTCGAGGATCGCCATGTCGTTGCCCACATAGCCATCAGTCATGAACGAGACGATACGAACGTGTTCCTGTGAGTCCGATGGATCGAGGGCGGTGCGAATGGCCGTCATCATCTCGGTCCCGCCTCCGCCGCTACGCGAGGCCAGAAACTCCTGCGCGGCCCGGATGTTCTCATGCGTGGCGGGGACAGGTTTCGGGAACAGCACTTTGGTTTGGCCCGCGAACGTGATGAGGTTGAACGTGTCGCGCGGATAGAGCCCGTCGATGGCCAGCTTCATTGTTTCCTTTGCCTTCTCGATAGGGAACCCGCTCATCGAACCTGATGTGTCGATCACGAAGACCAGCTCCTTGGGTGTGACATCCTCGATCGTGAAGCGCTCGGGCGGTTGAAGGATCATCGTGAAGAAGCCGCTCTTGTCGGCCTGATAGCTCAAGATGGCGTCCTCAATTCTCGCGCTGGCGGTCTCGTACCTCAGGATGAAGTCTTTGTTCGGCAGTACGGCTTTTTGCTTGAGCCGGGCGATAGCGCGGCTTTTCGAGGGGCGTTCGAGCAGGATTTCGTGCGTCTTTGAGATGAAGCCGTCAATCGGGACACCGGCGTCGACCGATACCTCGACTGAGATATCGTGACCGGCGCGCGTGCCGGGACGCGTGACCGGCGGCGTGATGCGCGACGCGTCTGGCACTTGATCGGTATCCGGTGCCCACCCGCCGGCCTGTTTCCCGGTGGCATTACCGGGAATGTAGCGTGGTCCGACGACCATCGGGAATACGAACTCGTAGGCGCCTTCGTCGTACGTGAGATGCTCGACGTAGCTGATAACGATCTTGATCTTCTCGCCGGGCAGTATGTTCGCGATGGCTTGCGTAAAGATGTTCGGACGCTCTTGATCGAGCAGCGCGGCAACATGACCTTGGTTGCGGGCGTCTTCGTAAATCTTGCGGGCTTCGTCGCGGCCCTTGATCTTGCCCTTGATAGTGCGGTCGCCGATGAGCATGGTCATGTCATCGATTGCTGCATTTTGGGGCAGGGGAAAAGTGTAGGGCTTACCGTCCTTGTGATGGCCTTGAACTGCTGCGGACTGTCGACGTAGTCGGCAAAGCGTAGAGGTGCACCATTACGATCGGTAAAACGAACTTTGGTGGGTCGGGTGATTAAGAACTGAGCTGTTGGGGTTCCTGGATGGGGAACCACCTTGGAAGCGCCGTTGAGAATGGATTCGTCTGCCCCATCTCTCTGGTTCCACTCGAGGGCCCCAAACCACTCAGCGCGCGCCGCAGCACTTCTTGTACTTCCTGCCGCTTCCACATGGGCATCGCTCATTGCGGCCCGGAGCCCGCGGAACTCGCCGCGGCTGCCAAGAAGAGCGTTGCGACTGTGGCGCTTCCAAGTCATCGTACCTGACGTGGCGCGCAGCTCCGCATTCCAGGCAGGCTCGAACTACACGCAGCGCTGTCTTGTGAGGATCGGTCACCACCCCATCCACCAGGAGTTGTTCTTCGCTGAGCCTCCGCAACGCAGTCTCCTTCGCCTTTGCGTCCATAGGAAGAGCCGCG
>JAQBUE010000206.1 GCA_027624045.1 Acidobacteriota bacterium
ACCCGCAATGTCGCCTGCCCCGACCGCTGCGTCTTCAGGATCATCTTGTATTGGAAACACTCCCTCCTTTCAGGATCATCTTGCATTGGACAACTCTGTTTTCGTCGCGCAACAACGGTGGTATGATACGATTGAATTTTCGCGGATTCATGGGGCAAGACGATCGTCATCTTCTGAACCAAACGCGAAGGCACTTTTTCAACCAGTGCTTCGTCGGTTTGGGCCAAGTTGCGCTGGGCTCGTATCTAGGCGGCCGGAGTTATGGCGCCAGCCTCCCCAAAGTTGACAATCCGCTGGCACCGAAAGCGCCGCATTTCCCGCCAAAGATCAAGAGCGTCATCTACCTCTTTATGGCGGGCGCGCCGAGCCAATTCGAGCTCTTCGACTACAAGGAAAAGCTACAGCAGTATAGCGGTGAGCAGATTCCGCAGTCTTTCCTCGAAGGCAAGCGCTTCGCGTTCATGGAAAGCTTTTCGAAGCAGGTACCGAAACTGCTCGGCACGCACCGTGAATTCAAGCGTTACGGCCAGTCGGGTCAATGGGTCTCGGAGTGCCTTCCGCACACGGCGCAGGTGATTGACGAATTGGCGTTCGTCAAAACCATCCACGGCGAAAACTTTAATCATGCTCCCGCCAAGATTTTCATGAACACCGGCTCGCCGCGCTTCGGGCGGCCGAGCATGGGGTCGTGGGTGACGTACGGGCTAGGCAGCGAGTCAGAGGAATTGCCCGGATTCGTGGTACTGCAATCCGGTCCCCGAGGACCACGTGGCGGAGCGCTGAACTGGGGCAGCGGGTTCGTCCCGACGTCGTATCAGGGCGTGCCGTTTCAAAGCGGCGGCGACCCGATTCTGAATCTGTCGAATCCTGGCGGCGTGAGCCGGCAGCGCCAGAGTGAAACCATCGAAACGATCCGCAAGCTAAATCTGGACCACCTCCAAGAAACCGGCGATCCCGAGATTGCAACTCGTATTTCGTCGTACGAGATGGCGTTTCGGATGCAGACGAGCGGGCCGGAGCTGATCGACTTTGCTCAGGAGAGTGCGAGCACGTTGAAGATGTATGGCGTCGAGCCGGGGGCGAACTCGTTCGCCAACAACTGTCTACTGGCGCGGCGGCTGGTCGAGCGCGGTGTGCGTTTCGTGCAGCTCTACCATACGGACTGGGACCACCATGGCGGCGGCGGCCAGAATTTGAACGAAGGTCTCGATAGAGTGACCGGCGAGATCGACCAGCCGATCGCGGCTCTGATTCGCGATTTGAAGGCACGCGGATTGCTCGATGAGACGCTCGTTGTCTGGGGCGGCGAGTTTGGGCGGACACCGATGGGCGAACTGCGCGAAACGATCGGGCGAAACCATCATATTGACGCCTTCCCGATGTGGTTCGCCGGCGGCGGGATTCGGGCCGGACAGACGGTCGGAGAGACGGACGACCTGGGATTTAGCGCCGTTGAGGACAAGGTAACCGTTCACGACGTGCAAGCAACGATTCTTCACCTACTAGGCCTGGATCACGAAAGACTTACGTTCAAGTTCCAGGGGCGTGAGTTCCGGCTGACGGATGTCGGCGGGAACGTGATCCAAAAGCTGCTGGCGTAGCCTCGCTCCGGGGCGACACATTGCTACTACCGGTTCGGCCTGTTCTGCGGTACATTCTTTGTAGGATTCCTTTGCGTATTCGGCCCGCCCTTGGCGCCGATGCTCCGAGGACGGCGGTTCAGTCACGGTGGGCTATTCAACGATATTCCTGACGGTTCTCGGCACGCTGCTGGCGGGTGGCAGCCTGTATTTCCTCGTACAAGGATTGGTCCATCGGAGTCTGCGGCGGCAGTACCGCAAGCTTGACTTGATCTACGACCTGGCGGAGAACGTGATGGGGTCGGAAGACGCGCCGAGCATCCTTGATCAAGCTGTCGAGATTGCGCCCGGTCTGGCTGAGGCCACGCACTGTTCCATCTGGATCTTGGATCCCGTGCAGCAGAAGTTTGTGTGCCAGGCGGCCACCGACAGCCATGAGGCCGTGGTTTCGCTTCACGAAATGAGCGGCGTCGTGACCTGTTATCGCAAGCGCGCCACGACCGAAGTGCCTGACGCGGAGAATTGTCCGTTCGTGGCTCAAGAAGCTGTACGAAGGGTCGGGCAGAAGGCTCTGCTCTATCTGCCGATTGAAGTAGAAGGCGAGTGCCTCGGCGTGATCGAAGTGGAAGACCGCCGCCGGAAACGGGTGTTCAGCGAGAGCGTAACCGGCCGGCTCGAGCATCTCGCTCGCCTGGTTGGACTCTCGTTGCGGCAAAGAGTGCAGGCTTCGCTGACGGCGGATCTGCATCGCAGCGAAAAGATCGGCGCCATCGGCGAGCTTGTGGAAGGGCTTTCCGAGGAAATGATCTCACCCTTGGGACGCATTGTCGGATTGGCCGAACCTTCGTTGGACACTTCAGAGCCGCGGCTGTTGACGGCGCGCCTGAACGCGGTCGGGCAGGAAGCGCAGCGGGCGTTGGAGATCCTGACGCGGGTCGTTAAGCTCGTGCGATCCCGCTCCCAGCAGACGTCAGAGCTCGATCTGATTGAACTTGTGGAGGGTGTCGCCGCCACACAGAAGCAGCGCTGGAAACGACGCGGGCTTGATTTGAGACTGAAACTTTCGAAATCGGAGTCGACTGTTATCGGGGATGAGGGACAGCTTGAAGAGGCCTTTCGGAATATTTTCCTCAACGCCGAGCGCATGCTTGAGGAGCGCGGGCTGCGGGCGATGGAGGTCTACAGCCATGTGCTCGACCGTAGCGTCCTGATCTCGATGACGCCCGCCGACCTGAAACATGTGTCGGACCTGCCGAATGAACAGGAGTCTTTCGTAGGAGAGCGCCGTTCCGATGGGCCGTCGGCCATTGGACTCGCGGTTTGCCAGATTCTGATTGAAAAAGCTGGCGCTTCGATGCGTATCAGGAACGGGCACGACGCGGGCTTTTCGATCGAGATCGAGTATCCGGTGGCGCAGCCGGGAGACATCGAGGAGTCGGGTGCGGCTTCCGAATCCCGATCGGCGCCGAAGTCTCTTATGGCTCTTGTCATTGATAACGATGTCGACACGCAAGACGGCTTGCTGTATCATCTCGCCGACCGCGGTCACCGCGTGATTCCCGTCTCATCACTCGAAGAGGGACTCGATCTTTGCGAGAGGATTCGCTTCGATTGGGTTTTCTGCAACGTCCAGATGGGCCGCAAGAGCGGACTGGACGTGTACCGCCTCTTTCAGGGCCGCGTCCACAGATTCGTCTTCCTGGTCGACGCCCGCATGGTCATCTACAACCAGGAACTTTTCGCGGGCCAGGACCGCGCGGTGCTACGGAAACCGTTCAAGGGCGCTGATATCGACAAGCTGCTCGAGCCGAGTGAGGGGTCTGAGTTGGTTTTCGGTGAAAGCACAGCTACGAAAGCCTAACCTGCTGGCCGAGCGAGTCTGGCGGGTCGTGCGGCGGATTCCGCGCGGGCGCGTCGTTACTTATGGTGATGTCGCAGCGGCCATAGTGCCACCGTGCTCGCCGCGTCAGGTCGGCTGGGCTCTGCGGCGGGCGCCGGCGGGGCTGCGGCTGCCTTGGCACCGCGTGTTGGCGGCGGGCGGCCGCATTGCGTTGCCGGGCGAAAGCGGCCTGGAGCAGCGCATGCACCTCCAGACGGAGGGTGTTGCCTTCCGCGGACGGCGCGTGCGCATGGATTTGCACCGCTTCTCGGACTTGCCGGACTCTTAACTCCTCAGGGCAGTTACGTCCGTCTGAGGTACTTCGCGGTTGTGATGGCCTGGCCGAGATGTCTCTGCGTGTGCTCGGCTATGTGGACGAGCAGGCCGAGAACGGACGTCGGCAGCTGCTTTCTGCCGATGCCGCGCGCTTCGTGGATTGTCGCCGGATCGATCGTCCGCAGCTTGTGTTCCGCCTGAGCAAGTGATGAATCAATGCCGGCAAGCAACTCTTCCAGGTTCGCGCCGGGCACGGGCTCCTGCTTGAGGACGGCGATCTGCTCGGAACTGATCTGATCGCCCATCAGATACGTCATCAGACGGTCGATGCTGCCGGCGATATGGCGCAGATGGAAGCCGAGGGAAGGGGCAGAGCCAGCCTCCCGCCAGATCTGCTGCTGCGACAAACCGGCCATGTGCAGGGCCAGGTCTTCGCGCACCTGCGTGAAGCTCGCAAGGACGGGAGCAACGAGCGGGTCAACGCCGGGTAGCGGGCCACGAAGCCATGGTTCGGGTAGCGAAGGTTGTGTTGGAGGGTTGCTCATTGCATTTAGATTAGCTTGCCCGGGGGCTATGCGCGGCGCAACGTTTGAAGTCGGCCCGAATCTGTCTTGAATCCGCTGGGCACGGCAGGGACGAACACCGGTGCTTGTCCGGTTTACTTCTGGCGTTGCCGAATCGCAGCCGCCTATACTTACGTTTGCTGAAACTCACCGTGACGACTTGCTCGCAGTCCGGGGAAAGGCAAGGATTGCCCCGCTATGAAACGTGATTTCTCCACCAATCTAATGTCTTGGCTGTTCATCGTGGCCGCAGCGATGCTTTGGCTGGGATGGGTGTTACTGCCGGTCAAGGTCGGCACGTTTTTCGAAACGGGTGACTTCGCGGCGATTTTCGAGCAATGGCGATTTTGGATCTGGATGTACCGGCTCCATATCTTCGGTTACGTGATGACGATGATGGCGCTCGTGATGTTGGGCGCGGTACTGGCGGAGACGCCGGCGCGTGTTGTCGTGTGGCCGGGTATTTCAGTAGGGGTCGCGGGCCTGCTGGTGAGCGCCCTGGCTGGAGCATTCTACTATCACCACGGCGCGTGGGGCGCGCGAGAACTAGCCGGTCAGCCCGCCGAAGTCCTCAACGCCCACGTCGAGGCGCTGCTTCTCGACACGGAATACGTTACCTGTCTCGTGAGATTCGGGCGGGTGTTCTTCGGTTTAGGCATGCTGGTGCTGGCGCTGGGACTACTCAAGTGGGAAATCCTGCCCAAGTGGTTGGCGCTGGGAGCGGCCCTGTTGGGAGTGGCCGGCATGGCGCTAACAATGGGATTGCCGGATCACCTCGCCTACTACATGCCGGTATTCCATCTCAGTGTGCTTTGGTTCATCGCGGCGGGGGTTGTGATGAATCGTTCGGGCCTGCGGATGGATTTTCCTACCTGAAGCCACCACCGTCCACACTGATTTTCTAGCCGAGTCCTGCCCGCCATGAAAAAACGCCCGGGCCGAAGCCCGGGCGTGAATTCCCAAGAACCTACGAAGGATTATCCTCGCAGTAGCGCCAGCACGGCTTGCGGAGCGCTGTTGGCTTGCGCCAAAGCGGCAACGCCGGCCTGCTGAGCGATCGACGTTCTCGTCAGGTTAGCGGCTTCCTCCGCCAGATCCGCGTCACGGACTGGACAAAGCTAGGTAAGGTGTTATTACGCAATAAGTTATAGGAGTCTCTTGCAGCGGAGTCCTCTTTGTGTCTACAGCTCCCGCTATCATGTGAGCATGACAGCCGCCGACGCCAGCCTTCTCGCCGCAGGGTTAATTGAATCCGCAGTCCGCGACGCCTTGTCAAACAAAAGCTACGCCCAGGCCGCGCGAGACTGGATCGATGGGGCCCCCGCGCTGTTTTCCTTCGATCACTGCTGCACGGCGCTCAGCGTGAACCCGGTGCCCTTTCACGCGGCCATCGGGCGCATCCTTCGCGACCCCGGTTCAAAGACAGCCGCCAGCTTCAGGAATGGCTCCGTCCTGCAGATCGGCGCGAGCCGGAACACGGCTTGCGAGTCAGAACAATGAAAGGCAGGGGGCCGCGAACGGCCCCCAGGGTGTCAGGCCGCCTGCTCAGTGCCGCATCACGCGGGAGCGCTCAGGCTCGTCGATCGCAGCATAAAACCCAAGGAGGTGTAAACTGAAACCGGAACTCCGAACGGAGAATGAAGAGATTCGCATTGGAGGTGTCGCCAATGATCAGATTGCTCGCAGTGATGCTTTTCCTGTGCGGACCTCTCGCCGCGCAAAACTCTGTTACGGAGGCTTTCGAACTTGGTCGGCGACTCGCTCTGGAGCAGCGCGAGCTGGAGCGAGCCGAACGACAGCGCCAATTTGAAAATGAACAGGCACGTAAACAAGAAGACCGTGCTCAAAAAGCGTTTGACGTTCAGTTGGAGCAAGAAAAGCTCAGACTTCAGAGAGAGCGACTTAAGTTGGAACTCGCCAAGGGTGGCGTTTCGGACACGACGCAGGCCACTCCAGCAGAACAAGAACAAGCAGAAAAGGCATTGAAGCAGGCGATGCTCAAACTGGCGGAGCGTTACTCGGATTTCGCGGAACACGTTGACGCTATCGCTGGCCTGACGACACTGTTTGCGCCCGGAACATCCTCGGAATGGACCCTCGAACGGTACCTCGAAGGCCTTTACCTAATCGCCAAGCACGGCGACTCTCCAACAAGCTCTGGCGGAGCATTAGTGTCCGAGGCCGAGTTCGTGATCACCTCTGAGCCACAAGGAGCGGAGATCCTCGTAAACGGGGAGTTCGCTGGAAGCACGCCGACGACCCGAACTGTAGCCCCAGGGCAATACATGGTCGAGATTTCGAAGCAGGGCTCCAGAAGTTGGCTCCGGTCTGTGAATATCAAAGTCGGAGACTCGGTTGCTCTTCACGCTGAGTTGCAAAGCCTTCAACCCAAGCCCAGCGGGAACTAGGCGTAGACGGCTCCAGCCGCTGCAGGTCAACACCGACTGAGGCCTAACCGCCACACGAGGACACCGGTCGGGCGTCTCGCATGAGGCCACAGACACCCTACCAACCGCGCTGCTTGGAACCGCGTGATGCGCCACCTGGACAGGAGCTAGCCCTTCCTGCCCCGCAAACGCCCTAGGCGCTCTTGCAGGGGCTTCATTGGCCCAAGGTATGGCCCCGCTGGAGCGGCGGCCTGGGCGGGTTCTCATGACACGCCGTTGCGCGGGACGCTCAATAGAGCTATCCTGCGCTCGGGATGCGAACTCTATTTCAATGCGGCATCTTTGTTCCGTTGCTCGCGATGCTAACTGTCTGCTCGCCAAGTACGCCTGTTGCGACCGATCATCGAAAGGACACCAAAGCGGCCCAGCCAACCGCATCGGAAACGGCGATTTGTAACGCCATGCGAGAGGCGCTGAGATCCGGGCCGGGCGCCACCGAGGATACGCCGTCTGGCCTTTCTGGGGATGATTTGAAGCGTTGGGCAAAAGGCTCAATGGAGCGAGCCCGCGCCTATGAAGACAAGGCAGCCGCCAACATCGCCAAAGAGTTCGATGTGTCGGCTGATGAAGTTAAGGCAATCTACGTTTCCTACCCAAACAAGTACGGAAAGATGTGTGGCCTGTAGGCCTGCTCTTGACTCATGGGCGGACACGCAAAGGCCTAGCGTCGCGGCGGAACGAGCCTTGCGAAGGCCCTGGGGAGAATCAAACTTCGATGTTGATCCGCTTCCAGTCGTCGGCGATCCGCATGGCGGTCTCGCGGTCCAGCACGTGTCGCACCATGATCAGCCCCATCGCCGCCTGCATCTGATTCACCGCTGACAATGGAATCATGCTCCAGTCCTTCATCGGTGCTGGCTTCGGGTACGAGTAGGCCGCCAGCGTGCGCAGGCAGGAGACCCTCACGTCAAGCGGCGTCTTCGAGTTCTTCGCGAGTCGCGCGAGTCCCTCGATGGGATCACAGTTGAGGTGAGCGAGCAAGTCTACGACGTGCTGAGTCCGCCGGTTCGGCGTTCCACGTTTGCGCCCTCCGGTCTTTGCGCGTGTTTTCGGTCTGCTGACTCGCTTCTGCATATCTATTTTTACCCTACTTTAGAAACGTCCTTTGGCTGAACATGGGGCCGGACGGCGATTCAACCCAGGGCCGGGCGACTTGGTTCCCTTACACCGTCCCCCTTCCAGATGGTGTAGCACGGTTCAGGGGGCTTCACAGACTTAGCGATACAATGTCGGTAGCGCAAGTTCGGCAGGTTGGCGCGGCTGGTAAAGTGCATTGCCGACAGACTTGGGAGGTAGACCATGAGTCCAGTTCGAGTGCCGTCTTTTCTCCGCGTTGAACAGCCTCTCTTGGAAATGCTCCGTTGCCGGCGGCTTCAGACGCTTAGCATTCTGATCGTGGTCGTTCTATCGACGGCGAAGGTTCGCGGAGCGGACTTCAGAAACGCCGATTTTGGGATGAGTAAGGAGCAGGTGAAAGCGACCGAGCAAGCCGAGCCAGATGTCGAGACTGAGACGGAGCTGGTTTACCGAGATGTCGAAGTCGCTGGCCTCAGTGCCGATGCGAAGTATTTCTTTTCGGCCGACTGGTTCCGAAGCGGACATTATCAGTTCCATCCCTTCCAGATGGTGCAGCACTATTCAGAAGCTTTCAATCGACTTTCGGCTTGGATCACGGAGAAGTACGGGAAGCCCAGCAACGAGGTATACGTCCAACCTAGCGGTGAGAAAGTCCATTCAAGGGGTTCTACCATTTTGGTTTAAGGGTGGTTCGCCGGCCCAGGCCAGACCACCGAATCGCTCAGGTTAG
>JAQBUE010000207.1 GCA_027624045.1 Acidobacteriota bacterium
TCTTGTATTGGAAACACTCCCTCCTTTCAGGATCATCTTGCATTGGACAACTCTCGCCGCAGCATCGCGAGCCGTATAATTCATATTTTGACGGCATGCGCCCATTCGGTCGCGCCGTTATGGAGGAGCCGTGCAGTGGTTTGACTATGCCCGACCGCGGACGCTCGACGAGGCGGCAAAGCTGCTCGCCGAGCACGGGGAGAAAGTGCGCATTTTGGCTGGGGGAACGGATATTCTCGTTCAGCTCCGCGCGGGAGCTCGCGCAGCCGAGATGGTTGTCGACGTCAAAGAGATTCCGGAATTGAACGAGATCCGCTGGGACGTCGCCGCGGGCTTGACGCTCGGCGCTGCTGTGCCGTGCTACCGCATCTACGGCAATGCCGACGTCAAGAGACACTACCCCGGCATCATCGACGTTGCTTCGTTGATCGGCGGAACGCAGATCCAGGGCCGCGCTTCGCTCGGTGGGAACCTATGCAACTCGGCACCTAGCGCCGACAGTATCCCTGTCATGATTGTGCTCGATGCGACCTGCCGCATCATCGGCCCAAGCGGCGAGCGTACGGTTGCCGTAGAGGACTTTTGCACAGCGCCCGGCAGGAACATCTTGCAAGCGGGCGAGATTCTCGTATCCATTCATTTTCCGGCTCCGAAACCCAATTCCGGCGCTCACTACATGCGATTCATCCCTCGCAACGAAATGGATATCGCCGTGGCCGGAGCGGGCGTTGCTGTCGTTCTCGAGAATGGCAACTTCGTGTCTGCCCGCGTTGCTCTCGCGTCGGTGGCGCCGACACCACTGTTCGTCAAGGAAGCAGGCGAGGCGCTCGCTGGACAGCCGGTCAACGACGAGAGCATTGCGAGGGCCGCCGCGATCGCCAAGCAGGCGGCCAAGCCGATCGATGACATGCGCGGCACAGTCCGCTACCGCAAGCATCTGTGTGAAGTTCTGACGCGGCGCGCCCTGCAAGTCGCGGTTCAACGAGCGAAGGGGAGCAACTAATGCCGCGAAAAGTTCAAGTTCAGACCAAGATCAACGGCGAGGAAGTTGAGTTTCTGTGCGAGCCCCGCCAAAGTCTGCTGGAAGCGCTGCGCGACATCGTTGGCCTGACCGGCAGCAAGGAAGGCTGCAACGACGGCAACTGCGGCGCCTGCACCGTCCTGTTCGACGGCCGCATCGTCACCTCGTGCCTTGTGCTCGCCGTTGAGGCCGAGGGCAAACAGATCACTACCATCGAGGGCATTGCCATGGGTAACGAGCTGCACCCCATCCAGCAATGCTTTCTCGAGGGCGCGGCTTTGCAGTGTGGTGTATGCACGCCGGGCATCATTGTCGCGGCCAAGGCGCTGCTCGATCAGGACAGCAATCCATCGGAAGAGAAGATACGTTTGTGGTTGGCGAACAACCTCTGCCGATGCACCGGCTACGACAAGATCGTCCGATCTGTTCAGGCGGCGGCTGAGAGAATGCAGGAGGCCAGATGAGCACGCAGAACTACGAACCGAACATGGTGCTATCGACCACGGAATTTGATGTCATCGGGACGCGCCCTGTGAGGCATGACGGGGCGGACAAGGTCACCGGCCGCGCGCTCTACGGCGCGGACATCGAACTGTCGGGCTTGATCCACGGCGCGATTCTGCGCAGCCCCCACGCCCACGCTCGCATCAAGTCCGTCGACACGAGCGAGGCGGAAGCGCACCCGGCCGTCAGGGCCGTCGTCACATCCGCCGACTTGGCCGATGCGGGCGATCAGATGGTCGATCTCGGTGAAGGGGCGATGCCGCTGAAGTTTCTGCGCGGGAACGTGCTCGCAAGCGGCAAGGCTCTCTACAGGGGACACGCTATTGCCGCCGTGGCGGCCACCAGCCTCCACGACGCCCAAGAGGCTCTCAAGCTCATCAAGGTTGAGTACGAAGTTCTGCCGGCTACGCTGACGGCGCCCGACGCCATGCGTGACGGTGCTCCCATCCTGCACGAAGATCTCAAGACCACCGAACTCGGGAAGCCGACCGACAAGGTGAGCAACGTCTCAAACCACTTCCAGCACGTAAAGGGCGACATCGAGGCCGGCTTCGCCGAAGCGGACCTCGTTATCGAGCGAGAGTTCAACACGGCCACCGTCCACCAAGGCTACATCGAGCCGCACAACACAACGGTTCTTTGGAATAACGATGGGCGGGTTCAGATCTGGTGCAGTTCGCAGGGCTCGTTCACGATCCGGGACACGACGGCCGCCATCCTCGAGATGCCGGTTTCTCAAGTCAAAGTCACGCCCATGGAAATCGGCGGCGGATTCGGAGGCAAGATCCCTGTTTACCTCGAGCCCGTGGCTGCAGTTCTATCGAAGAAGAGCGGGCATCCGGTGAAGATCGTGATGAGCCGCGCCGACGAATTCGAGGCCACCGGGCCCACGCCGGGTTCACGAATCAAGGTCAAGATGGGCGTCAGGAACGACGGCAAGATGGTGGCGGCGCAGGCCTGGATGGCGTACGAAGCCGGCGCCTATCCGGGCGCGATGGTTGTGCCGGGCTCGATGTGTGTTTTCGCGGCGTATGACATCGAGAACATCCTGATCGATGGTTTCGACGTGGTGGTCAACAAACCGAGCACCGCCGCCTATCGCGCGCCGGGTGCGACGAACGCGGCGTTCACGACCGAAACCATCGTGGACGAGATGGCCGAGAAGCTGGGCATCGACCCGCTTGAACTGCGGCTCAAGAACGCCGCTACGAAGGGTACGCGGCGCGCCGACGGACCGAAGTATCCCCGCATCGGGTGCGTTGAAGTTCTTGAGGCGATGAAGAACCATCCGCACTACAACGCGCCGCTCGAGGGACCGAATCGCGGGCGTGGTGTCGCGATCGGTTTCTGGTTCAACGTCGGCTTGCCGTCCAGTTGCAGCATGAGCGTGAACGCCGATGGCACCGTGATGCTGATCGAAGGCTCGCCCGACATCGGCGGTACACGCACGTCCCTCGCGATGCAGGCCGCCGAAGTGCTCGGTATCGCCGTCGGGGACGTTCGGCCGACGGTGGCCGACACAGATAGCGTGGGATTCACCGCCGTTACCGGCGGCAGCCGTGTCACCTTCGCAACCGGCATCGCGGTCATCAAAGCCGCGCGCGACGTGCGCGATCAGATGAGCCAACGGGTGGCGCGCATCTGGGGCGTGAAAGAGGAGGATGTCGAGTTCGAGAAAGGCGTCTTCACTTCGAATAACGGCACGAAAAACAGCATCACGTTCAAAGAACTCGCGAAGCAACTTTCTTCCAGCGGCGGGCCAATCGTCGGGCGCGCCGCCATCAATCCTCCCGGCGTCGGCGGCTCGTTCTCGGGCAACATCGCCGACGTGGAGGTGGACCCGGAAACCGGGAAAGTAACGATCCTGCGGTTCACCGCTTTTCAAGACGCCGGCAAGGCCGTCCACCCCAGCTATGTTGAGGGTCAAATGCAGGGCGGCAGCGTGCAGGGGATCGGATGGGCGCTCAATGAAGAGTACTTCATGAACCCCGAGGGCAAAATGATGAACTCGAGCCTGCTCGACTACCGCATGCCCACCAGCCTCGACCTGCCCATGATCGACACCGTGATCATCGAGGTGCCCAACCCGGGTCACCCTTATGGAGTGCGCGGCGTTGGCGAGGCCAACATCATACCTCCGCCGGCCGCTCTCGCGAACGCCGTATACCATGCCGTCGGTGTGCGTATGGACCGCTTGCCGATGAATCCCGTCGCCGTGATGGAAGCGATTTGGGAGAAAGAAGACGTGCCGGCCTGAACCCATGCCGACCGTTTTCATCCCCGGTTCGATGCGCGAGCTAAGCGCCGGTCAGGCGGAGATTCAGGTTCAAGGTTCAACCGTGCGTGAGATCATCAGCGAACTCGATGAATCCCACCCGGGTATCAAAGACTGGCTGGTCGAAGATAATCGCCTCAAGCCGAATATTTCAGTGGCCGTGGACGGCGTTGTAAGCCCCGTCGGACTACTGCAAGATGTCGAGCAAGACAGCGAGGTTCATTTCGTGGCCGCCATCAGCGGCGGTTGCCTCGGCGGTATGCTCGCTGCTGTATAGCTTACCGGCCCTGATCAGGATATCCTCTTTCATCATGCGCAAAAATGCACTCTCGTTTTCGGTTGCCGCTGTCCTCTTGTTTTGCTCGCCGCTCGTCGCCCAGAAGACCGACAAGGACAAGGAAGAGACGCCGGAAGAACACGCTACTTGGATCAAGGCCAACTACACGAAGTACGAATACATGATCCCGATGCGGGACGGAGTGAAGCTTTTTACCTCGATCTACGCGCCGAAGGACGACTCGAAGCCCTATCCCATCATGCTGACGCGTACGCCCTACAGCGTCAGCCCCTACGGCGTGAACTCCTACAAGACACGCATCGGACCCTCGCGTGAATTCGCCAAAGACCTGTTCATCTTCGCTTACCAGGACGTGCGCGGACGGATGGGCTCGGAAGGCGAGTTCGTGAACGTGCGGCCCTACAAGCCGGTTAAGAGCGGGCCTCAGGACATTGACGAGACGACCGATACCTACGACACCGTTGACTGGCTCGTCAAGAACGTCGCCAACAACAACGGCAAGGCAGGCCAATGGGGAATTTCGTATCCGGGCTTCTACGCGGCCATGGGGGCGATCGACGCACATCCGGCCATGAAGGCGTCGTCGCCGCAAGCGCCGGTGACTGACTGGTTTATCGGCGACGATTTTCACCACAATGGAGCCTTCTACCTGGCGCATGCCTTTCGCTTCTTCTGGCGCTTCGGAATGCCGGTCGATGAGCCAACGCGGGAAGCGCCGAAGCAGTTCGATTTCAAGACGCCCGACGGCTATGAGTTCTACATGAACCTCGGGCCGCTGACGAACCTCAACGAGAAGTACTTCAAGAACCAAGTTCCCTTCTGGAACGAGATGTCGAAGCACCCTAATTACGACGACTACTGGAAGGAGCGGGACTTGCGGGTGGGCTTAAAGAACATCAAACCCGCCATCATGACCGTCGGCGGCTGGTTCGATGCCGAAGATTTGTTCGGCCCGCTGAAGGTTTACGAGACGATTGAAAAGAGCAGCCCGGGCGCCCAAAACATGCTGGTGATGGGCCCTTGGTATCACGGACAGTGGGCTGGTGATGACGGCGACACGATGGGGAATGTCCCTTTCAACGCGAAGACATCTTTGTTCTATCGAGAGAAGATCGAGTTGCCGTTTTTCAAGCACTATCTCAAGGACGAGGCAGGGTTGGATTTGCCGGATGCCTACGTCTTCGAAACGGGCACGAATCAATGGCGCCGGTATGATACCTGGCCCCCGAAAGCCGTTGCCAAGAAGACCCTTTATTTTCACGACGACGGCAAACTCAGTTTCGACCCGCCGGATGAGACGGGAAACGCGGCGCACGACGAGTACATCAGCGACCCCGCGAAACCGGTGCCGTTCATCCCGAACATTTCGATCGGCATGACACGCGAACACATGCTGGACGACCAGCGATTCGCCGGTTCTCGAACGGACGTGCTTGTCTATATGACCGACCTTCTTGAGGAAGACATCACGATCGCGGGCCCGATCACGCCGAGTCTGCACGTCTCGACTACAGGCACGGATTCGGATTGGGTGGTGAAGCTGATCGACGTCTATTCGGGCGACTTCCCCGATCCCGACCCGAATCCGGCGGGTGTGCAGATGGGCGGTTACCAGCAACTGGTGCGGGGCGAGGCGATGCGCGGCAAGTTTCGCAACAGCTTCGAGAAGGCGGAGCCGTTCGAGCCGGGCAAGGTCACGAAGGTCGAATTCATCATGCCCGACGCCTATCACACGTTTCGGCGAGGACACCGTATCATGGTCCAGGTGCAGAGCTCGTGGTTCCCGTTGGTTGACCGTAACCCGCAGAAATTTGTCGATATCTATAACGCCAAGAAGGAAGATTTCCAGAAAGCGACGCAGCGGGTTTATCGGTCGAAGCAGGAGCCGTCGTCGGTGCGGCTGACGGTGCTGCCGCGGCCGAAGCCGTGAGGGTCCGGCCTGTAGGTTGCCTTATGAATGTTAAGCCCATTCGTACGGAAGCCGACCACGATGAGGCGCTTCGCGAGATCGAGAACCTCTGGGGCGCCGATGAAGGGACGGCCCGAGGTGATCGCTTGGAAGTCGTGGTCGCGCTCGTCGAAGTCTACGAGCGGGAGTGCCATCTCATTGACCTTCCTAACCCGATCGACGCGATCCGGTTCCGTCTGGAACAGCTCGCAGAGTATCCCGACAACTCCGGTTCACAAGCCGGTCCAATGTAGGTGAGCGCCATGGCGTGCCCCGGGCTCCGGCTCTCCAGTACAGGGGCTCAACCCGCGGGCCGGCCATCTACTGAAAACTGATTTGGATTCCAAGTCGCGACGCGCATCTCGTAGTGGAAATCCTCGGAGACTTGGGTATAGTAGGCCGTGACTACGCTGCCGTCCGCGAGCTGCACGCTGCTCGGATAGCCGCAGTCCGATCGCGGGCAATCGGCGATTCGGATCGGTGGGCTCCAGGTCGCGCCCTTGTCGTCGCTGATCCGAACATCGACGCCAAAATTGTTCCAGCAGCGATTTCCGTAACTCGCCAGAATCCGCCCATCGGAGAGCAGCGTCAGATTCCCCGTCACCTGCATCGGCAGGCTCAACGGCATGCTGCGTTGCCAGCCGCGCGCATCGTCGCCGGACGCGAATAGTTCGATGTGGACGTCGCGCTTCTGCCGAAACTCACGAGAAGCCGCCAGCCACCGGCCGCCGCCCAGGTGCAGAATATCCGTCTCGTTGCCATTTGGGTTCAGCGGTGTGACCTCGGTCCAGTTCCGCCCATCGTCAGTGCTGCGGACGAGGTAACACTCTCGCGAGTCGCCCTTACGCAGATAGCACGCCACACACAGCGAGCCATCCGCCGCCACGCGAATGTTCCCGAACGGAATCAGCTCGTTGTCACGGCCGGCCGCGGTTTGCGGAGCAGCGGGAAAGCTGCCTCCCACCGTCCAACTCCGTCCGCCATCGGACGACCGGCTGACCCAGGCGCGCAGCACTCGCCTGTGAGGGCCGCTCAATGTCCCCACCGGAGCCCGCTCAGCCCAGCCGCTGCACAGCACAACCAAGTCGGCATTCTTGGCGAAACCGGCGGCGCAATTCATGCGATTCGTCGTCGGCTCGTGCTGCGCCGGACGGCCTCGGAAGCGCCAAGTCCTGCCGTCGTCTTCACTCGCCCAGCAGTCCAGATCCCCCTCCCACAAGCCGTGACAAGGCTGGTTGAAGATCAGCGCGACGAGCGTTCCGTCGGGTAGCAGTTGTAAGTTTGGCCAGGCGCAAACTTTCTGGATCACGGTTCGATTCGTGATTCCCGGCTTGGCGGCGGGCAGCGGCCCGGCTTGTGCTGAGAATGGGAACGCGGGCAGCGTCAGTGAAGCGCCCCCGATTTGCAGCAGGCTGCGTCGTCTCATCGATCGATCCTCATGAAAACGTTTCAAGTATAGAGTGCCGCACCCAGCCGCCGCGCGACGCCGGTTAGGCCAACTTCGGCAGACGGGTCGAACCATCCGTCAGTGACACTTCAAGTTGCTCGGCCGTCAATCCGCGGCATGTTTGAAGGTGCGCTGCGTCCAGAATCGTGGCCACCAAGTTGGCCCTTGTCAGATTACATTCGATCAGGCGAGCCCGGCTCAGGTCCGCCGCAAATAGATCGGCATTGCTGAGATCGCAGCGTGTCAGTCGTGCTTCGATCAGAGTCGCGAGATTGAGCTCGCTCCCGGTGAAAACAGCGTTGGCCGCCGTCACGCCGCTGAGGTCCGCTTTGTAAAGCGCCGCCTCTGAGAAGTTTGACCGCGACAAGTCCATGTACCTCAGATTCAATCCCGTGTAGTCGCCGCGGGGGATGCGGATGCCGGCCAGACGCGGCGTGAGATCGGAATACTTGTTGCGCCACAGATTCCAGGCATGAACGCCGCTGCTGAGTAAGTCGAGCGGATCGCGCTCCGCTTCCGAACTGGGACCGTCCCAGGCCCACTGAGCATCGCGGCGCCCGGACGTTCGCGGCTCCGCGTTCGGGGGGCGGCGACCGGCTTTCAGATCCCGCAGGGCATCGAAAGCCTCGTTGATTTCCTTGAGCTTGTCCTGGGCCTTCTTTTGCAACCGCTCATTAGCCGGAAAGCGGTCCGGGTGCCAGACCTGAGCCAGGTCGCGCCAAGCCAGCTTGAGTTCCTCGGGCGAGCAGCCGGGCTCGAGTCCGAGAATCTCATAGTATCGGCTGAAATCAGGCAAGTCTCAGTTTAGTAGGGTGGCCGGCTCACTTGGGAATTTCAAATATTCCGAACATGCGTGTTCGTTTGGTAAGCGGCGATCGGGCGGCAATTAGGACCGAAGCGGGAGCCGACGTCAGGACCGAAATGGTACGAAGCAGAACGAAGACGTGTCAACGCAATTTAGAAAGATCCCCTGATTGAGCAAAGTAGAACGTTCCCCTGGCAGCCGGGCTCA
>JAQBUE010000208.1 GCA_027624045.1 Acidobacteriota bacterium
TGGAAGTACTCCAAACCTTCACATCGCATCCGCTATGGTAAAACTTCCTCTAAGACAGTCCACTAGTGATTGGACGTTCCTCGTTGTAACCATGGCCCGTGAAGGGGCCTGGTTGGAGGATGCCGAATTGCCGGAAGTCGATTGGTCATCCCTCGTTGCAGCCATGGTTCCTGAAGGGGCCTGATTCATTCTGTGTGGGGCGTTGTACGAGGCGTAAAACGCTTGGCCCTGGACTTTGGCTCTGTGAAACGAGGGTTTGGGGTGTCGGCTGATTTAGCTATTGGAAAGGGCTGCGAGATTGAGTGGGTTGGTCAACGCAGCCTTACGGCTGCGGCTCTGAGTTTATTGGTTGGCTGATTTAGGTGTTGGGAAGGGGCTGCGGGCACGCCGCGGCGTGAGTTGTCGGGCGGACAGGACTGCTAAACTATCTTTTTTGCCCTGCCGCCTCGCGGGAGAATTTCCGTATGATCCGTTTTCGATATTCATCGCTGTATCTCGTCGTAGTTGTGTTCCTGCTCGGGATTGCCGGCTGTGGCTCGGCGCCCCCTCCGGAGAAAGCAGCCGAGGCGGCCCCGCCGCCCGTTGCCGAGGAGCCGGTGAAGGAGCCGGCGCCCGTCGAGACGGCCAAGCTGGAACCTCCGGCGCCCGCGCCGAAGGTCGAGCCCAAGCCGGCGCCCAAGGTTGAGCCGAAGCCCGCGCCGCCCAAGGCCCCGGCTATGCCCGTGGTGGTGATGGAGACGTCGAAGGGAACTATCAAGATCGAACTGAATCCCGAGCGGGCTCCGGTTACCGTCAAGAATTTTCTTGAGTACGTGGACGCGAAGTTTTACGACGGCACGATTTTCCATCGCGTCATGCCGAACTTCATGATCCAAGGCGGCGGATTCGCGCCCGACATGAGCGAGAAGCCAAATCGCGCACCGATCAAGATCGAGTCAGACAACGGACTGGCCAATCTGCGCGGCACGATCGCCATGGCCAGGACTTCGAACCCCAACAGCGCAACATCGCAGTTCTTTATCAACCACAAGACGAACGGTGCGCTTGATAAGAGCTTCCCGCGCGGTGATGGCTTTGGCTACGCGGTATTCGGCAAAGTGATCGAGGGCCTCGATGTGCTTGACGCGATCGCGGTCGTTCCCACCGCCACGAACAAGGGGCACGGTAACGTTCCGGTAGAGCCCGTCATCATCAAATCCGTCCGGCGCGCCGGCTAGACCGGCGCTAGTATTCACACCTTAAGGAAACCATGGAAGACCAACAGAATCCCGTCGTCGAGCTTGACACGTCTAAGGGCGCGATCAAGATCGAGTTGCTGCTCGACAAAGCTCCCGAGACGGTCAATAACTTTCTGAAGTACGTGGACGAGGGACACTACGACGGCACGATCTTCCATCGCGTCATCCCAAACTTCATGGTTCAGGGCGGCGGTTTCGACGAGAAGTTTTCCGAGAAGTCCAGCCATCCGCCTGTAAAGAACGAGGCCGACAACGGCGTCTCGAACATGCGCGGCACGGTCGCGATGGCGCGCACGTCAGACCCACACAGCGCCAGTGCGCAGTTTTTCGTCAACGTGGCCGACACGAATACGTTTCTTGATCACAGCGGCAAGACGTCCCAAGGCTGGGGCTACTGTGTTTTCGGCCAGGTGATCGAAGGCATGGATGCCGTCGATAGCATTCGCAACGTCAAAACGGCGACTCGAGGCGCGCATCAGGATGTGCCTGTTGAGGCCGTCGTGATCCGCTCCGCCCGCCGCGCCTGAAGACCGGCCTCGATCTTCCGAGCGCTTTGATCCTCAAGCTTTCCTGCTTTTCCACTTGCGCGTTATTGATTTTGGAGATATTCTAAGGCGTAAACCCTAGCGTCGCGCAGGCTTGCCTTCCCTGGCACACCCGTTCGGTGTCCCCCCACCGTCCGGATGTATAAATGTTAAAGATCGAAAGAGAGCAAAAGAGGCTCCAGTCGCTCGATCAAATGAAGCTCACTCCCGCGGGGCCGGGGGGCGACTTCGATTTGCGCGAGGTTATCCTCAATAGCCCGGCCGAGTTCTTAGAAGAGATTCATCAGAAGCTGTTCCTGATCGGCAAAGACATTCTGGTCTCGGAGGAAAGCGGCCTCAAGGCAGACCTGCTGGGGGTCGATCCGGAAGGGCGCAGTGTGATCATCGCGGTCCACGACCCGGCGCGGCCGGCTGGGTTCTTGCCGGCGATCTCGGCGGCCGCCATCATCGCGGGCTGGGGCGTTGACGACTTTCTGCAGCGTGTTTCCAAGAAGCAGGCGGCGGATCTGCAGAGACATCTCAGCGTCGATTTCAATCAACTCAACTCGGCGCAACGGGTCATCCTGGTCGCCGGTGAGTTCGACTTCGACTCGCTCACCGCCATGGAGTGGCTGAATGCCGGAGGGATCGACATCCTCTGTATCAGCGTCGCCGGCGCGAACACGTTCAAGACCGACGCTGACTATCTTTGGTGCACAGCGGTCTCGACGAAGGCGGCCGCCCATGAAGCCATTCTGCTGCGCAACGGCTCGGAAGGACTTCATGTGAGCAAGGCCGGTGACGAGCCGCTTGATGAGTCGCTCAATCAGAGGCTGGCGACCGAGGTCGATGAGCGCCGCCGAACCGAAGAGGCATTGCGAGCCAGCGAAGAACGTTTTTGGACGCTGGCCCAGCTCTCGCCGGTCGGTATCTTTCAGACCGATGGAGAAGGCAACTTCCTGTATGTGAACGAGCGTTGGTGCGAGATCGCCGGCCTTGAGCAGCCAGACGCTCTCGGTCAGGGCTGGGCTCGCGGCATGCATCCTGATGATCGTGACCGCGTTCTTACCGAGTGGCAAGAGGCTACCGACCATGCCGTTCCCTTCAAGGCCGAATTTCGCTTCCAGCGGACTGACAGCGGCACGAGCTGGGTTCTTGGCGAAGCGGCCGTGCAGCGCAGTGACGCAGGCAAGGTCACTGGTTACGTGGGTACGGTGACGGAGCTTCATCGTGTCGACGGCGTCCGCAACCGCAGCCAGATGGTGGGCCAATCCCGCTAAGCCGCGTTAGGAAGCACTCGACACCAGCTCGCTGACGCTGAGGTGGGTTTGTCGGCGGATGAAGTCCTCAAATGCTTCAGCCGCCACGGGAGCGCTGATCATCGGGCCCTGGAACTCGTCGCATCGTTTAGCGCGTAGGAACGCCAGTTGCTCGGGGGTAGTGATGCCTCCGATGCTTACTTTGAGACCCAGGCTGTGAGCGAGTTCGATCAGGCCACCGGTGATCGTCGCGATAGGCATGTCGGCCGGCACACCGCGAATGAGGAAGCCGTCAAGCTTAAGGATCGAGATCGGGTGCCGCTTGAGGTAGATCAGCGACGAGTATTCCATGCCGAGGTCGCCCACCGCGATCTGCAAACCGGCATCGACGCATGCCTGAAGCTGCTGCCGAGTTTCCGAGTTGCTCTCAAGCAGGGCGTTCTCGGTCAGCTCGATGCGAAGAGCCTTGGCTTCCAGTCCTGTTGCCGCCAGGGTTTTCTGAACTGTTTCCAGCAGCGGCGGCTGCCGCGGCCAGGCATGATTGACCTTGATCGTCAAGCGCCCGGGGCTGAGGCCGGCGTCGAGCCAGGCTTTCATTTGCGAACAGGCCTCCTTGAGGAGCCGCGTCAGCAAGTCATCTGATCGTCCTTGTTGCGCGACCAGCCCTTGGAAGATTTCCCAGGCAAGCGCGCCGCGCGAAGGGTGATCCCACACCAGGGATGCTGTGCAACCGGTGACTGTTCCGGCGGGAAGCGCGAGGGCGGGTTCGTAAACGACGCGAAACTGGCCCTTCTCAAAGGCTTGCCTCAGATCGGCGGCGCCTAAACCTTCGCCACGGATTCCCGAACCTGCGCCCTTCTCGAAAATCCGGTGGCGGCCCCCGCCCCCTGCCTTGGCCTCATACATGGCGAGGTCGGCGTCGCGCAGAAAATCTCCGGGCCTGTCGTGAGACAACGAGCTGAGTGCGACACCGATGCTGACCGATATCGAAAGCTCGTGTTCAGCGATTTTGACCGGCAGCGAGAGAGCATGTTGAATCCGCTCGGCGATATGGGTCGCTTCCCGTTCTTCACCGAGCCGTGCCAACAGGATCGCGAACTCATCGCCACCGATGCGGGCGATCGTATCTCCGGGTCGAACCGAATGCTTCAACCGGTTGGCGATGGCGATCAGGACTTGGTCGCCCACCGTGTGCCCGAGACCGTCGTTCAGTTCCTTGAAGTTATCGACATCGAGGTAGAGCAGCGCAAAGCCTTGTTGTGATCCTCCGTTGGAGCGAGTCGCGGCACGCTGAAGCTGCCCGTTGAAGTAGGCGCGGTTCGGCAGGTCGGTGAGCGCGTCATGCCAAGCGTCATGCTTCAGGCGGTCTTCGTTTCGTTTGCGGTCGGTGATGTCAGTCAGCCAGCCGACGAGACGTACCGGCGTTCCTGAGTTTTCGCGGACGGCAATACCGCGCGCCAGCATCCAGCGATACCCGCCGTCCCTATGGAGAACGCGATGCTCACTTTCAAAGCGTTCCGCGCCGCGGTGGAGATGGTCGGAAAGCCGGCCCGGCAGCCTGCCCAAGTCTTTGCTGTGGACACGCTTTAGCCACTCGTCAGGGCTGTCATCGATCTCGTTCTCCTCGTGCCCGAGCATCGATTTCCAACGGGGCGAGAAGTAGACCTCGTTGATCTCGAGATTCCAGTCCCAGAGACCGTCATCTCCGGCACTGGCCGCGATTGCGTAGCGTTCTTCGCTTTCTCTCACGTTGAAGGGCCCCGGAGTCCCCATCTACCCGGGATGGAATCCGCGGATGGGTTTGGGAAGACCGACTTAAATGACTATCTACATATAGCGTAGGCAGTTCGCACGACGATGCGAATGGGTGATGTCACCTAACTTTCACTAAGGTTTCGCTGTATGTCCATGATGTCCAGGTCGCGTATCTCTTAAACTGACTGTCTTGTCATGCAACTGTCCGACGCCGAGAATCGGACGAGCGAGCTAAGACAGGATGGCGTCCTTCCGTGCTTCTATATGCTACTTAGTTCTGGGCGAGCTATACGTCCCTTCCTAGGGGATATTACCCGTCGCCCCTTCCGGCATCCCGGTTTAGCGTACTAGACAAGGCGCCCGCGGCGGTACCGAACCCGCCTAGCCCACAAGGCCCTAGTAGAAGCGCTTCGCCGATGCCGACGCCACTCTCATCCTCGCGAGCAGCGGACTGTCAACGGGCGCCATGGACACGCCGCCGGAGATGAGGTGTTGCGGGATATCGCAGCGTTGCTCGGCGCATTGTTCCGCGGCTTCTATTTTGGACGTATCGGCGCGGACCGCTTCGCCGGCGCCGGCCTCTTGCCGCCGAATACAACGGTGTCTGATCTGATCGCCTCGATCGACCGGGCGGTCGAGCGGCGGTTCGACCGCCTGAGCCGGCGTTTCGAGAAGCCGCTAACGGTGAGCACGGGCTGGGCTTCCTGCCCGCGCGAAGGCGCACGCGCGGAATCACTGCTCTTGCTGGCTCAGCAGAGGAGCCTCGAACGAAAGCAGGAGCGGCATGTTTCCCTTCTCGATCAACGTCGCCCGCGGATTCTTGACGACGTCGGCACGGCCGCTATCGGGTAGACGCCGTCACGGCCTATTCCAGCGACCGTACGGCGGCGTTACGCCAGGCCACGCAGACGGGGTGTGCGCACGGTGGGCGGCGGCGGGCTCGTGAAGCGCTTGGAGGCCGTGTATGGCCGCAAGCTGCGACTCGACGATCTATCTATCGTCGCTTGGTGCGGATCTTGCTAATCGCGCTCCGAGCCTTTTCGCGCACGGCATCGTCTTGTTCGTGGGCGGCGAGTTTCTCCAGCTCCGGCAGCGCTGCCGCGGCCTTGGGCCCCAACTCCGCCAGCGCTTCCATCGCCTGATCCTGAAGTAACTCGTGTGTCCCCGTCAGCGCCTTGATGTAGGCTGCCACCACTCGCGGGTCATCGACCTTCCTGTATTGAAATGTCCCCAGGATTCGAGACCTCACATCCCCATCAGCGGTTTCAAGCTTCTCCAACACAAGGTTCATGCCCTCGGGATCCATTTGAGGTGCCGTCGTCAGCGCGGCCGCGGCGAGGCTCGCGATCTCCGGATGTCGGTCGTTCAGCAGCGTGATGATGGCAGCCCTCGCTTCAAGGCCCGGTCTCCACTCCGTCACGGCGATGAACCGAAGAGCCCCAACCCGGCGCTCTCTCGTTTGATGGGCTAGCCGCCCCTCCATGAAGGGGCCAAACGCCGTCAGTTGTGTGCGTGATTCGGCCCGCAAGAGCAGCATCATCCCCAAGATCCCCGCCGCCTGTTCCCGCACCTCTTCAACCGGATCGTCTATCGCGGCGCGTAGTGAAGCGATCTCGGGATCCAAGGGGGCCGCTAGTAGTTGCTCGATCGCAAGCCGGCACTGGTCCTCGACTCGTTGTTGGTCTACCGCGACGAGCCGCAGCTCGTTCAGACACTTGTCAACGACCGCGGCTTGCGTGGGCAACGCCACCAGCCCTGAACCTAGTAACAAGGCAGCGAGTCTGGACAATCTCATACCATTCTCTCCTAGAAGTAAAGCACCCCAGATGCACTGACAACCTTGCGCAACCAGGGTATAACCTGACCAGTGAGGCAGCCGGTTAGTGTTGTCTGGACAAATTCGGGGACAGACAAATTCGGGGACAGGCTACTACTTTTGGGGTTCACTCCAAAGTGCCTCCCAGGCATCAGCCCCATAGGCTCAACCGCTCAACCAATCAGCAAACAACCCGAGGTAACCTCATGAGGCGCATCCGCTACCATCCCGCTCGGCTCGAAGATGGTCGCTGAATGGCGGAGAGTTCAGGTTTTCGAGCTGAAGCTTAAGCTCAGGCGTTGATACGCGGGCGCACGACGGCGACGCCGATCTTCTCGAACTCGCGCTCCAGGCGCTGGAACTGCCGCGCGTTGCGGTAGGTTCCCACGATCGCACCGCCTGAACCCGCGAACTTGGCTGAAGCTCCTACCTTGCGGGCCGTGCGAATCATCTCCTGATTGCCTTCGCTGATCTGATAGATGCTCGAACGCAAATCATAGTTCTCGTTCACGAGATCGCTCAGGCGGGGCTGATCGCCCGCGAGCAGGGTTTCGCGGCCTTCCTCGGCGATCGTGGCCCAGCGTTTCATCGCTTGAACGACCTTCTTTTCACCGCGGTTGTAGCGCGAACGGATGTCGTTGTGAAATACCTCGGTGCCTTCGCTCAGGCTGGTGCGGTAGGCCACGAAAACGTTGGGAAACAGGGCCGGGTCCAGCTCGACGTACTCGCCATAACCACGGGACGTCATCAGGGGTTCGGAGAAGTCCATGTAGACAACACCCTCGTAGACCTGGATGACGCGGTCCTGCAAACCCGCCCCGACGCCGAGTTCGCGGGTCTCGGTCTGGAGTACGAGATTGGCTTGGGCCGGTTTCAAGATTTCGATTTCGAAGTACTGCATCAGTGCGCGTAGCGCGGCCGTGATGATTGCGCTTGATCCGCCCAAGCCGAGACGCTGTGGTATGGTCGACTCGTATTCGATCGTGAAATTGCGGTTCGGCAGTTCGATGCCCTGCTCGATGCAATAGTCGCTGAACCGCATCAGCAGAGCCTGCATGATGCGGATCCCGCCGTAGTATCCGCGCCAGCGTGTTGACTGGCGCAAATCTTCGAGATTCTCCCATAAGGGGATGTCGGCCGCCGAGGGCTTGATCTCGAGCCGGGCGCTGGGGTAGAGCAGGACGCGGGCTCGAAAGTTCCTTAGAACGAACGAGATCGTTTTGCCATGGTAGCCGTCGCTTGGATTCCCAAGAAACCCGGCGCGGGCGTAAGCGTAGGTTTCAATCATCTTGGGGTTTGATCGTCGAGACGTTTAGGTGTACACGTACGGTGCAGCGGTCCAAGGGGTGGCTCCGCGCGACAACTCCGAAGAGTTCGCGGTCCCGAACAGTTACGAAGAGAGAGCGTGCCGCCCTACGGCCTGATCGGCGGGCATGACAGCCCAGCAAACCGCGTAAGCGATCAAGCCGGGCATGAACGGTAGCAACGAAACGCCTGCCCATCCAAGCCGAACCAGCGTCACATCCACGTCAAAGTAGCGGGCAAAGCCTTCGCAAACTCCCGCTACTTTTCTCTCGTGAGTGGCGCGGGCTAGCGCACGCGCGCTGTGACGGCCGAGTTTCTCGCCTTCCGGTGTATTCCGGCCGCACTGTCCGCAAAAACGATCACACTCTTCAATCGGGAAACTGCAAATTGTACAGTACATTGCAGTCCTGAGGCTACACCAAGTCCGGCCGGGAGGCAACACCGAAAACTTTCTACTTTGCGGTGATGCGGCTATGCCGGCCAAGCAAGCATGTTGTAGCCCAATGATAATGTCCCCTTGAGCGCCCAATAGAAATGTCCCCTAATCTGGGGCTCCGAGG
>JAQBUE010000209.1 GCA_027624045.1 Acidobacteriota bacterium
CACCCTATTTCGTCCCCGGCCTCGACCTACCGCATTTCAGGATCATTCTTGGATTGGAAAATGCTGCTCCTGCGGCAACTATTGTTCCTGTTTGACATGGCGGCGGCCACGGTACGTTGGATCACGTTCTCACGAACCCTCTTGGAGATCCCGCGTATTTTTCTGTTGACTCTTGATTCAGTTGTACGTATGATTGAAACATACGTTTGAATCACGTGTCGGTTCTTGTCGCTCCGGCGCGCTGAGGTGGTTGCAATGGCATCGGAAACAAAAGAGCAGATCCTAGACGTCGCGGAGCGGTTGTTCGCCGAAGACGGTGTCCATGGTGTTTCGCTGCGGAC
The DNA here is from genome assembly GCA_027624045.1 of Acidobacteriota bacterium. Taxonomy (GTDB): domain Bacteria; phylum Acidobacteriota; class Terriglobia; order Bryobacterales; family UBA6623; genus JAPPLB01. The sequence goes on from JAQBUE010000209.1 coordinate 342, forward strand.
GATTATCGCTGAGGCGGAGGTGAACCTGGCGGCAGTTCATTACCATTTCGGATCGAAAGATGCTCTCGTCGAGGCGGTTTTCGAGCGCCGCGTAGGCCCGATCAACGAAGCGCGTTTGCAATGGCTCGACCGGATTGAGGCGGCATCGGATGGCCCACCGCCGGTTGACGAAGTGTTGCGTGCGCTGGTGACGCCGGCGATTCAGCTTGCCCTCGACCCGAAGCGCGGCCATACTTTCATGAAAATCTGCGGGCGATTCTACACCGAGTCGGGCGACTACCTACGGCCGATTTTTGACCGCTTGTTCAGCGAGATCATCAAGCGCTTTGTGGCGGCGTTTCAGCGGGCTTGTCCTGAACTGCCACCGGCGGAAGTGTTGTGGCGGGTTCACTTTTCGGTCGGCGTGATGGTGCATACGTTGCTGGATAGCGAACGCCTTGGACGGATTTCTGGTGGAACCTGTGACACGAGCGATGCCGAAGCGGTTGTGGAACGGATGGTGCAATTTTCCGCGGCGGGTATGAGAACGCCGGTGTTGAAGCTGCGAAAGAGGCGACGGGACTTCGTGGATGAACCAGTAGGCGTGGAAGCGGGAGGTGGCGCGTGAAGCCTGTGCAGTGGATTGCGATCGCGGCGGCGAGTTTCGTGCTCGCCGGCTGCGGCAAGAAGTTTGAGGCACCGCCTCATCCGTTGAGTATCAAAACGCCCGATGAGTGGACAGGCGGCAAGACGGCGACCGGCGTTTCGGACGTTCGCTGGTGGAATTACCTCGGTGACGACGGCCTGGACGGCGCGATCGTGGGGGCTCTGGAACGCAATTATGATCTGCGGGTCGCCGCTGCCCGGGTAGAGGCAGCGCAGGCGGAAGCGCGGATCGCCGGGGCAGACCTGCGTCCATCGGTCAACTTGAACTTGAACCGCGGTCGGCAGCGGCAGAACTTCGTGGGCTTCCCGATTCCGGGGAACGAGGGCCGCGTGCTGTCGACGACCTACTCGAACGCCGGTGTAAATCTGGCCTTGAGCTGGGAGCCGGATTTCTGGGGACGCATCAAGAGCGGAGAAGTGGCGGCGCTGGGGACGGTCGGTGCGCGAGAAGCGGATGTGGCGGCGTCGCGCCTATCGCTTTCGGGACAAGTGGCCAAGGCTTGGTTTGCCGCGATCGAGGCGCGGCGGCAGGTGCAACTGGCCCGCGCCACCCTTGAGAGCTACGAGACGTCGGTCGCGCGGGTGCGGGAGCGATTCGAGCGCGGCTTGCGCCCGTCGCTAGATCTGCGGCTGGGATTGACGGAAGTCGATCGCGCCAAGGCGCTTGTTGAGCTACAAAAGGTGCATCTCGACGCGGCCATCCGGCAAGTCGAGATTCTGCTTGGGCAATATCCGGCGGGTGAATATGCACTCGCGGAGGATCTACCGAGAATGCCGCTGCATGCTCCGGCCGGGTTGCCCTCCGAGCTGGTGCATCGCCGTCCGGATTTGATAGCGGTCGAGCGAGAACTGCTGGTGTCGGATGCGCGGGTGGCGCAGTCGCGGGCGAATCTGCGGCCGCGCTTCACGCTGACATCGGCGGCCGGCACGGCGAGCAATCAGTTGCGGGATTTGGTTGACGGCGACTTACTGGTGTGGAATCTCATCGGCGGGTTGATCCAGCCGATCTACAACCGCGGACGGCTGAAGGCGGGCATTGCGCGCGACGAAGCGATGGTGACGGAGGCGATGGCGCGGTACGAGGGTTCTCTGCTGCGGGCCTACGGTGAAGTCGAGATTGCGCTGGCCGCGGAAGACATCTTGGCGCGGCGGGAAATAGCTCTCGATGCCGCCACCAGACAATCGCTGGCGGCCCGCGATCTCGCCGAGGATCGCTATCGGCGGGGGCTGGCGGACATTATCACGGTACTCTCCGCGCAACGGACGGCGCTGGATTCAGAAAGTCAGTTACTGGCATTGCGGCGTCAGCGGCTCGACAACCGTATTGATTTGCACCTGGCTCTGGGAGGCGGCTTTGAAGCAGAGGCGCCGGTCCCGGCAACGGACCTTCAGCAGCGATCAGACTCCGCCGAGCCGCGGGAGGATTTATGAAAATAGTACGGATCATCCTTCAGGTTCTGTTGCCGCTCGTGGTTCTCGCGGTAGCAGCTAATCTCGCCCTGACCATGATCGAGGCGCGTGAGGAGCCCGCGACACAGCCGGTCGAGGTGACGCCTCCACTTGTGCGAGTGATGGAAGTGAAGCCGACGGGTCGGCGTCTGACGGTTAAAGCGGAAGGCACCGTTTTCCCACGAACGCAAACGGATTTGGTTCCCGAGGTATCGGGGCGCGTCGTCTGGGTGTCGCCCTCGCTCGCTTCCGGGGGATTCTTCGAGAAGGATGAGGAACTGCTGAAGGTGGATCGCCGCGAGTACGAGTTGGCGGTGATTCGGGCGCGGTCCGCCGTGGCGCAGGCTGAGTTGACGCTCGCGACTGAGCAAGAAGAGGCGGATTTGGCGCGCAAAGAATGGGAGAGCCTGGGCAAAGGCAAGCCGACGCCGCTGACATTCCGCGAGCCACAGGTGGCGCAAGCCAAGGCCAGTCTTGCTTCGGCGCAGGCGGCGCTCGATCAAACCGAGTACGACCTCGAGCGAACGGTCGTGACGGCGCCGTACACCGGCCTGATTCGGACCAAGAGCGTGGATGTGGGGCAGTTCGTGAGCCGCGGTACGACGGTAGCGAGTGTCTATGCGGTGGATTTCGCTGAAGTGCGGTTACCGATCCCCGACGCAGAGTTAGAGTACGTTGATCTGCCGCTGGCGTTTCGCGACCAGCAGGATCAGACGCAGGGTCCGAAGGTGACTCTGCGGACGGAGTTCGCCGGGCGTGAACACACCTGGCAAGGACGCATTGTCCGCACCGAAGCGGAGATCGATCCGCAAAGCCGCATGGTACTGGCCGTTGCGCGGGTCGCGGACCCTTACGGTCAGGGCGGGCGGCGCGGACGGCCTCCGCTGGCGGTAGGCATGTTTGTCGAGGCGGAGATCGAAGGGAAGTGGGCAGGCTCGGTGACGGTGCTGCCGCGTTCGGCTTTGCGAGGCAAAGACACGGTTTATGTGGTGGACGAGAACGGCCGGTTGGAGTTTCGGCCGGTCCAGATCCTTCGTACAGAACGTGAGCAGGCGCTTATCAGCTCCGGCTTGAAGGCTGGCGACCGGGTTTGCCTTTCGATTCTCGAAACGGCGGTCGACGGGATGAAGGTGCAAGTTGTCGAGACGGAAGCGGCCCCGGTTCCTGTGTCGTAGGTTCCCGTGTCATAGGTAAAGGAGAGAGGATTCAGATATGAACGGCCTGATCTCTTGGTTTGCCCGCAACGGCGTGGCCGCCAACCTGTTGATGATTGTGATCGTCGTGATGGGGGCGGTGACGATCCCTGGATTGAAGAAGGAAATCTTCCCCGAGTACGCCATCGATATGGTTACCGTATCCGTGGACTTCCGCGGTGGTACACCCGAGGAGATCGAGGAAACGGTTTGCGTGCGGATTGAGGAAGAGATCCAGGATCTGGACGGCATCAAGAAGATCACGTCGCGCGCGACCGAGGGCAACGGGACCGTGACGGTGGAAGTGATGTCCGGGTACGATTCGCGGCGGTTGCTTGACGATATCAAGTCGCGGGTTGATTCGATCGATACGTTCCCGGACGAGACCGAGCAGCCGGTGGTGCAGGAGGTTTTGAACCGGCGGCAGGTAATCAACGTCTCGATCTCGGGCGATGCGAGCGAGAAGACGCTGAAGCGATTAGGCGAGCAAGTGCGAGACGAGATCATGGATCTGCCCGGCATTACGCACGCGGATCTGGTCAACGTCAGGGACTATGAGATTTCGATCGAGGTGTCGGAAGACGCGCTGCGGCGACACAACCTAACGTTCGATTTCGTGGCCCAGATGGTGCGGCGGTTTTCGCTCGATCTGCCCGGCGGCTCGCTGAAGACGGAGACGGGCGAGATCCTGCTGCGAACGAAGGGGCAGGCTTATGTTCGGGAGGATTTCGAGAAACTGCCGCTATTGACGAAGCCGGATGGGACGAAGCTGTATCTGGAAGACGTCGCGGAGGTGGTGGACGGCTTCACGGATACGGATCAGTGGGCGTTCTTCAATGGCAAGAAGTCGGTGATGATACCGGTGTTTCGCGTGGGAAATCAGAACGCGATTACGGTGGCTTCGATCATTCGCGACTACGTCGAGGCAGCTCGCCAGCGGATGCCGGAAGGTATTGCGATCGAGGTGTGGAAGGACGATTCGGCGTTCTTGCGGGGGCGCATAGATCTGCTGCTGCGCAACGCGGCGAGCGGACTGGTACTGGTGTTCATCGTGCTGGCGCTGTTCTTGCGGATGCGGCTGGCTTTCTGGGTGACGATCGGGATTCCGATTTCGTTCTTGGGAACGCTGGCGGTGATGCCGATGTACGACGGGTCGATCAACATGATCTCGCTGTTCGCGATGATTCTGGTGCTGGGCATCGTTGTGGACGACGCGATTGTGGTCGGCGAGAGCATCTTCACGGAGCAGAAGCACAGTCGAACGGGCGTAGAAGGAGCGATTACCGGAGTGCGAAGCGTGGGCATCCCGGTGATCTTTGGCGTTTTGACGACGGTGGCGGCGTTTGCGCCGATGACGTTCTTACCCGGCTATATGGGCAAGATCTGGCGGGTGATTCCGCTGGCCGTGATTCCGACCCTGTTGTTTTCGCTCATCGAGTCGCAACTTGTCTTGCCGTACCACCTGTCTCACAGCCGCCCCAAACGGGATGCGGGCCGGCGGCGCAATCTACTGGTTCGCATGTGGAACGGGTTTTTCAGTTTCTTCGAGCATGGGCTGGAGTGGTTTGTCGAACATATCTACGGGCCGACCTTGAAGCTGGCGCTCAATTGGCGTTATGCAACGGTGTCGGTCGCGGTGGCGACGCTGCTGTTGACGGTGGGCTTGGTGGGTGGCGGCTATCTGAAGTTCACGTTCTTCCCGCAGGTCGAGGCGGACTATGTTGTCGGGACGATCACAATGCCGCTCGAAACGCCGGTTACGGTGACGGAGCGGGCGATCAAGAAGATGCAGGCCGGGGCGGAACAGTTGCAGCGCGAGATTGATGCTGAGTCCGGTGAGAAGGTGTTTCAGCATGTGTTGGCGACCGTGGGAAACCAGCCTTTGACAACTGAGAGCCGCCAGAACGCGGGCGGCAGGGGCTCGGGAGGCGCCGGCTCGCACGTGGGCGAAGTTGGCATTGAGCTGACGCCTTCAGAAGGCCGGACAGTTCCTAGCGGCGAACTGGCGAACCGCTGGCGGGAACTGACAGGGCCGATTCCGGGCGCGGTCGAGTTGAAGTTTACGTCGGACCTGCTGGGCGGCGGCGCGGACATCGATTTTCAGCTTCGCGGCCGCGACACCGAGGCGTTGCGGCAGGTGTCGGAAAAGCTGAAGTCCAAGCTGGCGACGTATCCAGGTGTGTTCGACATTACGGACTCATTCCGGGGCGGAAAGCCGGAGGTCAAGCTGGCCCTTAATTCCGAGGGCGAAGGGCTGGGGCTATCGTTGCAGGACCTTGCAAATCAGGTGCGCCAGGGCTTCTACGGCGAAGAGGCGCAAAGAATTCAACGCGGCCGTGATGATATTCGCGTCATGGTGCGGTATCCGAAAGACGAGCGGAGTTCGCTCGGAGACCTGGAGTCGATGCGCGTCCGGACGCCGAGCGGGAGTGAGGTTCCGTTCTCGACCGTCGCTGAAGCCGCGTTGGGCCGCGGGTTCGCCAACATTCAGCGCGTGAATCGACAGCGGGTGATCAACGTCACGGCCGAAGCGGATGCCTCGGTGACGAACGAGAACACGGTGATTCAAGATGTGAGCACGACGTTTCTGCTGCCACTGCTCGAGACGGAATATCCGAGCGTAAGTTTCACGATGGAAGGGCAGCAGCGGGAGCAGATGGAGTTGATCAACGAGCTGATGATTGGCTTCGGCGTCGCTCTTTTTGTGATCTATGTGCTGTTGGCGATTCCGTTCAAGTCGTACGTGCAGCCTCTGATCGTGATGACGGCGGTACCGTTTGGGATTGTCGGCGCGGTGTGGGGACATTGGATCACCGGCTACGAACTAAGCATCATGTCGATGCTGGGCGTAGTGGCTCTGACCGGCGTGGTTGTGAATGACAGCCTTGTGTTGGTCGAATACATCAACCGTCATCGCGACGACGGACATGGACTGGGTGAGGCCGTGCGAAAGGCGGGCTTGGTGCGTTTTAGGCCGATTCTACTGACGTCGCTGACGACGGCCGCCGGCATTACGCCGCTGATGCTGGAGAAGAGCGTGCAGGCGCAGTTTCTAATTCCGATGGCGGTGGCTCTTGCGTTTGGAGTTCTGTTCGCGACTGTGATCTCGTTGCTCCTGGTGCCGGCCGGGTACGTGATCATTGAAGACATCCAGAACCTTCTGCGCTGGATGTACAGGGGCTTGGTGTGGCTTTATTCTCCACTTCCGCGGGAACAGGCGGTAGCGGCGGGCAGTGCCTCGACATCCGGCGGAACCCTGCTGGGGGCCAATGGTTTTTCGGGCCGGCCCTCGACCGCCGATTCGTCCGCTGACGGGGCTGGCGGAGTCGCGGCCGGAGAGGTACAACGCGGCCCGCACCGCGAGGAAGGATAGCTGTCCGAATTTCATGGCGTCAGTGAACGAGAGGCTGGACGAAAACGCGGCCGGCGAATTCTACGTGGACCAATCTTGCATTGACTGCGACACGTGCCGCTTCGTTGCGCCGGAGGTATTTGCGCGAGACGAGCGGATCGAGCAGTCGTTCGTAAGCCGGCAGCCGTCGTCGGAGGCGGAGAGCGAGCGCGCGCTGATGGCACTGGTCGCCTGCCCAACGAGCTCGATTGGGACTCTGAGCGGCGTGAGCGCCAAGGCGGCTGCTGCGCGCTTCCCCGAGATCGTCACTGAGAACGTCTACTACTGCGGGTACACGGCGGAGTCGTCGTTCGGCGCATCGAGCTACTTGATCGAGCGGCCGGACGGGAACTGGATGGTGGACTCGCCGCGCGCCGGCGGTCCGCTGCTGAAGAACATCGCGTCGATGGGCGGGGTGAAACGGATGTTCCTCTCGCATCGCGACGATGTGGCCGACCACGCCAAGTTCGCGCGGCGTTTCGGTTGCGAACGCGTGATCCATCGGCTGGAGGCTCGTGGCGCCCTGGCGGCGGTCGAAACCAAACTGGACCTCAACGAGCCGACGAAGATCGATGACGATCTGTGGGCCATTCCCGTACCGGGACATACCGAGGGCAGCATCGCGTATCTCTACCGCGACAAGTTCCTGTTCAGCGGCGATCACCTGTGGTGGTCGCCGAACGTGGGCGCGCTGCACGCTTCGCGGCGTGTTTGCTGGTATGACTGGCGGCGACAGATTCGCTCGATGGAGCGCTTGCTGGATTTCTCGTTCGAGTGGGTGCTACCGGGGCACGGCCGGCGCTATCAGGCCGAGTCGCCCCGGCACATGCGTGACGAGATTCAAGCGCTCGTTCGGCGCATGCGGTCCGCCTGAACCGCCCGTTGGCTGCTACTTATTCGGCCGCCCCGTCGGCGAGCGCTTGGACCGCGCCTTGGTTCTCGCTCCACCAAGCGCGCCAGAAATCCAGGTAGAAGTCTTCCTTGTCACGGATCTCTTCGCTGTTGACCAAATAGCGCATCGTATCGTCTGTACGGAACGGCCAAGGGTCGGCGCTTGGGCCCACTCCTCCGATTGGGATGTTGTTCGCGAAGTTGGCGAGACCGCCGATCGCGCGCCAACGGACCTGGAAGTCTGGATCGCGCAACGCCGGCCCCAGCACCATGACCGCCGAGGGCGTGTGAATCCGCGACAGGGCGGCGGCGGCCGCGGCCCTCACATGGTCCGGCGACCCGGGCTGCAGCCAGCGCGCCAAGATCTCGACTCCTTTCGGGTCCGTACTGGCATAGACTCGCTCCAGTTGAGAGAAAACACCGTCGACCTGTGCTCCCTGAGCGCGTGCAGCATCTAGCAGCCTGTGGTGGAAGTCCCACATTGAAACAAGAGTCGATAAACTTGTTCTATGGCAATGGGA
>JAQBUE010000210.1 GCA_027624045.1 Acidobacteriota bacterium
CCCTATTTCGTCCCCGGCCTCGACCTACCGCATTTCAGGATCATTCTTGGATTGGAAAATGCTCCTCCCGGTAGCAGCCTCTAGGTTAGCGTGAAGATCGATTTCCGATCCGTGATCTCTTTGCAATTCGACCGGCGCTGCGCGACGAGACCGGCTTGGTCTTTTTAGGTTTCAGAGAAGGGTACAGCGGCGCAGGAGGGCGATTGGGATGCCATCTTCGGCCAGCTGAGATGTCTGCGATGCGGCGGTCGGCCCGGCTGCGTCGAGAAGGCTTCGTAAGACGCGCGCCGGGTGCAGCGGCTAGCGGTACTCCAGCGCCCGCACGATCCCTGCCGCGCCGGCGCCCGCCTCTTGGCTTGCTTCGTATTCGACGGCAATCGGCTGCGAACCCTGCGCGCCGCAACGGAAATCGAGCATTGTCTTCGTACCGCGCACAAGCACACTTCCCGGATCCAGAATGGCGAGTATGATGCGTTTATCCGCCGTTTGAACATGCATGTTCGCCGTCCCACCGAGACATTCCAACTCCTCGAAGGTCCCCTCGGCCCGCAACCACCCCGGGCCGACCCTCTGCTCCCACGGAGCCGGTTGATCGGTCTCGGTCGCGCTCGGCTGGGACGCTCTCTTGAGCTTCAGCATCTGTTCGACGTCATCCTCTTCCGCGACGGGAACCTCTAAATCAGCACGCTCTAAAGCGGGCTCTCCCTCGGCGGTCCGTGCATCGAAGGCCTCCAACATCCTGTCCACCCTGAGGATCTCGTCCGGTGACTTGGCGTACAGCCGGGCTTTCTCAGCGGCCTTGCGGCCATCTTCGAATCTGCCGATTTCGTAATACGCGAACGCCATGGCGTCAAATAGCCGAAACGCCTTTTCCTCATCCATGTTGCGAATCAACCCCATATGCCGCAGCGCCTGGACGTAACTATGGTCCTGCATATACAGCAATGCCACGCTGAAATGGAGATCGCGATTATCAAGCTCGATCAATAGGGCTTTCTCCAGCACCGCGATCATCTCCGCCGCCTTCGCGCCGTTCTGCTGCAGAAAATAGACATAGTCGCGGTGCGTTTTCACGCTCTTCGAACCAAGCTCCACGGCTCGTCCCAGGTGTTTGCGGGCCAGGTTGTCGTCTTTAGCGCGAAAGGCGAGATAGCCGAGACCTTCATGAGCTTCGGCGCTCTCGGGATTCTGCTCAACCAACGCCGCGTACATGCCGCTGGCTTTTTCCTCCTTGCCGCGCATCACACTCAGAAGATCGGCGAGTACGAGGCTCGCCTCGAGTTCACTGGCGGGCTCGACCTGTGGCTCCTCGGCCGCTTTCTGAAGTTTGATATCAAACAGCGCCGCAAAAAGCCGTCCCTCGCGTATATACGTGCGGAGGTCACGATACACCTCGTCCAGCGTCTTGCCGTACAATCGCTGGAACGCTGCGGCCTCGCTTTCCCCGCCAACCACCGCCGCAATCAGGTTGCCCAGAGAATTCAACTCACGGTAATCGGGCGACAAGCTGAGCATGTGGGTCAGCGCCCAACTCTCTCCATAGAACATGCCCGCCCGCTTCTTCTCGTTGTAGTGCTCGGATTCGTAATCGACGCTGAAGAGCGTCTCGAGACTGATCCAGCTACTCTTGCTTCGGAGAAACTGATAGCGTCCGGGATTGACGTCCCCCACCCGCACCTTCTTCCCCATCGGCGTCAGTGTTTCGTAGAGTTGTGCCAACCCCTCGTTCATCCACAACGAATACTTCTTGCCGCTGTGGCGCTGAATCAAGTGCATATACTCGTGAACCGCCGTCGGATATTCGGTCGACGAGATACCGCTCATCACAATGTAGTCGCGGGCTCTGCTGGGCGTGTAGAACGCGGCGGCGACTTCGTTGGGGCTATAGGGGGCGTACTCTTTCTTCGAACGAAAGCCGATGATCCGAACCGGCTGGCCCGAGAACTCAGTCGTGCCGGTTATATCGAGAAAGAACTGACGAATCGTTTCGAAGTGCTGAACAGCGTTGCGGCCGCGCTTCTCGCCGGCGGTGGTGTAGAGTTCGAAGTTGGAGGATGTGACCTTGATCCATTCGCCTTCCGCCCACGAGGGCAGTGCGATTACAGCCCCCAGGAACACAACAAGAGCACTCCGCTGCAACCCCTGCCAACTCGTCAGCATCGCCAAAACCGCCGCAGCCGAAGTTTATCATGCCTGTCACGGGGAAAGCCTATCAGTTTCCGAAAAGTACCCTGACCCTGAAACGCGGCGGACAAGACCAAACCAGCAGTCTAGCGAGCTGAGAATTATTCACCGAACTTAGTCCATACTAAGAGCGATGGAAGTCAGTATTCATGAAGCCAAGACTCACTTGTCGAGCCTATTGGATCGTGTCTCACTCGGCGAAGAGGTCGTAATCACTCGCGCCGGCGAGCCTGTAGCGCGTCTGGTCAGAGTCGAGCGATCACGGCGAGATCGAGTCCTGGGACGAGGTAAAGGCGACTTCGAAGTGCCCGATGATTTCAATGATCCCCTCCCAGACGAAGTTTTTGGACACATTCTGAAAGTCAGCTGCTGAGCGAGCCTAACGACCGCCGCTTCAGCGCACGCACAACCACCGCCACTCCTGCTAATCTCGATCGATTCACACTATCCTGTAGTGAGACCGCCCAAGGAGGCCAAGATGTTCGCATCCATTCAGTCCCATCGCGCAAGCCGCCATCTCATCGCGATGCTAACGGCATGTTTGTTCGTTCTCGGCGCTCTGCCGCTTGCCGCTCAACAGGCAGACCCCGTTGCCGAGTGGGCGTCACTCGCCGGTATCCAGTATCGCGTTGATCCGAACATCATCTACAAGGTCGCCAATGGATACGAGGCCAAGCTGGACGTCTACTACCCTCGCAACGCCGCTGGACCTCGCCCAACTGTCGTCTATATTCACGGTGGCGGCTGGACCGGCGGCACGAAGGAGTCCTCGATCTTCAATCTGCTTCCCTACCTTGAAATGGGCTTCAACGCAGTGAACGTCGAATACCGGCTGGCCCGCAATTCACTCGCTCCGGCTGCCGTCGAGGATTGCCGCTGCGCACTGCGCTGGGTGATCCGAAACGCCGAACGCTACCAGATCGATACATCGAAGCTCGTCGTCACCGGTCACTCCGCCGGCGGACATCTCTCATTGATGACCGGGATTCTCGATCCCGCCGCCGGCCTCGATAACGAATGTCCCGGCAATGAAGAACTCAAAGTGGCCGCGGTCGTCAACTTCTACGGAATTACCGATGTCGCCGATCTACTGCAAGGCCCGCACATGCAGCGATACGCCGTCACGTGGCTCGGAGGCATGACTGACCGCCAAGCCATTGCGAAACGCGCCTCGCCGCTCACCTACGTGCGCCAAGGCCTGCCGCCGATCCTGACGGTTCACGGTGACGCCGATACAACCGTGCCGTACGTCCACGCCGTCAGGCTTCACCAGGCACTCGACGGCGCGGGCGTCACAAACGAACTGCTTACGATTCCCGGCGCCGGCCATGGCGGTTTCAATGCCGAGCAGACGGTAAAGGTGCAGCGCACCATCGCCGCATTCTTAAAGAAGCACGACCTTGTTCCCAGCCGCTAATTCTAGAAAATTAACCAGTTCGGCGGGGCGGCTTAGGCGACCGCATATTTGCGCGCCACCGTTTCATTCAGCTCGTATCCCAGACCCGGCCGGTCCGTCACGCTCAGGTAGCCCTCTTCCACTACCTCGGGCGGGTCCATCAATTCAGCCCGCCACGGCACTTCGCCGTGTGAGAACTCGAGAATCAAGAAGTTCGGCAGGCCCACACAGACGTGAGCCGCGGCCATGTTCCCCACCGGGCTCGCCGGGCCGTGCGGCGAGCAACTCAACCCCGCCGCCTCCGCCATCGCCGAAATCTTCTTCAGCTCCAACATGCCGCCACAGTACTTCACGTCCGGCATCAGGATGTCCACCGCCTTCGCGGCGATGTACCGCGCATTCGACTCCAGCCCGAACAACATCTCGCCGCCCGCCGTTGGCATCGAAGCCGCCAGATTGATCGCCGCCAACTCCTCCAGCGAACGCGATACTTCCTCCAGCCAGAACAACTTCAACGGCTCAAGCCGCCGCACCAAGTCCAAACTCTTTTCAAGATCGAAGTTACTATGCGCGTCAACCAGCAAGTCGCCGTCCGGGCCTAAGACACCCCGCACCGCCGCCACGCAATCGATACCCAACTGAGTGAAGCCTTCTCGTTCCGCCGCCGCTTCCTTCGTCCGTAGGCCATCGAACGGCGCCATCTTGATGGCGTCAAATCCCGCCTCGACCGCGCTGCGCGCCATCGCCTCGAATCCTTGCGGTGTGCGCTCATCGGTTGAGCGATTGATGTTGGCGTAGTTGCGCACCGTATCCTGCAGCTTTCCGCCGAAGAGCTGGTACGTCGGCACGCCCGCGACCTTGCCCTGAATGTCGTAGAGCGCTTGCTCGATTCCGCTCAGTGCGCACGATGTCGCCCGCTGGTGCTTTTCAAATTCCGGGTGGACTTTTTGCCGCAGCCACTCGATGTCATAGATGCTACGCCCCTTCATCAGCCCGGTATACTCTTCGAGCTTTGCGATTTGCGGTTCGCCCGCGCCGGCGTGCGAGGCGTCGCCGATACCCGTTACACCGGCACTCGTCTGGATGCGCGGAATAACCCAATCCCCCCGCTGGTTCACATGAATGCGGAAAATCTCGATTCCAGTAACGGTAATTTTAGTGGCCGCCCGGTCCGGAGGCGTGTTTACCGTACACCCCGCTAGCGCTGCCGCCGATCCAAATGAAGCAAGAAATTCACGCCGATTCATGGCAGGCATTGTACCCCGCTGATCCGGCTGGCGTGGGCCACCGTTTCAGCACGCGGTACGGCTGGCTCGACTGACTCCACCCGCCTTCCGCCTATTCGCTCCCACCCAAGGCGCGCCAGGGAATGAACAAAGTCCGGGGCCGGCCAACATCTCAGCATGTCAACCGGCCCCGCTAGAAAACCCTACGAAAATCAGAAGCTATACTTCAACCCGAACTGAATCACTCGCTCAGTCTGACGGAAACCGAAATCGCTGGCGGAAGTCACCTTGCCCGCGTTCGGGTTCAGGATTTTGCCACCGGCGTCCCTGACGACCGGCTGCATCATCGGGTCGTCGAACTGTGCATGGTTGAAGAAGTTGAAGAACTCCGCCCGGACCTGCACGCGCTGCTTCTCCAGGAAAGTGAAGTTCTTCGAGATGCTGACGTCCCAATTATTGACGCCGCTGCCCTGAGTGATGCCTTTACCGGCGTTACCGAACACGCCGGGTTGGCCGTTCCGAATTGCATCCGTGTCAAACCAGCGCTCGATCGTACGATCGCCGCGGCTGAGATTCGGGTTACTGAGGGCATCAGGCCTTGGGCCCGTATTCGGCGCATTGAAGTTCGACGGCGTCAGATAGGCGCCCGTGTACGCGGTCCAGATCGGTGCCACCTGCCAGCCGCCCAGCAGCATGCGTGTGGCGGCCGGTCCGTCTTTGAAGAACGGCAACTCGTAGACCACGCTGAGATTGAACTGGTGTGGCCGGTCGAAAACAGCCGGACCGTAGTTGTCACGAAGGTTCTTGATCGTATTCTGCCCAGGACCCGCTCCGATGGCGATGCCTACCGTGCTGCTGTCAACATCGATCAGTGTCTTCGAGAACGTGTAGTTCGCCACGAAGGTTAAGCCGTTCGAATAGCGGCGCTCGATCCGTGACGTCAGAGCATGATAGTTGCCTCCCGCGCGCGCCTCCAGGATGCCGACGCCCGCCAGGTTCGGGTAGGGAAAGATACGCGCGAAGTCGGGTGCTTGCGGCGGATTCGGGTCGATCTCGTTGTAGTTCAAGTTGGTAATGAGCTTCGCGCTCTTCGATCCGCGATACGCCACTTCCCACAAGGTGTTCGTCGTGAGCAGCTTCTGGATGCTCAAGTTCCACTGCTGCACGTAAGCATCGCGCAAATTGCGGTCGACGCCGGCGCGGCTGAGATTGGTCTGCCGGTCAGCGCCCGCCGTCGGGTCCTGCGCCGTATAGGTCGGAATTGGGCTGGTCGTACTCTCGGGACGGAACGGCCGGGTGACCTGAAACGCAAACGGGTCCTGGAAGCCGCGCGAACGGAAGTCATTACCGATCGGCGGGCTATAGAAAACGCCGTAGGCCCCGCGGATGACCAGGCTATCGGTGCCGAAGGTGCGCCAGGCAAAGCCGAATCGCGGACCGAAATTGTTATTGTCGGCGTTTACAAGGTTGCGGGGCACACCGTTTTGGCCCGGAAATAATTGTGTGCCCGTGGCAAGGTCGAAAGTCGCGATGCGGTCGAACAGGTCGGTCGGTTTGCCGGCATACTCCCAGCGCATTCCGAAGTTGAGCGTCAGGCGGGACGTCGCGCGCCAGTCATCCTGCACATACCACGAGGCGTTCGAGTACCGGTAACGCTGCTCAAAGGGCGTTGTCTGCACCGCGTAGGTCGCCGGGTAGCCATAGAGCGTATCGGCAATCGCGGCCAGCCGCGTCGGAGCTCCAGCAACGGGAGGCGTCGTCGTGTAGACGCCCGTAAAGCTATAGTTGCCGTTCGGCGCACCCCACTGCGTGGAGTTAAGCTGCTTCTTCTGGAAATTTCCACCCACCTTGAACGTGTGATTGCCGCGAACCATTGACAGGTTGTTAACGAACTGCGTTGACTGCGTGATCCACTGGAAGAAAGCGTTGTTGGTCGAGAAGCCGGCCTGCGGGTGACCCGCAACCGTGACCGCCGGCGCGCCGAAGGTCAGCGGCTGTGTCGGGACGCCCTGGATGCCGAGTTCCGTTACCCAGTCGCGTTGGAACGAGTCAGCGGAGTTACGCGTCCGGTTCATGCGCACGAAACCAACATTGAATTCGTTGATCACCGTCGGACTGAACATGTGGACGTCGCCCAGCGCGTAGTGTACGTGCCGATCTGTCTGCACGGCGTCAAAGGGAAAAGCCTGCGTGAGAGCCTGACCGGGACCGATGTCGTCCGGCTCGGTGATCGTCGTGCGCCAGAAAAGGTTGTTATTCTCGGTCAACTGGTGATCCAACCGGAACGACGGCGCGGAAGAGTCAAACTTTCGCAGGGGCGCGTTGACAAAGTTGCGCGCCGGATCGGGGCTGTTGGATTCCGGATAGAGGTTCATCAAGCCCTGTCCAACACTGCTGATCTGGCTCTGCGGAATCATGTTATTGGGGATGATCTCCTTCGAAATCGGATCCACCAACTGCACGCCCGAAGCGCTCAAATCGCCCGCTCGCTCCGCCTGAGTCGGCACCAGAGCCGTGCTCGTCGTGCCGTTCCGCTGGCGCTGCCATTCCCAGCTGCCCATGAAGAACGTTTTGTCCTTGCGCACCGGGCCCGAGACAAAGAACCGAAACTGGTTGCGCTTGTTCGGGGCCGCCTGGCCGGTACGGTTAAAAAAGTTACGCGCGTCGAGTTTGTCGTTCCGCAGAAACTCAAACAGTGAGGCGTGCAACTCGTTCGAGCCGCGGCGGGAGACAACGTTGACGAACGCCCCCGAATTGCCGCCGAACTCCGCTGAAGCGCCCGACGTCTGCACACGAAACTCGCCCACCGATTCTAGCGACGGAATCGCATACGGGTAGTTGTTCAATTCCATGCCGCTGATCTCGATACCATCGACAAGCACAGTAGTCGTGTTGTCGCGCTGGCCGCCCGCCGAGAACGCCGGCCCATAGTTCGCTTGCCGCTGCGTCGCGCTGGCGCGTCCCGCCGTCACGATGCCGGAAGCGAGAAAAGCCAGTTGCATGAAGTTGCGGCCGTTCAGCGGCAACTCGCGCACGCGCTTCTCGTCAATCACCTGGGAAAGGCTCGCATCGCCCACCTGCACCAGCCCCGCTGTGGCTTCGACGGTGACTTCCTCCGTCACGGCGCCGACTTCCATTCCGACGTCCAAACGCAACGTTTGCGCGACCGTCAACTGGATGCTGGTCACTTCTTCCCGCTTGAAGCCGTCCAGTTCCGCGGTTCAGTTGTAGACACCGCGTGGCAGAGCCCGGAACTCGAAGATGCCGGTCTCGTTAGTCATTTGCTCACGGCTCTGGTTTGTCTGCTGATCCGTTAGCGTTACCTTCGCGCCGGGAATCACGGCGCCTGTCGAATCGGTTAAAGAACCGGTGATAACACCTGTGGCCGTCTGGGCCGGGAGCTGCGTGGCGCTGACAAACAAGACCGCCAACAGCAACGTGAATATCAAAATGTGACGCATTTCAACCCCACTGTGTCCTTGGGTTACAAGGCTCTTCTGATGGAAAACAGTACGTCCGGGCTTGCCTCGGGCAAAGAAGTGGCCTATCAGCCTGTGGCAGAATACCCTGTTTTCAGGCGGCGAGAAGCAGCGGGGTGGCCAGCGGCGCG
>JAQBUE010000019.1 GCA_027624045.1 Acidobacteriota bacterium
GTCTTCAGGATCATCTTGTATTGGAAACACTCCCTCCTTTCAGGATCATCTTGCATTGGACAACTCTGGGGGAGCCATTTCGCCTCGCCCTGAGGTAAACTAGTAGCGGCGTCGCGTCGGCGCACAACGGTTGTCAAAGGATCGACTCACGTGCTGAAGAAATTTGGTTGCCTAACAAAAACGGATGAGCAGTGGGGGCGGCGCGACTTTGTCAAAGTCGGGTCACTGGGTTTTCTCGGGATGAACCTCGCGCAGTCGCTGCAACTGCAAGCGGCTACGCCGGCGCGTCTCGGGGCGAACGCCAAAGCCAAGGCCTGCATCCTGGTCTGGCTCGAGGGCGGTCCGGCCCAGATGGATACCTGGGACCCGAAGACAAGCAGTTCGTTTCGGCCGATCTCGACCAACGTTGACGGCATCCAGGTTTCCGAGCTGCTGCCAAAGCTCTCGCAGCGCATGAACAAGCTGGCGCTGATCCGTTCGATGAGTTCGTTCGGCGACGATCATCCCCAAGCGGTTCACTACGCGGCCACGGGCCATCTCCACAACCCGGCGATGCAGTTTCCCAGCGCGGGCTCAATTGTTGGAAAGGAACTAGGGCCGGCGAACGGCATGCCGCCCTATGTCGTCGTTCCACGATGGGAGAGCAGCCAGCAATACCAAGAATCGTTCCGCTCGGCGTTTCTCGGTCCTGACTATGACCCGATGCTCATCCCGGACCCGTCGAAAGATGGTTTTGAGGTAACCGACCTGAGCCTGCCGAAGTCGGTGGCGCCCGCCGCGATTGAGAACCGGCGCGCGTTCCTCGATGTTGTCGACCGTATGTATCGCAGCCGTGTGGAAAGCGCCGAGCACGCGAAGATGGACGCATTCACGAAGAAGGCCTGGGAGATGCTGCTGACGCCGGGCGTGCAGAAGGCGTTTGACCTCTCGCGAGAAACAGAGAAAACCAGAGATTCCTATGGACGTGATTCGGTCGGGCAGAGCTTGCTGCTAGCGCGGCGGCTGGTCGAGGCCGGCACGCGATTCGTTACAGCGGCGGGCTACCACAGTAATTCTTGGGACACGCACTCCGCTAATGACAAGGGGCACCGCGACCGTCTGACACCGCCGCTGGATCACTCGCTGTCAGCGTTGATTGACGATATGTCGGCGCGCGGCCTGTGGGACGAAGTGATCGTCGTCGTGATGGGCGAGTTCGGGCGAACGCCGGACATCAACCCCGGCCTCGGCCGCGACCATTGGCCGCAGTGTTGGTCGTTGGCAATCGGCGGCGGCGGCCTGAATACCGGTCTGACGGTTGGCGCGAGCGACGAGAAGGCAGCGAACGTCATCGAACGCAAGACGAGTATCGGCGATCTGTACGCCACGATTTACAAAGCTCTCGGCATCGACTGGACAAATGAATATATGACTCCGGTCGGCCGTCCCATCAAGATCGCCAACTCTTTCGGGGACTCGACCGGCGAACCTGTCCGGGAACTCGTTTAGCCAACAATCCGAGAGGAAATATAGGGGCGACGGCTTGCCGTGTTCGCGCCCTTGGTGAGGCCTCATTTCTTGCGGGCCTTCAGGCGGCGTCTCGCGCTCCCCACGTACTTAAGTACCGCTCATCGCAAGTCCCTAGGCGCATCGTAAGGTGAATCCGCCTCGGCGGCCGCCGAATTATTGAAACCGATGATCTATGGACGAAATGGGGTCACACAGTCGAAAGTTGTAGGTGAGCAGGCGAGTTATCATGTTGAGGAAAATTCTTAGTTCCGTTTTCGTATTGATGGGCGCAGGAATCGCTACCATTCTTTTCTTTCGCTACTTCGCCGATTTGATTTCCACCGGCGGCAATCACTTGGGGACGCAGCTGGGCAACTCGATCGAATACTTGATCGCGGCCCTGGCGTGCATTGGCCTGGGCGCCGCCCTTTGGAAGAAGTGGCAGATCCCCGTGGCTGAATTCTGGGTCGTTGCCGGCGCTTTCTGTCTCGGGGTAGCCTTTCGCTCCGAAGGGCAAGAGGCTGAAGTACACGGCGCGTTCGGACTCGCCGCATTCGTGATTGGGTACTTGATCCTGAAGTACAACGCTGACCGCGGCGGAACAAGGCGGCCCGACCCGCGTCTGCGAGAAGAAGCGATGCAACGCATGATGGATAGCGCTATGCCGCCCGGCGCGTTCGCTCTGATGGAAGGGAAGGAACCGGACTCGAGCGAGCCCGGCGAGGCGGCATCTTCGCTCAACTCGATGATCCACAAACTGGGCAAGAGCGTGGGGCCTGCGTTAGAGAAGACGGGCGGCAGGGCACGAAAGCTTGTGATGCAGCGCTAGCCGGCATTCTCCTCACGGGCGTTCCTGCAAGATAAGTTGCGCGAATCGATCTACAGCCTCGGGGTCGCTCGTGAACATGGGGACCTTGTGGTCGAGGTCGGACTTCCCGAAGGTCGGCGAGATCTCACACTCTCCGTTGGCGGCTTGATCGCGGCGGACGATATTGATTCGCAATGCTTGTCCGTCACTTTTGAGTTCAGTGAGTGGAATGGCGAATTCCGCCTGCCATCCGCCATGGTTAGCTGACGTGGCCGCGCCGAACTATTCCAGTCTCTGTCTCGGCCGCGCGAGTCGGCGAAGCTGCCTCGGGCGTTCACGAGAAACGCAAACGGCACTCGACGATGCCGGCGACGGGCACGGTGGTTTCCCACATGACAGTGATGGCGTCGGGGGTGACGTTCTGGAGGTACGGCGCAATATAGAGGCCGGGCGGGTCGGCGGCGTTGAGACAGGCAGCGGTTAAGAAGACCGCGAGAAAAAGGTGACGCATCAGTTTAGCTCCGGCGTACCACACGTTCTTCAAGGTCTAAGGATAGCCCCGTTGCGTCTCCAGCCGGTTACGAAACAGCGGTACTTGTGGCTCTGTCCGTTGCGTTCTTGAGGGCTTAGCCGCCGGGGCCTTCGAGCTGAAGTCGCGCCAGCCCGTAAACCAGGAACTCGGGCAGACTGCAGCAAGGCCTCGCCGTAGGGCCGGTTGGCGCGAAACACCTCGTCATTGTGGAGGTGTGACAGTTCACGGTTGACCCCACGTGAAGTCGGGTGGCGGTCCGTCCCCCGAACTTCGGAGCAAGTATATCAAGGGGAGCGATCACGTTTCGGCGCTACTCTCGTACAACAAAGCGTCGATTCTCCAGTTAGAATGAATCAGCGGGCCTGTAGCTCAGTTGGATAGAGCGCCTGGCTTCGAACCAGTAGGTCGGGGGTTCGAATCCCTCCAGGCCCGCCATTTATCCCCTTTCGAATCAGTTTCTCTCTGTTCCCCATCGCCGGTTGTAGTGCCCTCAGAAGGGCGGTGTCAGAACTGCGCATAGAATCGCTCAGTTGACTCGGACTGTGCCTCGTGGCTGCGCCGTCAGCCAGAATCTTCCAAGTCGTCGGTGGAACGGCTCTTCGAATCTCAGCCACCCAAGAAACTTCGGGGCGCGTCACACGTACGGTGATCGTATAGACTTGACTTTGCAGCGCGAGGACAGCGCGTGCTGACTGCGCGATGGGAGGGCTTCTGTTGACCATACGTAATGCCTATGTCTATCTGCTTGTTCTTGCGGCTTGCTCGCTGTTGCGTTGCGGCCTGGGGGGTTCCGAAGCCGAGCCCCTCTCGATCGGCACGTTCAACGTCGACGCTACGCCGCCAATCGGCAGTCCCGTGGCGTACGCGCCGGCTCGCTCGATCACCGACCCTCTGAGCGCGCGTGGCGTCGTCATCCTCTCCAAAGACAAGCCCGTTGTCTTGTGCGCTGTCGACTGGATTGGCATCGCCAACGGCGGGCACGACGCCTGGCGCGAAGCGCTGGCCGAGGCTGCGGGGACAAGCGTGGATCGTGTCGCCGTCCATACGTTGCATCAACATGACGGTGTTCGCTGCGATTTCACGACCGAGGCCCTCCTGGAGGAACAAGGGATCGCTGGAAGATCGTTCCAACGGGACTTTGATGAGAAAGTGATCAAACGAACCGCCCAGGCCGTACGCCAAGCCGTCGAGACGAGCCGGCCGGTGACCCACATCGGCGTCGGGGAAGCGAAAGTAGACAAGGTTGCGTCGAACCGGCGCATCTTGGGGCCGGATGGCAAAGTCAAGATCGTCCGCTACAGCAGCTCTCGCAACCCGGAGGCCATCGCGGCTCCCGAGGGAGTGATCGATCCCTTCTTGCGGCTGCTGAGTTTTTGGAACGAGGAGACTCCGATCGCTTCGCTAACGTACTATGCAACCCACCCGCAAAGCTACTATGGCGACGGCGATGTGACCGCGGAGTTCCCCGGCATGGCGCGTGCGATGCGTGAGCAAGAGTTGCCTGGCGTTGCTCACATCCACTTCAACGGAGCAGGCGGCAACGTGGCGGCGGGCAAGTACAACGATGGCTCGCCGGAGCGCCGTCCCATCCTGGCGCAACGAATGGCCGAGGCGATGAGGACCGCTTGGGAGAGTACCCAAAAGACTCCCATCGAGGCGAAGGATTTCGAGTGGAGGGTGCAGCCGGTGCGTCTTCCTCCGGCCTCGCACATGGTCCCAGCGGATCTGCGCGAGATCGTCGAAGACAGCGGCCGGGAACATCGTGAACGCCTGAATGCCGCGTCCCATCTGGCTTGGGCCCTGCGATGCCAGGAAGGGCGGCGGATTGACGTGACTGATTTGCGCCTCGGCGACGTTCATGTGCTTCACATGCCGGGGGAACTGTTCGTCGAGTATCAGCTCGCCGCGCAAGAAATGAAGCAAGGCAAGACGGTTCTGATGGCCGCGTATGGAGACTTCGGGCCGGGCTATATCGGCACAGAAGTGGCTTACTCGCAGGGCGGCTACGAAACGAGTGCAGGTGCCTCGCGTGTGGCGCCCGAAGTCGAGTCAGTGCTAATGGAGGCGATGAAGACGCTGCTCGAGTAAGCCGTTGCGTCGATCGCCGCGTCCTCGGCGGAGGCAGATTTTACTGGACGAAATAATCGACGAACCTTGGCCTCCTCGTCGTTGAGTAGATGCCCTGCCAGGAACCGCAGGGCGACGGTCCGTTCAAGTTTGGTCTCTTCGGCCTTGTAAACGACACCCATCCCACCTTCGCTGCGTTTCTCGGTGATGCGGTAGGGCGAGATGGTGGCGCCGATCACGTCGGTCCAATTCTACCTCTTAGCCGATAGATCTTGGCGAACGATCGTCCCCAAACCGCGGGCGTTGAAGGGAACTCCCCGTCGGTGTAAGACGCACTCGCAGATCCCGATCGGGGGCCCAGTGCCAATTGACGGGCTCGTCGGGCCCGCAGGTGACGATCGAGTAGTCGTATCCCGTAACCAGTCCGCGAACGAGAGCCCGTGCCATCGCCTTAGTCGCGTGGTCGCCCACGCACGAGCGGTTCAAGATGCCGAGTGGGGCGAACTCCGGCGCTTGCTCACGGAAGTCGAGAAAGCGGTCCGGGTTGAAGGTATGTGGATCTTCAAAGACGTCCGGGTTACGATGGCTCTCCCGCAACCGAACGGCCAGCAGCCAGCGCCTTGGGAATCGTGAATCCGTCAACCTCGATATCTTCCATCACTTCACGGTCCAGGCGTTCGCTCTGGTGAAGGCGCAGCGTTTCCATAACGATTCGGTTGGCAAGCCTATCGGTGGCGCTGGGTGCTTCGGTTCCCGAGTCCAAAGCCTCGCGCAGTCGCGCCCGATACCCGTGCCCCACAGCAAGACGGCCTGAACCAGTCCCTGATCTGGCTCTATAAAATGATTGGAGAGTTCGCTCTCGTTCCGGAAAACCATCCGCTAGGAGACACGAAGGAGTAGAAGCGATGCTGAAGACTGTCCTGGGGCTTGCGCTGACGGTTTGTCTTAGCGCACCCGTAGCCACGGCGCAAACCTTCCGGGCGGCGGCGTTGAAGGTCGATATCACGCCGGAGTCGCCGCAGTGGCTGCTAGGCTACGGCGCGCGCCAGTCGACCGGCGTGCATGACCGCATCTACCACCGCATCCTGGCGCTCGACGACGGCGAGAATCGCTTCGTGCTCGTCTCATCGGGACTCTGTCTCATCTCGCCGGCCGAGTACGACAAAGTCGCCGCCGAGCTCGAGCGGCGCACAGGGATTCCGAGGCTCAACTTCTGGTGGTCGATGACGCACACCCACTCCGCGCCGGAAGTTGGGCCGCCGGGGCTGCCGGCCGCCTTCCTCGGAGACCGTTACCAGCACGAAGTCGAACCCGAATACACCGCGATGGTCGAGCAGCGGTTGCTCGACGGCGTTGCGCAGGTCTTGGAACAGCTCGAAGAAGCGCGGTTGGCGGTCGGCTGGGGCTTCTCTCTGGCGAACATCAATCGCCGCGCGCGCGACATCGAGGGCGAGACGAGGCTGGGCATGAATCCCGGTGGACCGACGGATCGGCGCGTCGGTTTGTTGCGCTTCGAAGACCCGAGCGGCCAGCCCATCGCGCTGCTCGCCAACTACCCGATCCACGGCACGGTTTTGGGCGGAGCGAATCTCGAGATCAGTGGTGACGCGCCGGGGGTCGTGGCCGATTATGTCGAGAGCAAGTTGGGGGCGCCGCTGCTTTTCCTCAACGGAGCCGCAGGCGATCAGGCGCCGCTGTACAGCGGGTTCCCGGATCCGCGCTCGGGGCATCTGTCGCAGTTCCGCCACCTTCTCGGCAAGCCCATTCTCGAGGCCAACCGCCGAATGAAGGAGGCCACCTCCCATGTCCGCCTGTCAGCCTCGGAAGTGATCGTCGAAACACCGAAGAAGGACGGTCTCGTCTGGCCCGACGAGCTTCGGAACTATGCCAAGACCCAAGGGTCGAAGACGCTCATCAAGCTCCCGATACGGATTCTGCAGCTCAACGAGGAGATCGTTATCTGGAGTGCGCCGCTCGAGCTGTTCAGCCAGATCGCCGTACGCGTGCGATCGCATTCTCGGTTTCCCTACACCTTCTTCGGGGGCTATACCAACGGCTGGCTCGGCTATCTACTGACGGCTGAGGAGTGGCAGCACGGAGGCTACGAGCCGCGGGTGTCGCCCTACACGCCCCAAGCGCAGCTTGATGTGGAAAAGGCCGTGGGAGCCGCTCTGGACGCGCTTCCGCATTGACCGGCGCAGCGCCCGACTTGACAGTGGTCGATTCGGAAGGTCTTCGGAGAGTCGCTAGGAGCCTGCCTCAGGGCAGAGTCACGTTTTCGCGATGCGCTACCACCACCAGGAAGCGCCCGTTTTCAGACGCTGAAAGCCCTTTGGCGGGCACGCCTGCCGGTACTTATCCGCCGCGGCCTCATCCAAACTCACGCTCAAACCTGGCTTCGTGGGCACGGTGTAGAACCCGTTGCTTGGGGCTACGAATCAGGGCACATCCCGCTGCACCCAGACTTGGACGGCGGTCGGATTTCTTCCATTCGGCGCTTTACCGAGCCAGGTCGTACCTGTAATCACGTCGAGACGTCCATCCCCATTAACGTCACCGACATCGAGGGTGGGGTGATCACAGGAATCATCAATAAGCACGTGCGGCTCGAACGAACCGTTATCCTTTCGCTCGAACCAGACAACTCCCGGTAGTCCCATGTCCTGTCGTTCGGACTCGCTGAGTTCAGGAATCCACGACGAGGCGACCACATCCAAATCGCCGTCGCCGTCCAGATCACCCGCCTGTGCCCTCATCGCGCCATAGTAGCGGCCAATCAGGTGATGGGCGAACGGAAACTCTCCGCGGTTTTCAAGCCAAGCAACTCCTTGATAGGGCTTGAACCGGATCATGTCGTCCATCGTGTCACCGTTTGTGAGAAGTACGTCGAAGTCGCCGTCTTGATCGAAATCAACGACCTCGATGCCGCTTGTCCCCCAATGCGGATGAGGCGCGACAAAAATGTCTTGCTTCTCGAATCGTCCCGCGCCCTGATTGATGAAGGCCACAACGGTTTCGTGCTGCTGCGAAATCAGGGCCAGGAAATCCGGTTTGCCATCGTCGTTCAAATCGACCACCGGCACATGGATGCTGCCCGTGCGCTCATCGAGAGTGATGGGCTTGAACGAGTACTTCCCCGGATTTCCCCGACTCGATTGATTCTCTAGATAAAGAATGCGCCCGACAGTGATCCAGCCGAACTCGGCGACGATCAGGTCAAGATCGCCGTCGGCATCGAAATCAGCGGCCTGCACGTCGGCCACACGACCAATGTTCTCAATGAGCGGGTAAGTTTCGAACTGCCGATCGGCTGTCTGGCGAAGCCACACGACAGCCCCCGCGGTCTTGTCTGACGGCATGACCGCACCCAGATCCGCCACGACTAAGTCCATCCGGTCGTCTTGATCGAGGTCCACAGCTTCGGCGTGATCGGGATGGGAAAGCCTCGCGATCCCACGCAGCCGCAACTCTTTCGAACGAGGATCGGCCCACGAGACCCATCCGGAAATCATGTCGCACGCGACGATTTCCGAACCATCAAGGTCAGCAAATAGGTCTAACAGAGCTACGTTTGCGGTTCCAGGCACTCGATCGCCCGCGGGCACGCCTTCGAAGTTCTTCGCCGCGAAATGGATGCCATCATCTTTGGAGAACTCCAGCGGTGGGTTATCCAGTTCGACGGGCGCCAATTTCTCAAAGTAGGCGGCGACCTGCGCTAACTCCAGTTGCCGGATCGGCCGCCCTTGTGAAGCCAACAGACCATCGTTCGCGAGACCGAACATCTTCGCCGTCTTGCCAAACCACGCTTTCTTCGGAAGAATTCCCGGAGGCGTCCACTTGTGACACTGGGTGCACTCTTGCCGAATCAGACGCTCGCGGCTCAGTACGTCCGCCGGCTGCGATGTGGATGATCCTAAGTCGGAACCAACCGGCGTTTGCTCGGGGCCGAAGGCCTTCTTGGCTCGGTCGGGATCGAGCCGAGAGGCTTCGACTTTCAGCTGATCGAGAGCCTCTTTCTGAGCGGCGTCAGCAGAACGCGGGTCATCAAGAGCCATTTGATGCGCCTCTATCAGATAGAGCAGGACGTCGATATTCGTGGATTGGGCGGCCCGGACCTCTTCCAGAGTTTCTATGGCGCGCCCAGGGTCGCCGGAACGCAGACGGGCCAAACCCAGCCACGACTTCATCTTCAGATCACTTGGAGTTGCGTCCACGGCTCGTTCAAGATAGGCCAACGCCTCGCTGGCCCGTCCGAGCATGAGTAAGTCGTATCCAAGCAGACTATACACACCCTGCAGGTTCGGCTTGACCGCCAGCGCCTTGCCGAATGATTCGACGGCCTCCGCCAGATTTCCCTGGTGATGCTGCGCTAGACCAAGCTCGGCGTGCACTTCAGCGAGATTTGCGCCGAGACGGAGAGCTGCTTGGAACTCCCGCACGGCCTCGTCGAGCCGTTGCTCTTGCCGCGCTTGAATGCCACGCTTGATGTGGGCAATGGCTTCGCCGCTGGGTTGTTGTGCCAGGAAGGGTGGAGATGATATCCACAACAAACCCAGAACGATGACCATGCTTGCCGCGGCTCTCATTGCCGACCAGTTTTCTTGACTCCCATGCCCGAGGGGCAGCTAAGGTTCAGCGGGTCTTGAGGACAATGGTCGTATCAACCGTCCTCGACGGAATCCAGCATGGACACGTGCGCCCCGCAGCTTTGCTTATCGTAGCGAACGGCCTTGTCACCTTGAAGCAGTTTGGCCGACGTGATCGGGCCGGGATAGTTCCCGTCCGGCACCGCCCCACGCTGCTGGACCGGAATGGGTTCCATTGCTACGCCCACTCGTTCGTCGAGTGACCCGTAGGTGAACAGATCCGGTTGCTAACTGTTGGCCGCGCATTCTTCCTGGACGCACCCCCTACTTCTCGGTCGCACTTCTCGGTCGCACTTGTTTCGGATTCGTCAGAAACTTGCTAGACTCCGCGAAGGCGATGGCGATAAGCTTATACAAAAGTCAATAAGTCGCTGGCGAACGATTCCAGACGGGAGTGCGCCCTTTCCCGTGGTCCGTACAGCGAAGGTTAAGACTGGATGTCGTGCGGCTCCGCGGCTTGTTAAAGGACTCGCATCCGGCGGCTGAATCCGATTTGTCGAGCAGGCCGACAATTGTTCACGGTCGCCTGGATTCTCCCGCCCGAGAGTCTCCGAAGCGAGGTACACAGAAAATTGCCACAGCGAAAGTCAGGCTCCGCGAGCACGCGGGCCTTCGAATCCATTCGTGATGACATCATGGCTGGGAAGATTCGTCCCAGTGCCCGTCTGCGGGAACTTCATCTTGCCGAGAGGCTGGGAGTCAGCCAGTCAACGATACGGGAGGCGCTGTTCCAGCTTGAACATAGCGGCCTGGTCGGCCGTGTACCGAATCGCGGGACCACTGTGGCGAGCTTCTCTCAAGATGAACTCCGTGAACGGATTGAGGTTCGGCTAATCCTTGAGGAGGCCGCCTTCGTCAGAGCCGGCCAGTACCACCCTCAGAGGATGATATACGACCTCAGGGATATCCTTGACCATTCTTCGCGGGGCCACGACGAGTTTGGGCAATCGCAGGCCGAGTTGGCCTTCCACCGCCGTGTCTGGCAGGAAGCGAATAATCCAACGCTATTCCGGACCTTGGAGCAACTAACGGCCCCTCTATTCGCTTTCGCGGGACTAGTGGCGGCAACGGAACGGCGTAAGTTGATGTCGGACTTCGTGGCCGCGCACGAGGTACTCATCGACGCACTCAGCCGAAAGGACCCCGAGGAAATACGAAAAGCGATCCATGATCATATTGTCGGCTTCCAGAGCGGCTTCTTCCGAATTAGCGGATGGACCGGTGCGTCCGAAGAGGTGTCTCGCTCTGAATCTGTCTGATCGGCGAGATCCGGTCCCAAGCGCAACGTTCGGTGCCACAGAGGAGCGACTCGCCCAAAAATTTACTGCCCAAAAATTTACTTGACACACGCTCGGCACTTTGGTAGCCTCCTTCGAGGGGCTAGAATTATCGATAATAGTCGATAGTTCGCCTTGGTCAGGCTAGAGAGGCACTTCGTATACCCGGATGAAGCCGGGTGGGGTATCCAGGGGAAAGTCGCATATCGGGGTTCGTTTGAAGTTTCGACCGCGTCTTGCGTCTTCCAGAGGATTGTTGCGTTTTGTGCTTACGGCGTCTTTTCTAGTCGAACCAATACCTTGACTTAGTCAACTGAGGTGATCATGAATCTATTCAGCAAAGGGGAGGGGACTCTCAATCGTTTCCTCCCGGTTTTTGCCTGCTTGGCGATTGCGGTGATGTTTACCGTCGATCTTCAGGCGCAGGATCTACGCGGTCAGGTAACGGGTACCGTTACCGACGCCAGTGGCGCTGTCATTCCCGGCGCTAACGTCGCTCTCACCAACGACGACACCACCGTCGCCGTTAGAACATCAACCAACGAGGTCGGCCAGTACCTGTTCGACTTCGTGATTCCCGGAAACTACAGCGTCACCGTCGAGCTGGAAGGGTTTCGCACTTTCGTGCAGCGGAACATCCTCGTGCAGACACGTGCGGACATTACCGTCAACGCCGCGATGCAGGTTGGCGCGGTTGCGGAAACCGTAACCGTCGAGGAAGCCCCCGTCGCGGTACAGTTCACGACGACGACGATGGAAACGACGATCGACACCAAGATGTCGCAAGAGCTTCCATTGCTCAACCGAAACCCGTATATGCTGGCCGCGCTTGACCCAGCGGTCAACTATCGCGGCGGCGCCGAGGATGCCCCCTATCACCACTGGGCGATGAGCCAGCTGGACGTAGGCGGCAACACCTCGACGAAAAACAACGTTCTGATGGACGGCATCCCGCAGTTGGTCGGGGCCAAAGGCGTCTATACGCCTCCGATGGACGCCGTTTCCGAAGTCAACGTGCAGCAGAACGCAACGGATGCCGAGTACGGCCACAGCGCCGGCGGCATCGTTTCCGTGCAGATGAAGAGCGGCACGAACGACTTCCACGGCACGGCCTATTACTTCGGCCGCAACCCGGTGATCAACGCCCGTCCCAACTCGCTGACCAGCAACCCCAGCGTCGACCGAAGAAACGTTTGGGGCGTCAGCTCGGGTAATCCGATTGTCAAGAACAAGGTCTTCAACTACTTGTCGTACGAGGGCCAGGATGTGCGTTCGCCGGCGACCCGGAACCTGACAATGCCGAGACAGGGCGAGCGGACCGGCGACTTCTCCCAGAGTTTCAACCGTAACGGTGGATTGCGCCAGATCTTCGATCCTATGACCACCATGGTGACCGGTCCCAGCACCTCTGTTCGTGATCCGTTCATCAACAACATGATTCCGCAGTCGCGGATCGATCCTACTTCCCAAAGAGTGTTGGGCCAGACGTGGGCGCCCAATAACCCGGGCGACAACGCCTCCGGCGCGAACAACTTCCGTCTGGTGTTCCCGATCACGTTCAAGTACTGGAACTTCACCGACCGCGTCGACTACAACGTCAGCGACAACGTCAAGGTGTTCGGGCGCTTCAGCCGCTTTCATACCACGCAGAGTGAACCGGACTACTCCGGCTCGGTCGCACAGAACCGTCAGGGCAGCGCGCGCAACAGCGCGCAGGCCTCCGGTGACCTGGTCTGGACAGTCAGTCCGACAACCGTATTCAACATTCGCGGCTCGTGGTCGAAGATCACCGACTCGTTCTACACTCCTGAATCCCAGATTGGCGAAGAGGGGCTGGCCGAGTTGTGGCCAGGCAACAATTGGTATGCCTCTCATGTGCGGGACATCCCGGCGGTCCACTTCCCCGAGATCAACGTCTTCGCGGACAGTACGACATCGTTTGGGCGTTCCGGTTTCTGGTATCAGGAGCCTACGACCTACAACATGGATAGCAAGATCTCCAAACAGGCGGGACGTCACTATCTGAAGTTTGGCGGTCAGTATCGCAAGCAGTTGGTGCTGGCTGGCCGTCCGAGAGGCATGCGCTTCCGGTTCCGTCCCGATAACACGGCGGATACGTTCTTCAGCCCGAACACGGGTGCGCTCGGTCACGCCTGGGCGTCAATGGCTCTGGGCGTCATGGGCGACGGCAACGGCGACACCATCGTGCGCACCGTGGCGACCAATCGCCCTCGTGTCGATGTCTACGGCTTCTACGTGCAGGATGACTTCAAGGTCAACCAGAGGGTCACGTTGAACTTGGGCGTGAGGTGGGAGTACGAGACCCCGATGCTCGATCCGGAGAACCGGCTTTCGCGAAACCTGGATTTCACCCAGTCGTTGCCGGAGATTCAGGCGGCGATGGGGCCGATTTCCAGTGACATTCTCGCGTTGCGCACCACGCCTCTCGATATCAGCGGCGCCTGGCAATTTACTGATAGTGAGAACCGGCGGACGTGGAAGGGGCAGAAGAACCTGTTCCTGCCGCGCGCCGGCATCGCCATCCGACTGAGCGACAACAGTGCTCTCCGTATCGGGTACGCGAGGTACGCAACACCACCGATTCAGGAGCGCAGCGCGATCGCGATTCTGGGTAGCACGCCGTATCCGGGTTATGAGATCAGTGGGAATCCGTTACAGTCCATTGAGGGCATACCTCGCGCATCATTCTCCGATCCGTTCCCGTCAACTGGCGTGGACCAAAACCCGCTACCCGAGCCCTTCGGCCAGAGGTTTGGCCGCTTTGCAACGGTTGGGACCAACGAAGCGACCTTCTGGAACCAGGACTGGAGAGCGGGCATCAACGACCGCTTCAACGTGAGTCTGCAAAAGGAAATCTTCGCTCGGATCGTGGTGGACGCAACGTTCTTCACGAACTTCGGGCACGACCAGCCGTTCAACCGCAACGTCAACCTGCTCGATCCGCGGATCGGTTATCAGTATCAGAACCAAATCAACGCACGCGTTGACAACCCGTTCTTCGGACTGCCGCAGACGATCATGCCGGGACCGCTGGCCAGCCAGCGTACGGTAACCGTCGCGAATCTGCTAACGCCCTACCCGCACTACCTGAGCAACGGTATCCAAGAGCGGGGCGTCAACGGCCGTAACGAGCGCTACAACTCCTTCCAGTTGCAGGTGCAGCGGCCGTTCGCCAATGGCTTCAACTTCCTGCTGGGCTACAACTACAACCGGGCCCGGAATGAGGCCTTCTACGACGACGTGGACCAGGTGGACGAAAACTTCACCTATCAACGTGGAAATCTCGGCCGCAACAAGTTTACGTTTGCCGGGATTTATGAGCTGCCGTTCGGGAATGGGAAACCCATCGGGAACAGCCTGACCGGCCTGTCGCAGAAGATCATCGGCGGCTGGCAGGTCAGCAGCATTTTCGTCTACCAGGGCGGCAGTTACCTGAACTTCCGCGGCCTCGCGGTGAGCGGCGATCCGGTCATCGACAACCCGACACGGGACGCCCGGTTCAACACTTCGGTGTTCTCGAACCTGCCTGCCTTCACGCGGCGGAGCAACCCCTGGTTCTACGATGGTGTGCATGGTCCGCGGTTCCAGAATGTCGATTTCATTTTGGCCAAGACCACGAACATCACCGAGAAGCTGAAGTTCGAAATCCGCATGGAGGCGTACAACCTCACGAACAGCTTCATGGGCGCGAACCCCAGTACAGACGTCAACAACGGTAACTTCGGTCGAATCAGCTCCAAGCTGGGCACACATTTCGGCCGTTCGCTGCAGTACAGCGGACGTTTCATCTGGTAGACGCCTGAGTAGCCTTCAACCTGTAACCCGGGCCGCTCGCCTCACACGAGGCGGCGGCCCGGTCGCTTTTCTGGGGAGCAGCTTCCCCTTGTTTGTGCCGCTGAGTTCACATCCCTATGGGAAAATGCTCACAGGACCTCCTCCGTGAACCGCATCCTGCTTTTCGTTACGCCGGGCGTTGAAGACATCAAAGCCAACCGGATTCTCGATGTCAAGGAGCCCGCGCCATGAACCGACCGGCCCCGTCTATCGAAGGGGCACGGCATGCCGTGCCCGCATGGATAACCCCTCTTGTTCTCTTTGTGACCTGGATCTTCCCTGCTTCACTCGGAGCGCAAACTCCCCCCAGCCCGGATGTTGTCGCCCACGTCAAAGCAGGAATCCAAGCACGCCTGGAAAAGCGCTATACCGACGCGCGGCGCGAGTTGGAAGCGGCGGCCAAGCAAGCCCCGCACATCGCTGAGATTCACCTGAACCTGGGCCTTGTCTACCACGAGCAGGGGGATCTGGGACGCGCGATCACAACGTTGCGAAAGGCTTTGGATCTCAAGCCGGAGGCAAAAGGAGCCCGAAGTCTCATTGGCTTCGACCTGCTGACGCTCGGACGCTACGGTCCCGCCGCGGACCAACTCGAGAAGGCTTACCAGGAGGATGCTGCTCCGCAAGTGAGTGGCTGGCTCGGGCTGGCCTATCTGAAGTCAGGACGCCCCAGCGACGCCATTCCCAGACTGGAAGCCGCCCTCGACGGACAACCCGGAGACGTTGACCTGCTCTACTACCTGGCCAAGGCCTATTCAATGGTTTCGGCTCAGCTTCAGTTGACTCTGTTGCGGGCCTCGCCGGATTCCGCCAGGGCCCATCAAGCCACCGCCGATGACCACGCACTCAATGGCCGAACGGATCAAGCCATCGCCGAGTATGAATCAGCGCTGAAGCAGGCCCCGGACATCGTCGGCGTTCACGCGGCCTTGGGCGCCTTGTACCGTGACGCGTCCCGCTACGAGGAAGCTGTTCGGCATTACGAAATAGAGCTGGACCGCGCGCCCGACGACCTAGACCTGCGCTACCAGTACGGTTCCGTGTTGCTCCAGCTCGGACGTTCGTCGGAAGCCGTGCCCCACCTGCAAGCCGCGGTCGACGGAGAACCCACCCGCGCCGACGCGCAGTTCACGTTGGGCAAAGCGCTCGTTGATCAGGCCGCACTCGACGCGGCGATGAATGCTTTTAGCGCCGTCCTGGCCGCCGGCCCCACGTTACAGCAGGCGATGGCCGCGCACTACCAGATCGGGCAGATCCTTCGCCAACAGGATAAACCGGAAGCCGCAGCCGTGCATTTGAACGAGTTCCGCAAACTCCGCGGTCAGTTAATCCGCGCGGAACAGCAGTAACTATAAGCCGTCGCGCACCGGCCCCGTCAGTGTGTGCAGGAAAGCGATCAACGCTTCCTTCTCCGCGTTGGTGAGCCGTAACGGCAGGAGTTCGCGGTCAATCCAGGGGTTTCGGTTGCCTCCGCGATTGTAGTAGTCCACTACGTCGTTGAGCTTCGCAAGACTGCCGTCGTGCATGTAAGGAGCGCGGTCGGCGACGTTGCGCAAGGTCGGCGTCTTGAAGGAACCGCGATCAATCTCCCGTCCCGTGAACTCAAAACGGCCCAGGTCCACCAACTCGCCGTTCTTCCAAGCGATGCCGGTGTTGCGGAACTTCTCGTCGGTGAGGTTTGTCCCGAGATGACAATCCGTGCAATTGCCCTTTCCGCGAAAGATCTCCAGGCCCTGCTTCTCCAATTCCGTCAGCACTTCCATTTCGCCGCTGACATAGCGGTCATAGCGGGAATTCCCCGAAAGAATGGTGCGTACGTAGCTCGCCAAAGCGTGCGAAACGTTTCGCTCACTGATAGGGTTCTGGAAAGCGCGCTCGAACTCCGCCACGTAGTCGGCGTCCTGCCGTAGCCGTGCGACAACTTCCTGCATCGTCATGTCCATCTCTTTCTCATTGATGATGGGCTGCAGGACCTGCTCTTCGAGCGTCGCGATGCGCCCGTCCCAGAAAAACGCCTTGCCGTAGCCACGATTCAAAATCGCGGGAACGCGCCGATTGCCGGTGCGTCCGAACACGCCTTCGGCTAGCGGTTTCTCATCGGTAAAGTGCCGTTTTGGGTCGTGGCATGTCGAGCACGCAACCATACCGTCGCGGGACAGCCGCTTCTCATCGAAGAGCCGCCGGCCCAGTTCGACCTTCTCGACCGTCAGCGGGTTGTCTTTCGCAATCGGCAAGTAAGCGTCGAGACCAAGGGGAATCTCAAGCTCGGCGGCGGGCGTTACAGTAGCGGCCAGCAGAGCGATCGCAAGGCCCGTAGCAAGTGTCCGCATACCCATGGCTGCCATCATTCTCGCCGACGAATCCTCATGATGGAAGTGATGCGAGGCACGTTTGGGCCTAGCGCACAGTTTGCTCATGCGGCAGAAATCCGGTCATGACCCAGACTTCCGACTGCTGCTCGCCGGCGGCGAAAGCGATGCGGCGACCTTTGGGGTCGAGGCGGAAACCGCCGGTGTGGTTGATTTGGATCGGTAGTTGCTCTGGTTTGGCGCCGCTCACAGCAATTTTCCAGATCGACGGTGTCGGTTCGCCCGGCGCGCCGACGAGCAACGCTGAACCGTCGGGGAGCCATTCGACGCCGTTGAGTACGGCGTTGCGGGCGGTGAGAAGCTTGCGCGGCGCACCGCCGCCCACAGGAAGCAGTTGCAGGATTTCAGTCTTTTCGATAGCGGGGTCTCGGGTGGCAAAGGCGAGCGAGCGGCCGTCGGGGGAAAGGGCCAAGTCGTGGATCGGTAATGCAGCGGGCGAACTGTGAAGCGTTTCCTCCTCGTAGGTTTCGATAACCATCCGGCGGATGCTGAAACCCTGCGCGGAATCTTCGTGGATGTAGTAGATGGCCTTCCCGTCCGGGGACCAGACTCCTTCAAACCCCCTGAAGTTGGTGCTGCGCTCGCGGACGAGAGGCGTGGTCTCCCCCGTCGTTGCGTTGACGGTGAAGAGCCCCGCGCGGCTCTTACCATCGCTCCCGCTGACGAGCAGCGACTCACCGCCGGGAGCCCATCGCAGACGCTCCATGTAAGCCAGCTTGGGGCTGACTGTGTGCTCTTTGCCCCCCTCAAAATCGCGGATCGAGATAACCCGCGATTCCTGCGCGTAGTTCTCAGTGCCCCAGCGTGAGAGATAGGCGAGGCGGCGTCCGTCGGGCGACCACGCCGGAGCGGTATTGGCGCCTGTCAAACGTCCTTGAACAATGACAGGTTCGCCTCGGACTCCCGCGGCGTCTTCTTCCAGCGCGGCAGTGTAAACATCGGAATGTCCGGTGCGCAGGCCGTAATAGAAAGCTCCTTGGCTGGTGATACCCATCGGCAGAAAGCGGCCCAGCTCTTTCTTAAGCAATCGAGGCGGGCCGGCAGCCTCGCCGGCGGCGACCGGAATTATCCATGCATCCATTGTTCCAGCTCGGTCGCTGGCGAAGACCACGAATTTCCCATCGGGCGTCCACGCAGGAAAGATATCATTCGAGGGCGCATCGATCAGCTTGACCTCGCTGCTGCCATCGGCGGATAGCAGGAAGATGTCACGCGCGTCCGAACCTTCCTTTGTCGTTGAGTCGTAGACAATGAAGCGGCCATCCGGCGAGAACTCCATCTTCTTCGGATAAACCCAGTTCAGCGATTTGAGAACCTGTATCGAGCCATCGCGGGCGGAAACGAGCGCGATCTGACTGATGTTGTCTTTGCGGAAAAGCAGGGTCAGGATCTGTTCGCCGTCCGGAGACCACGAACACGGCTGGACGAACCCAGCTTCCGGATTGCGTATGAGGACACGCGGCTCCCCGGGCTCGACACGGCCCTCCGAATCAGCCAACGCAACAAGCCGCAACTCATAGAATTCCTCTTCGTTGAACCAGGCGTAGGCGACGCGGCTGCTGTCCGGCGAAATGGCCGAGAAGTAGGCGAATTGCTTGGACCCGGGCGGATTGCTGGTGAGGCGAATCTTGTCGTTGTCCGCGAGATCGAGGACGGCGAGATCGCCCGTCTCGACATCCACGAGGGAAAGGTAGCGGCCATCGAGCGAGGGTGCGCCGAGAAGATTCGTCTTCGCATCAGCCCAGACGGAGCGGACGCTTGGTACGAGGGCGACGCCGGCGTCCGCGGCGAACAGCGGGACCGGGAGGAGTAGCAGTAAGGGACCGAACCGCTTCAGGCTTCTCATGGTGGATTTCGCCCGGTATGAACGCGGCCTCGGAGAGTTTCAAACCGCGCTGAACCCATTCTAACGCCCATAACGGCAGGAGTGGCGTGGGGTGGTTCAGCAAAGCGACGGAGGCAACGATTCAGCGATACAATCGTACGAAGCGCATGGGCGGAAGGGGCTGGCTTGGCTTCACGCCGCGGCACAAAACTGACTCCACCTTCTCGGTCCACTAGTATTGCTCACCATGATGGAGCCATTGGAAAGACAGCGTCCAGACCAATACCGCACCGTGGTCAAGCGACCATCTGACTTTGATGCGTTCTGGGATGATCTGCTGTCACAGGCGGCACTCATTCCGCTGAATCCATCAGTCGAACGAGTTTCGCTACGTTCCACGCCGGAAGTGGACGTCTATCTTGTACACTACGACAGCCTTGGCGGCGTACGGATCGCTGGTTGGTATTGCCTTCCCCATGAACGATCCGGCAAGCTGCCCGCGATCGTCTACATGCCGGGCTACGTCGGGGAGCCATCGATTCCACGCGAGAACGCCCGGAACGGATATGCGACGTTCGGCTTCATCCACCGCGGAAAGCTTCGCAGTAACGGGCAGTTCAACCCGGGCTACCCCGGGCTGCTGACGCACAATATCGTCGACCGCCAAACGTACTCCTACCGAGGCATTTACATCGACGCCGCCCGAGCGATCGACTTTCTGCTTTCATGCGACGACGTTGACCACACCCGGATCGGTGTTACCGGTGGCAGCCAAGGAGGTGGGTTGACGATCACCACCGCCGCGTTGCGTCCGGAAGTCCGTGCGGCCGTCGCAGCGGCGCCATTCCCATGCGGGTTCATGGATGCCGTTGCACTGGGCAATACATATCCGTATCAGGAAATCCGCGACTATCTGCACTTGTATCCAGAGCGGAGAACCGCGGTGGAACAGACGCTGGCCTACTTCGACGGGATCAACTTCGCACCTCGGGTGACGTGCCCCATCATTGTCCACATTGGCTTGCAGGACAACGTGTGCCCGGCCGAAACTGGGTTTACGGCTTTCCAGGCGATTTCTTCGGAGCACAAACAGATTTATCCCTACGAGGGACACGGACACGATGCCGGCCGAGTGGAGCTTCGCGAAACTGTTGACGCTTTTTTTAGAACCCACCTGCAAGCGTGACCGAGTAACCTATGCCTCATCGATCCCGACCTCAGGACTTCGACGACTACTGGCGACGGGTCCGCCGTGAATTGGATGAGACCGCGATCGCGTCTGAACAGGAGCATGTCCCGATCCGGTCTACTGAGTTCTGCGACTGCTATCTGGTGCGCTTCACGAGCATAGGCCCCTACCGGCTGTTCGGGTACTTGAGCATTCCCCACGGCGACGGACCGTTCCCTGCCATCCTCGCTGGACCCCGCTATCGTAGCGTCGTCGAGTTGCTGTTCCAGGGTGAGGCCAACGAGAAGCGCAGCCGGTTTGTGATGTTCTCGACCGCGGGGCGGGGACAGCGTCACGCGGATGAACCATTCGCGGCGGAGTACCCGGGTCTGGTAACCGAAGGGATTGATTCACCGGAATCTTACATCTATCGCGGTATCGTTGCCGACTGGGCTCGAGCCGCCGACTACCTGCTGGCGCGACCCGAGGTTGATCGCGGTCGAGTGACAGCCGTCAGCCGCGACAGCCTGCCGATCGTCGCTGCTGCCTTGCGGCCGGAACTAACACACGTTGTCGCCCAGCCCGGCAGCTTCTTCCAGGTGACAGACAAAGCATCGGGGGAACTCGACGACTATCTTCGAATGTTTCCAGACAAGCGCGACTTGGTTGAGCGAACGCTTTCGTATTTTGATCCTCTGCATTTCGCGCCTGCTGTGCGCGCTCGAACACTACTTTGGGGAGATCCCGCTACTCTCGGTCCGCTTTCCGGGTCAATAGCTGGAGAGACGGATATTCAGCCAACGGACCCCTCGCAGTACAAGGAAGGGGTGTTCGAGGAGTGTTGGCTTTCGGAGCAGCTCGGTTTCGCGGAGCCCATCCTGCCACGCTGTTGGCAGCGGTAACGCCGGGGTAGAGTTACTCCTCCACGCGCTCGATGCGCAGAGCTTGCGAACCTTGGGTCCGGATGCGGCCACAGGCCTCCGCGAAGTCAACCCAGTCGTACTTCCAATCACCGGGAATCCGCGCAAACAGACTACCGAAGCTTCGGACGCCCTCCGCGCCGCGCAATGTCACACCACGGCCAAAGGCAAAGAGAACCTCAGCGACTGGTTCGCCGTTGCTGGTGACCGGTGCCCCCGCATCCGACCAGTAGAGGATCTCTCCGGGTAGCGGCAGTTGCGTCCGCTGCTCTTCCGGAGCCGGCTGGTATTCGTCGAGCAGCACAAACGCCTCCATGCCCGAGTAGCGGCCGTGGATCAAATCGTGTTCAATCGGCAGCATGTTCCAAACCAGTTCGCATGTTCGGGGGGCCTCGTCATCGAGCAATTCGGCAACTACCGATTCACCGGTCTTCACAAAGCTCAAACGAATGTGGCGTCGAGATGTAGTCATAGCCTTCTCCCATTCTGCCCCCTAGCCATAAGGGCTCGCCCGCGGGTCTTCATTCCTCTCAGGGTTCGCGGCCTTCGCGTCCCTTCCATCCCGGTCCTCGCACGAAACGCCCTGGCGTGGCTCCAGTGTGTTCGCCATCGTTGACGACGTGGCCGCCGTTGACGAAGACGTGAAGCATGCCGGTCGAAAACTGGTGAGGCTCCGTATAAGTAGCGCGGTCCTGGATGGTCTTTGGATCGAAGACGAGGACGTCCGCGTAGTAGCCTTCTCGCAACATGCCGCGGCGATCAAGCTTGAGATTCGCGGCCGGCAATGCAGCCATCTTACGCACAGCCTCCTCAAGGCTCAGCGCGTTTTCCTCGCGAACGTACTTGGCCAGTATCCGGGGAAAGCTCCCATAGGCTCGTGGATGGATATGCGTCTTCAAGAAGATGCCTTCGGGCGCGACGGCGGGAGAATCTGTGCAGAAGCTCATCCAGGGAATCGGGATTTTCTTGCTCACATTCTCCTCGCTCATTGAGAAGCCAACGGACATCACGCGGCTGTCGTCCTTGATGATGAGGTCCATGGCTGCTTCCTCGGGTGACGTGCGCCACAGTTCGGCGATCTCCGCGATCGTCTTACCGTTCAGGTGCTTGAGATCGGGATTCTTTAGACCTACAACCATGTAACCGCTGGGGCCTCCTACTCCGAGATAAAGGTTCTCCCAGTCATCCGCGGGCGTGAGCATCTCGCGGGCGATGCGTTTGCGTAGCGCGGGATCTTTTAGCCGACGGACGCGCGCCTCTTGACCCCCTTCGCCGACCCAGGGTGGCATCGCGGCGGTGAGACCGCCGGACCCGGCGTTGTAGGGATAGACATCCGCGGTGATCTCAAGACCCTCCCCGCGGGCCCGCTCGATCATCGCGATCGCTTCGCCCAGTTTCGGCGCATTCTCTCGTCCCACTGCTTTCAGGTGATAGACCTCGGCGCGAATGCCGGCCTCGCGCGCAATCGCGATCACCTCGCCGACGCCGTCAAGCAGCCGCGGACCGGAGAAGCGGATGTGGGAAGCATATAGGCCGTCGTGATCCGCGGCCACCTTGGCGAGTTCGATCAGCTCGTTCGTGTCGGCAAAAGGCCCCGGCACCTGCATCAAGGCGGACGCAACGCCCATGGCGCCTTGCTCCATCGCCTGTTGCACGAGCGTCCGCATCCGTTTGAGTTCCTCGGGAGACGGTGGACGGTTCTCTTGGCCTAGTTCATGTATGCGGACTGTTGTCGCTCCGACAAACGAAGCGACATTCGGTGAGACGCCGCGAGTTTCGAGGTGCTGGAGATACTCCTCGAGTGTCGTCCAGGCGAAATCGTAGGGGATATCATCGCCACGTGCCCGCAAATCTTCTCTGACCGCGTCGTTGAGCGGCCCCATGGAGCGGCCCTCGCCCATTACCTCGAGGGTGATCCCCTGATACATGTCGCTCTTGGCTCGACCATCGGCCAGGATGGTCTCCTGGGTGTGACTCATCATGTTGATGAAGCCGGGAGTGACGGCCAATCCAGTGGCATCAATCTCAGTTTCCGCGCGGCTGTCGGTTAAGTTGCCAATGGCAGCGATGGTGTCATCGGCTATGGCTAGATCGGCTTTGACTGCGGAATGGCCAGTGCCGTCGTAGATGAAGCCGTTGCGGATGATGACATCGTACTCGGTGGGACTGGAGCAGGATGCGCCTGCCAGCAGCATTGCAGCGGTCCCAAGAAGAAGCAGCCCACTGTCGCGATAACTTCCCATCCACATCGTAGAGCCAGTGTAGCGCGGTGCCAGCGTAGCGCGGAAGAGGTTGATCCTACCATCTCTGCTGACACCCGAAGCACATCCCAAAGCGTTCCGATCCGATCCGGTCTTATGCTTCGAGTAGGCTGCGGAAACGGCTCGCGTAGGTCCAGGCGCCATCGACAAGCAGAACGAGCGGACTGATCAGCTTTAGAATAGATGGTTCTGTGGACTCTTCCGTTCTTCTGCTACACGCCGCTGTCCTGATAGCCGCACTCGTTCAAGCGGCAACGGGCGTTGGTTTCGGCCTGATCGCCGCTCCCATCATCCTGATGGTCATTAACGCCGGATCGGCAATCCAAGTCACCATCCTGCTGAGCCTGCTCGTGGCGCTGATCCTTGCACCGCCGCTCTACAAGCAATCGCCAAAGCCGCTCCTGTTCCGATTCGTTTTGGGAACGCTCATTGGTTTGCCCATCGGCATCTTCGTCTTTATGTCGGTCAGCATCACCGCCCTCAAGCTCGGCGTCGGGGTTTGCGTCGTGCTGACGGCCAGCGCCGTGGTTCGTGGCTCCATCGGGAACCGGAAAGACAAGCAACAGACCGGCAACAGCGTCTACGATGTGCTGGCCGGGATCCTATCCGGCGCGATGAGCGTAAGTCTCGCGATGCCGGGTCCCCCCGCGGCTGCCCGCATGGCGGTGCTTGCGCTTCCCAAAGAGGCAATTCGCGCGACAAGCCTTGTGCTGTTCACCTTCTCCTACACCGCGGCCATCGCATTTCAAGGGGCTCTTGTCGGTGTCTCCGGGGACACTCTGTCGCTGACCTTATCGCTCACGCCCGCCGCATTGGTCGGTATCTACATTGGCCGCAAGGCCGTCGCCTGGATCAGCGAACGTACGTTTCGCTGGCTCATCGCCGCGATCCTCAGTAGCACCGCCGTGAGCCTGCTGATCCATTCCTTCCGAAACCTTCTCGATCATGCCTAGCTTGCGTCTCGGCCCCTGGGACAACTCGAGAGGATTCCCTTTCGTTCGCGGTGCCATGGGCTTTGCGCGAAGGGAGGCCTTTGCCATTTGTTCGCCTAAATGATACGATGCCGAATCAAGGATTGTGGAAAATGTTCCGTGATCGCTTTGCAATGATGGCTCGCAAGTAACTGAAAACAAATGAGTTGCTATCCATATTTTAACCTCATAGATATCCACAGGTTTTCCACGGGCGTCAACCTCCCTTAAACAGGGAGCCAAAGCGTCGTCATGAGCTGGAACGTTCGGAAAGCGCGTAATCCACAGCGCAAGTTCCTGTAATCGTTAGACGTAAGAACTTCGGTTCAACACGACGGGTATTCGGGTATGATTCAGGTTCCGACCGCGATGGCATCTACGGTAACTCCTCTGTCCGTTGAAAAACGGCTTCCCACCAGTATCGAAGCTGAGCAGTGCGTGCTGGGCTCGATTCTGCTCGACGACGGCCTGTTCCCGCAGATCGCGGGCCGGCTTGACTCGGCTGACTTTCATCTCGAGAAGCACCGCCGTATCTTCTTGCGGATGTCGGAACTGTACGCCCGTACGGTCGCAATCGACGACCTCACGCTATCGAATGAGCTAACCAAGCATGACCAGCTCGAGTCGTGCGACGGCGTCGCTTACATCGCGTCGCTGACCGAGGCTTTGCCGCGCCTTTCGAGCATTGATGACTACGTCCGCATCGTTAAGGACAAGGCGCTGTTGCGGCAGTTGATCTACACGGCCGACAACATCATCTCGCAATGCATCGACGGCAGCCAAGAGGTCGACGACGTCTTGGCGGACGCCGAATCGGCGATCCTGAAGGTCGGCGACGCGCAACTGCGGTCAGGACTCTCAAGCCCGCGGCAGATCGTTGAGGGGTTTGCCGGCGGCATTAAAGCTTTCCTCGACCCGTCAAAGCGCATCCAAGGCATTTCGACTCCTTTTCTCAAGCTGGACGAGATGACGACAGGCCTGCACGAAGCGGAACTAATCGTCATCGCTGCCCGCCCGTCAATGGGCAAGACGGCGCTGGCCTTGAACATCGCGCAGCATGTCGCCCTCGATCTGCCCGACAAGCCCGGCAAGCCCGTCGCCGTGTTCTCCCTTGAAATGTCGAAGGAATCGCTGCTCACACGTCTGTTGTGCTCGACGGCCAAGGTTGACAGCCATCGCTTCCGGGGCGGTTATCTCAATCAGGATGAGCGGCGGCGGCTGAACCAAGCCCTCAACGAGCTTGTCAAATGCAAGCTCTTCATCGACGATTCCGCCGACGCCAACCTGATGGACATCAGCGCCAAGTGCCGCCGCTTGCAGGCCGAGCACGGGCTGGGCCTGATCATCATCGACTATCTGCAGCTGATGGGCTCGAAGGGACGTTTTGACAATAGGACGCAGGAGATTTCGGCTCTCTCCCGCGGCATGAAACTGTTGGCTAAGGACCTGCGCGTCCCGGTGATTGCGCTTTCGCAGTTGAACCGCGCGCCCGAAACCCGTCCCGGCGACCATCGCCCGCAACTGAGTGATCTTCGCGAAAGTGGCTCGATCGAACAGGATGCCGATCTGGTCGGCTTCATCTTCCGCGAAGAAGTCTATAAGCCCGACCGCGAAGACCTACACGGCGTGGCGGAGTTCATCATCTCCAAGCAGCGCAACGGCCCGACAGGCCGCATCAAGCTGGCGTTTCTCAACAAATATGTAAAGTTCGAGAATCTCGCCGAGGACGTGGGCGACTACGCCAACAACGACGACGACATGGGTGGCGGCGAACAGCAGCCCCCACCGTTCTAGCCTGCGCTTCTCACTCAAGAAGAAAGCCTTTCTCAACGGCGTCACAATCAGCGGTTGAGGTGATTGGTCCGGCGTAACTTAGGCGGACTGCTACAAGCGAACCATCATCGTCCTGTACAGTAGGTACGGTTCGTTCGTTGAGGGCGCAAATGACAAGGCGAGACTTCCTGAACGGTGTTTTGATCGGCAGCGGAGCGCCGCTGCTCGGCGCAGCTCGTCCTTCCGACGCCGCATGGGATGGGCCCGGGGGCGTCGGGGACTATCGCACGAGCCACGGCAATTCCTGGAAGGTTCTCAACACAGCTCACCGGATCCGAGATCGTGAGTTCTCCGCGGAGGAGTTATCCGCCGAGGATACCGCTGAGGTCTTCGACCTCGTCATCGTCGGTGGCGGGATGAGTGGTCTCGGGGCCGCTTTGCATTTCCAACAGAAACGGCGGCCGCGCCACACGTGCCTCATCCTCGACAACCACGCGATCTTCGGCGGTGAGTCGAAGCGGAACGAGTTCATCGTTCAAGGTCAACGCCTGATGGCTCCGCAAGGCGCGAACGAGTTCAACGTTCCGACGGATCCCGCCAGCGACGGATATGAGATCTTTGAGCAACTGAAAATTCCTCGACGATTCGAGTACCAAACCTCACCCGAAGACCTACGCGAGCTGGAGTTCGATCGAACCAACTATGGCTTCCAGCACTGGCTCCACGCGCCCAGCTTCGGCCATCACGTCGATGGCAACTGGGTCCGCGACTTCTGGAAGAAGCACGCTTCCGAGAGCCTTCGAAGCTGGAAGTACGCCAACCGGAAGTACTCAGACGAAGAGGACTATCGTCCGTGGCTCGACACGATGACGTACAAGGCGTACATCGAGAACGTCATGGGCCTGCCGTCCTCTGTTACGCGCTTTGCGGACCCGATCTTGGCCGCCGCGATGGGCCTGGGCTGCGATGCGCTTTCAGCTTACGCCGCGCATCAAGTCGGGTTGCCGGGCTTCGCTGGGTTGTCCGGCAAGGCGAGCTTCCCGATCGAGTTCGCGGATGTGCCAGAGACCGAGTGGCACATGTTCCCCGGTGGCAACACGGGCCTTGCCCGCTACATCGTTAAGCAGCTCGTGCCAGAGTCGATTCCCGGCGGACGCAGTCTCGACACCGTAATAAACGGACGGATCAATTTTCGCGCTCTTGACCGGCCCCGCAACTCGTTCCGCCTGCGCCTATCGTCAACCGTCGTGCGGGTGGGCCAGACAGAAAAGCATGCGACTGTTACGTATCTGAAGGATGGACGGCTCCGGCAAGTACGCGCGCACGGGGTTGTGATGGCTTGTGGCAGTTGGGTCAGCAAGCACATTGTCCAGGACTTGACGCCGGAAAAGCGCACGGCCTTTCAGTCTTTTCACCACTCCTCGGTCTTGGTCTTCAACGTCGCCGTTAAGCACTGGCGTTTTCTTTACGACCTGGGGATCACTTCCGCGCGTTGGACGGGTGGTTTCGGGTTCAGCTGCAATGTTCGTCGCCAGATGATCACCCCTCGATACCGCCCCCCTTTCTCGCCGGATTCACCCAACGTCATAACCTTCTATGTACCGCTGTTCTATCCCGGCTTGGCCGCGGCTGAGCAAGGATTCAAGGGCCGACAGGAAATGCTGTCCACACCTTTCGCGGGTTACGAAGAACAGATCCGCGATCAGCTTCAAAGCCTGTTCGGACCATCGGCCGTAAAAGCGATCGCGGGGATCATACTGAATCGCTGGGGGCACGCCTACGTCAATCCGGCACCCGGTTTCTACTTTGGACGTGGGAACAAGCCCGCGCCACCGGATGTCATTCGCGCTCCGCTCGGGCGGGTGACCTTCGCGCACTCCGAGCTCAACGGACACCAATTCTGGCTGGGCGCCATGCGCGAAGGCCGGCGCGCCGTCGATCAGCTTCAGAAGCTGTAGCTTGGACGCCGAGTGGCTGAGGGCGATCGCTTCCTTGCAGTCAACTTCCAACTGATTCGATTGACCGGATGGCAAAGCCATTACACAGCGCGGTCATCGGTTCAACGCCGGTTGCCCGCACTTCCGACTCATCACCACTCGATTACGAACATTTCGTCACCGTGCAAAGCGAGGCTGCTCTTCGCCACCTGGCCAGCGCCTATTCCTACGACACGTTTGAGGACGAAGACCGCTCGCTACGCGGCAACATGGACGAGGTATCCCAAGCGCTGCAAACCGAACTCCAGGTGCGCATCGCACGGGCCGGTGTTCTAATCGATGAAGCGCGCCTAAGCCATCTCGCCTACGCTCCAGAGATCGCCGGCGCG
Source organism: Acidobacteriota bacterium (assembly GCA_027624045.1). Lineage (GTDB taxonomy): Bacteria > Acidobacteriota > Terriglobia > Bryobacterales > UBA6623 > JAPPLB01. Next base: position 28,287 of record JAQBUE010000019.1, read on the forward strand.
ATGCTGCAACGCCAACAGGCCGAAGCCATCGTCGCCGCCCGCACACGCATCGTTGAAGGCGCCGTCGGCATGGTCGAGATGGCGCTCGACCGCCTCGAGAAGACAGGTACGATTCAACTTGATGAAGAGCGTCGCGCCGCGATGGTCAGCAATCTCTTGGTTGTGCTGTTTGGCGATAAGGCGGCGCAACCCGTCATCAACACCGGGACCCTGTATCAATAGGCCCGGGCCCTGTTATGGCTTGACCACAAATGGCTGATCGCAAATCGTTCCTTCTGAGACTCCCCCCGGAGTTGTACGAAGACCTCAACCGATGGGCCAAGGACGAGCTGCGTAGTCTAAACTCCCAGATTGAATACATCCTCCGGGAATCCGTCCGTAAACAACGAGGCCCCGTGACGAAAAAAACAACTGAGCGCGGCGATCCCTAGCTCACGGAAATGCGGGAAGACAGCATGCCGCGGGCGGTGTCCGGGGTGCTGTAGGAACCTAAAGCTGGAAGGGCGGCCGCTTCGCGCGGGCAGGCCGGTGACGACTCTTCAGTTGCTCCGCGCCGTGGTCGTCGCCTTCTCCGTCACGGTCACCGAACTCAGCGTATCCGCATAGGCCGAGATGCCCTCAAAGAGTGCCTCGGCAATCTTGTCGCGGTGGGCGCTGGTCTTCAGGAGCTTCTCGTCCTGGGCGTTGCTGAGGAATGAAATCTCGGCCAGAACCGCCGGCATCTTGGCGCCGATCAAAACCATCAGCGGCGCCTTGCGAACGCCGCGGTTCCTCAGACTCTTGGTCTCTTTCGAGAGGCTTCCATAAAGCGCCCCTTGCACCTTTGCCGCAAATTCACGCGACTCGGAGAGGTTTTCATTGCGCGTAATTTTCGAAACCAAGTTCTCTAACTCGTGTACGGAATGCTCTGACGCGGCGTTCTCGCGAGCTGCCACCGCCATCGCCCAGGAATCGGTGGTCAGATTCAGATAAAATGTCTCGATCCCCCGCACCGCGCGTTGCCTCGCCGAATTGGCGTGGATGGAGATGAATAGATCCGCCTGCGCGTTATTCGCAATCTTCGTGCGCTCCCTCAGATGGATGAAGCGGTCGTCCTGGCGGGTATAGATTACTTCGCTGCCCAGCCGTTCCCCGATCAGTTTGCCAAGCCGCTGCGCAATATCGTTGACCAGATCTTTCTCGCGCAGTTTGCCCGCACCGATCGTGCCCGTGTCATGGCCGCCATGGCCGGGATCGATCACAATCCGGCCCACCTTCAGCCCCAGTGCGCGGATCAGGTTACGGTCTCCGTTACTCGTCGCCTTCGCCGGCTGCGGCGGAGGCAGATCCAGCACCTTCGGCGGTGGCTGTGTTTCGAGAAGCGGCGCCGGCGGCGGCTCTAGCTTCGCCAGTAGCATCGGCTCCTGTACCGCGCTGAGGTCCAGCGCCGGATTCACCGCCGCCAAACCGCTTACCACCGGGGCACGACCCGCCGACGCGACTGCCTGTCGAGAGGGCGCTAGCGGCCGAACGGGCAGGGGCTCGAATCTTTCCCGTACCGGGGTGCCCCGTTGGTCTTGCTCGCTGAGGAACGGAGACGGGATCTCCTCTGTCTCCACCCTCGGTGCTCGGCCGGGATCGATCATGCCCGCCGTCTCAGCCATAATCTCCATCGAAGGCGCGCTTTGCTCGATCTTTCCCGCCACCCCCGAATAGTCAGCCGCGGGAGGAACGTAGGCATCCCTGGGAGCCGTCAGCAGGAAGTCCAGCGACGACGCCCTCGCGATCAACTTCGCCTCTTGCTTCTGTTCGGCGCGCTGCTCTTCAGCCGCGGGCAGCGCATCAGCCGCCTGCCTCGCTGGCGCGGTACTATCCGCCAGAACTTCGTTCTCAGCCGGGCTCCCGGGGACCGTTCGCCGTAGCTCCACTACGAGTCGAGGCGGATTCGAAAGCCACGAGGTCGTAAAGTCCGCTTGGTGGTCAAGGTCGAAAACGACTCGCGCCACATCTCGCCGGTTCTGTCCCAGCCGAATTCGCCGCAACAATCCGTCACCCACTTCGATTGTTGAGGTCGGCCTCAATAGTCGAGCGAGCCGAGAGCCGACGAAATCGATGTACATCCTCTCCGGCTTGTGAACCCGGTCGTAGCGGATGTCCGTTGCTCCCTCTAGCTCAATCACAACACGGGTGTAGCCCTGCTGCGTCCAAGACCGCACCTCGTTGAGAAGCGGCGGACCGCGGCGCCCCTTCGGCGGCGCAAAGTTGACGGGACGAAGAATCGCGCCGCCGCTTGCTTCATCGCTCGCGGCCTCGGCTGTCGCGGTTTCATCCGGCGCGGCCACGGCCTTCGTAGCCTCAGCCTTTGTAGCCTTATGGTTGGCGGCGAGTTCGACCGCTGGCGCCCGTTCGCGCTCCCGGACAGGCGGTTCCGCCGCGCCGACTCCCAGTTCACTCAGCGATGTGAGAGCCTGGGCCCGCAACGGGCTGCCACGAAACCGCTCGGCCAGTTCCCGATACGAAGCAATCGCCTTGTCTCGGTGCGATTTATCTTTGAATCTCTCGGCCAGCTTTGCGTACAACTCGCCCCGGACGAGCAAGCTTTGGTCCGTCTTCGGATGCTTGGCGTGCTTCTCGGCGACCTTCTCAAAGGCGCCAATTACCAGCAGGTACTGTTTGGGGCCCAGTTCATATTCAGGAACGGCCCGCAGGTCTTCGAGCAGCAGCTCCGCATAGGAATAGGGATCGGACGAGGCTCCGCTTGCCTTCGTAGCGAAGGCAGCTAGCGAGAGGCACATCAGTACCGCAATTCCCGCTGTCCGGACGTAAACGCCCGGCCGTTTCTGCTGGAGCAATAGCATTCAGCCAGCTACTCAGCGCATTTCAATGACGAGAGCACCGGCCGCATCCACGTGTGAGCTTACGCGCGGTCCCGCCGGAACCTCATCTGAAACAACGCCCACGGACCGATACCACCGACTCACGCGATCGACATAGTCGACTGTCTCTCGATACGGCGGTATCCCGCCATACTGATCGACAGCTCCCTCACCAGCGTTATACGCCGCCAAGGTCTTCACGTCATCGTTTTGATAACGGTCCATGAGAAAACGAAGGTATTTCACTCCGCCTTCGACATTTTCCGCGGGATCGAAAATGTCGCTAACCCCGAACCGCAAAGCGGTCCCAGGCATCAACTGCATCAATCCGCAGGCCCCTTTTACCGAGACTGCGAACACATCGTAGTTACTCTCCTGCCGAATCACGGCGTGAATCAAATTCGGATCCACGCTGTGCCGCCGACCGGCATCTTGCACCAAGGAGTCAACATCGACATGGCCTAAAACCGTCCGTCGACCTTGGACAACCGTCTTCCCTGGTACTCCGGTTCCTGCTGATTCGCTTGTCCGCGGCGACCGCCGAATCAGCGACTTGACTCGCGTCAGGCGCCCTGTTTCCGCGTCCTCCCGGACTTCATACCGGCGAATCAGTGATGACCCGTCGGACATTGGCTCGGCCTCCACCAAGGGAGTCACCAAAAGCACAAGGCCCAAACCGGCCATCCGAATCTTCCAAAACAATATCATAGTGAATGTTCTGGGCGCAAGCAATTTATTTTCAACCGCTTAGCCCTGACTATCCAGCGAAGAGTGGCCAGAAAGCCGACCTACACGACATGTCGCCCTACCGCGCGATTCCTGTCCACATCTTGGGGCCACGAACCCGGCCCGCCCGTCAGTCACACTCCGCTATCTCTTCAAAGACGTATCAGCCACTCGTTTAGCCGAAGCGTCAACCCACCTTTTCCGTTATTGTATTCTCTCACGCTCCCAAGTTTCCGTATCCGGGATCACCTTCCGTGCGTTCGGGAGCTTCGCAACCCCAGGCCCGTCTTCCGAAGTAAACTATGCGAAGGATCTCAGCTTTCAACGAGGTCAATAAGGACACCCCATGCAACTGAATCGCAGAGAATGGCTCGCCAGCGGCCTTGCCGCCGCTTCCACCACCGCGCTCACTGGCTGCGCGGAACCGACGCCCACCGGCGCCGAGCCCTTGCGGCCCGTCGTCAGCGGTGGATCCATCGATTGGGAGGCCGTCCGCTCGCGCTTCCCGCGCGCCCTCAACGAGACCTATTTCAACTGCGCCGCGCAGCACCCCACCGGCGCCCACACCGTGCGTGGCTTTCAGCGTTACATCGACTTCATGCACAACGGTCCCGGTGAAGGCCGTGAGGACTTCTGGGAAACTGGCTACCGCGACATGAAGCCGATGTTCGCGCGGCTCATCAACGCCAAGCCGGAAGAGATCGCCTTCTGCGCCGGAACCACCGTCGGCGAGAATCTGATCGTCAACGGCATGGACTTGCGCGGCGGAAATGTCGTCACCAATGACCTGCACTACTCGGCGTCGCTGGCGAACTATCTAACCCGCCGCGAGAAGTTCGGACTCGACGTGCGGATCGTCAAGCATCGCGATTGGCGCATCGACATCGCCGACATGGAGAAGGCCGTCAACAAGAACACCAAGCTCATCTCCGTTTCGTTCGTTTCCTCAGTCAACGGTCATGTCGAGGACCTGAAGAAACTCAGTGACCTCGCCCACTCCCACGGGGCCTATCTGTTCGCCGACATCATTCAAGGCTGCGGCGCCACCCCCATCGACGTGCAGGCCATGGGTATCGATTTCGCCGCTTGCGGCACGTACAAATGGCTCCAAGGCGAACACGGCTTCGGCTTCCTGTACGTCAAACAGGACCTCCAAGGGACGGCCGTTAAGGGCACGGAATTCACCGGCCACCCCGACCTGAACTACAAGCCCTGGACCGACTCGCCCGACCCGGCCAAGCCCGAGTTCATCTCGCACCCCAACCACGGCATTGCTGAGTTCGAGTGCAGCACGCCGGCCGTCATCAACTACGCCGGGCAGCACGAGTCGTTCCGGTTCATCGAAGAGTTGGGTATCGACAATATCCGCGCCCACGCCCGCGAAATCACCGCTCGGTTAGAGAAGGAACTCCCCCCGCTTGGATTTACCGCCATCACCCCCGCGGGTTCCGAATCCGGCATCCGGGCCTTCCTGCACCCGAATACCGAACAAGTCCGGGCCAAGATCGAGCGCGCCAACAAAGAGGGCCGCGCAAAGATCTCCATCACCGGACCCAACTCCGCTCTCACCGTCGGCCGCGGCGGCAACCAAGTGCGCTTCTCCGTCTCGGTCTACAACAACCAGCAGGATGTCGACAAGGTCTTGGAAGTTTTGTCGTAGACGCCCACCCCTGCTCATCCCCAAGCTGAGCTGTCCGCTGCGGGGGATCGGGCACTAGGGCGGTGTGAGGATGGTGGGTTTGCTGCGGCGTGCCTCACTTTGCATCATTCTGCATCATTTCTGAACGTTTTGACGTGAGCGGCGGGCGGGGTTCGCCGCCGAAAATGAGCCCGCGGCACACGGTTGGCGGAATGCGTTTTTGTTGAGAACGCCGGGCGACCCATCATGCAAGCAGGAAAAACCGCGGATCTGGCGGGCGAAGAATTCGGTGGCTCGCCGCCGCGGCATCGGTCCTTCCCGCCTGGGTTCGCGGTACGGGCTACGGGCTTTGCCGCACTGTTCGAAATTTTCTTGTATCCCAGACCACATCAGCCGCGTCAGAAGGAATGTATACAGCATCATTGCTTGGGTTTGTGGCCACGAACCGAATCTTGTGAGACGCAGGGCGTCAATTTGAGACGAAGGAGAATCGACATGAGAACGCACATCAAAGCTTTTGTATTTACAGCAGTGCTGGCTTTGGTCGCCCTTCCGGCGGCACAGGCCACAAATCACACTAAGCGGGCGCTGACCCCGCTCGAGAATCAAGTGCGGCATGAGTTGGTCATGCTGCCTTACCTGGGGGTCTTCGACAACGTCTCGTACCGCGTCGAGGGCTCAACCGTAACTTTGGCGGGCCAGGTCTACCGTCCGTCGATGAAGAAATCCGCGGATCGAGCCGTGGCGCGCATCGAGGGCGTCGAGACAGTCGTCAACGAAATTGAAGTCCTGCCGACTTCGCCGCATGACGACCGCATCCGAAGAGGGTTGCTGCGCGCTCTCTACGGACATCCGGTGCTCGACCGCTATTCGCTGGGCGGGCAGCCTGCGATCCGGATCATCGTCAACAACGGTGACGTGACGCTCGAAGGCGTCGTGAACCGCGAACTCGAAAAGAACGTCGCCAACTTGCAGGCGAATTCGGTACCAGGCGTTTTCTCGGTGACGAACAACCTGCGGGTGGAAGTCCCCAAGAAGGGCTAACTCTTAACTTCTCTCCTCACAAAGGGAACACTCAACGGGGGGGGCGCCGGTCAATTGGCCGGCGCCCCCTTCATGTTTTTGGGAACGGTTAACAGCGGTGAGTAACCCCGCCGTAACCCCCGAGAACCTTGTGCTTGCGGGCAGGGGCGGGTTTGCGCGAACGCCGCAGCCGAGCAGAGGATACATGCAGCCAGGCGAGTTTTCATTCTGGGCTAGTGTCGGTCATCAAGCACCTCGATTACTCCGTAAACCGGAATGCGTAGAGGTCGGCGTCTTTGAGTTCGAAACGGAGGCGGATCGGCCTACCAGCCAGTTTACTGACGTCGCGGCTGCCTTTCCAGGAGATCACGCGGTCGAGTTCGTCGCCGTATTGAAGATCGCAATCCTCCAAGGTGAAACCGGGGATCGGGCGGCCGTAGTCTTCCTGGAGTTCGACCCGGACGGTACCGGCGGCGGACGTGGAGAAGTTGATCCCGAGCCGGCCGCCCTCAAAACGCACCGGCTTCGTGAGGCACTCACCACCAGACAACGGCGCGTTGACCGACACAAAACCGTCCACCCGAAGCGTGTAGCGGCGCAGGCTGTTGCCGTCCTTCTGGCGTCCGGCCTCGCTGAGATAGAACGACAGTTCGTTCGCCGCGCCCGGTAGATTGGACTTCGTCTCGACGATACCCCAGTTCTGATACTTGTCCCCGTAGAACCAGCTTCCGGGCCGTTGCGGTCCGGGGCGCACAAACGACTCAGGCCAAACGTCGAAGTTGAGCGCGTCGCGGCTGCTCATGAACATGCTGTCAGTGAAGGCGGTCCCGGAACGTTCCGAAGCGCTGGCGACAAGCTCACGGTATTCGCGTTGGGGCAGTTGCTTGGTGGACTCGGCCCAACCGTAGTCAGCGTAGCGCGTGGGGAAGCCGACGAAGATATGCGGCGCGCGGTAGTAGGGGATGACACCATTCGTGTAGAGCTGTCCCATACGGCCCGGCGAGTACGTCAGGAAGACGGGCTTCGTCCAGTGGATGAAGTCTTGCGAAGTGCAGGTTCGGATGTCGCGGCCTTCGCGGAAGTCCCGCACGTAGGCGCGGTACTCGTTGCGCAGTGAATCCCAGAAGGCAAGGTTTTGTGAATCGAAGGCCCCCTCGGTGATGACGGTGTCGTCGCGAGTGAGCTTCCAGTCGATGCCGTCGGCGGATTCGAAGATGTAGAGGCCGTGTCCGAAGCGGCTGTTGTCGCTGGGGTTGAGCGATTTGCCACGGCCCATCGCTCGGTATTTGACAGTGCGGTTGGGGTTGCTATCGAGAAAGGGAGTGAAGTTATGCGAGCCGACGCCGTCCCAAATGATGTTGTTCTTCTTCGAGCCCTCGAACTCAACGATGCCAAGGTCGGGACGAGTCCAGTGGATGCCATCGCGGCTCTCGGCGTAGCAGACGACTTCAGGATGCACGTTCTCGCCCTTGCCCTGCGTGTAGACGATATGCGTTCCGCGATAGTACATGCGGTAGAGGTCGCCGTCCTGAAAAACAGTCGTGTAGCCGCTGCCATTGCCCTCCCATGGCTCGTTACGTTCGAGTGAAACCTCACGGGCGATCGGCCGGTGCAGGGTGCGGTTTGCGCCACGAAGTTCGCCGACCAGGAAGTCGTCGACGAATAGCTCTCGCCGACGGCCGATGTCGATCGGGTCGGAAGACGCGCCAGTGAGCGGGATGCGGGTTGACGCGAGAACCCCAGCGAGTTGCAGCCACTGGCGGCGAGTGGAAAGTGGGATGTCCATCAGCGTTCCTTCCTTGTCGGTGGCCGCACCGCCCACGTGGTGCGGGCTCTTGCCAGCGGGCCCGCTCCGTTAGGCGCTCTGCCTCTGGTTGCGTCCCACCTCAGAGGCCAACGGCTATGGGCACGGGACGCCTAGCCTAACGATTCGACGGCGGGGACTTCTTCCATGCCCGCCAGGAGGGTAGCTTCAATCTCTTTATTGACGCCGCCTTGGTAGGATTCGCGGGCGACGCGGACGGCGTTCTTGATGGCGTTGGCGTTGGAGCGTCCGTGGCAGATGATGGAAACGCCTTTGACGCCGAGCAGCGGGGCTCCGCCGTATTCGGAATAGTCGACTCGCTTGCGAAAGTCTTCGTAGGCCCCGCGGGAAAGCGCGTAGCCGAGTTGGCGCGTCAAGGTGGATTCGAGCGAAGAGCGCAGCATCGACTTGATCGCTTTCACAAGCCCTTCGCTGACCTTCAGTGCGACGTTACCGGTAAAGCCGTCACAGACGATAACGTCAGCGTGGCCGCTGTACAGATCCTGTCCCTCGACGTTGCCGATGAAATTGATGGGTAGTTTCTTGAGCAGCGGCGTCGCTTGGCGCGTCAGCTCGTTCCCCTTGTGCTCTTCCTCGCCAATCGAGAGGATGCCGACGCGAGGATTCTCGCGGTGGCAGACAACTCGCGAGTAAACGGCGCCCATGACAGCGAAGTCGGCGAGCATGTCGGCGTCGCAATCGACGTTCGCGCCTACATCGAGCAGGACGGCCAGAGTTCCTTCCAGGGTCGGGAAGACTTGGGCGATGGCGGGGCGATGAACACCGGGCAGCACGCCCAGAACGACCTTCGAAATAGCCATGGCCGCGCCGGTATGGCCGGCCGAAATGACGCCCTGTGCCAGTCCATCGCGGACCAGGCGGGCGGCGACTCGAATCGAACTATCCTTGGCCCGAACCGCTTTGCCGGCCACGTCGGACATCGAGATGACTTCGCTGGCGTGCGCGATCTCTATCGGCAGTTTAGCGGCGTCGTGCTTGGCGAGCTCGGCACGCAGTACGTCCTCACGCCCCACCAAGATGACTGCAGCACCATACTCGCGGGCGGCAAGCACAGCGCCCTCTACTTCCGCGCCGGGGGCTTGATCTCCTCCCATCGCGTCGATGGCAATCTTGAGCATCGGTTTCTCGGGCAAAGGTAGGACTCGCGAACGCAGTGCTGGTATTTTTGTACCCCACCGAATATCGGTCAATCGCTCCGCCGAGCCGGCAGGTGGGCCGAAGTCGAAGGCGGACGAGTGTGACGGCTACTCGGTTTTCATCTCGACCACTTCCCGGCCGCGATACTGGCCACACTCGGGACAGACCCGATGGGGGAGCTTCCTCTCGCCACAATTGGGGCAGATAGCCGGAGTGGCTATCGTGAGAAAGTCGTTGGCCCGGCGTTTGTGCGTGCGGGCTTTGGAATGTTTACGTTTTGGATTCGGCATTGACGGTTCTCTAAGATTTCAGTTTCGATCGAACGTGCCGCAGGGTGTCCCAGCGGGGATCGACAAGATTTTTCTGGCAGCGGCACTCGGCCGAGCCACGTATGTTGCCACAGGTGGGGCAGAAGCCCTGACAATTCTCATCGCAGAGGGCGCGCATGGGGAGCCACAGCAAAAGCTGTTCTCTGACAACATCACCCAGTTCCAGTCCGCGCTCCTCATAAAAACCTATGTCCGTGTCATCCCGCTCGATTCGAATCTCCTCGGATCGGGCGATCATCGCCATCGGGTAGTAGTACAGATCGAACTTCTCATGGACCTGTTCCGAAACGAGCTCTAAGCAGCGAGCACAAGGGCCGGCAACCTGTCCATCAATCTCTCCCCTGACGCGTATTGTGCGGGAACCCTGTCGATCGAGCAACTCCGCCACACCCACAACGTGCAACCGATCGTCCTGCCGCCAGTCACTATCGGCCAGCACAATCGCGCCGGGAGCGAAATAGCTGTCGAACTGAACTACTCGACGCTGCAATTCCGCGACTTCAATGAGCACGCTTCCAGCCTCGCTGAAGACCACACCAACGACCATTATAACCTGACAATATAACCTATCAAGGCCACCGCATGGGCGAAGAGAGTTGCCGGGCGCTTGGTGATCGACGGCCAGAAACGACTGCGCCAGCGAGAAGAGTTAATCTTCGTCGCCGGCGCAGGTGGGTTCGTGTGTGGGAAGAGCGAGGATACACAGGAATGGGACGCGATTCGGGACGTCTCGCAACTCAGGAATTCCTGAAGCTGCTCCAGCTCACCTCTTGTCTACTAGATGAGACGTCTGAGACGGTTATTTTTACGGCTTGAAAAATAGCCCCCCACCCAAGGATTCGCGCCGTGGCGGTGGTCGACAGCCCGTAAGGCCTTGTTTCAAAAGCATTTCATACTACCTTTTTCTTCATGGTGAAATTGACAAGCAGCGGCGCCCAAGGCGAAAATAGAAGAGTTCTGCCGTAAGAATGCCTGTCTGATACGTCATAGTACTCTCAGGCACAGCGGCGCCTAAAAAGCCCTGTGCGTAAGAATGGCCAGCATGAGTCTGCTGTCCGCGAAACCGAAAAACTGTTCGCGGAGTGCCGCGAGGGTCTGATTCGATACCTCCGGTACTACATGGATGACAGCTCGGAGGCCGAGGACATTGCGCAAGAAGCGTTCGTTCGGTTTTATGAGTCGCGTATCAGGAAAGAGGAAATCCTGCAGCCGCGAGCTTGGTTGTTTCGGGTCGCCCACAATCTGATCATCGATCGCGGGCGTAAAAAGAAGCCGGAACTGCTGGACGAAGAGGGTTGGATGAGCATCGAGCGGCGGCTGGTTTCGCCCTCGGCGCCGGTGGACGCAAAGGTTTACGTTTCGCAGCTTCCATGGCATCGGCTAAGCGCCATGGAGTTGAAATGCATGAGGCTGCGAACAGAGGGTTTGGCACTCCGAGAAATTGGAGAGGTTTTAGATCTGGCAATTTCAAGTGTTGTCAGCTACTTGGCCAGAGCGACGAAAAAGTTAGGGGCCGTAGAGGTTAGTGAGAATCAGACATCTCAGCACGGAAGAACTCCTGCTCCAGTGTGAAGGTGAGTTGGGATTTGAGCGCGCGACGCACTTGGATGAGTGCGAGCCGTGCCGGGCCGCCTTACTTCATATGGTGGAACTGCTCGGCGAAGCCGAAAAGGAGTTGCGGTCGAGCGTCGCGGCGGAAACGCCGATGGAACGCGCGGCGGCGTGGGAGTCGTTGGAAGACCGCATCGGTCGGCCGACGGTTGTAGCCTTCCCAGTGCGTTGGGTGGTGCCCTACGCGGCGGCGGCGGCGCTCGGATTCGCGGTGTTCAGCGGGGTGGTGGGGAACGACCTGTTCGGTCCTGATCGAGCCACCGAAACGGCCACCCTTAGCCAGACTCCGCTTCCCGGGTTGGCTGTAGTTCCCGAAATCGACACAGTGGAACAAGCGGTTAGCAATCCGGAAGTAGCTGCCGGGCCTGAGATGGTAACGGTTGCGCCTGCCGCGCCCGATGAGTTTGCCAAGGTTGCCCCCTTGGTCGCGCCGGCTGTGGTCAACTTGGCTCGAGTCCTGCCTCAGCGATATCAGCTTGACCCTGCTTATTCAACGACAGCAGCGGTGCCGGAGACGGCGCTCGTCGTACTGGCACCCAAGATTACATCAATGGGCATGCGGCCGATCGAGCTGGCATTTCTGTCGCCAGTCTTGAGCCTTCCCGCGCTCGAACCCCGTGTCGAAGAACATCCCGGCGAGCAGCCCCTGACGTTGGCGGCCGCGCAAGCCATTGTCGAAGGCCACTGGATGCTGCATCGCGCTGAGGTTTGGCGAGAAGATATTTCACCTGCTTGGACGCAAGAGGGGCTGGTCTTTCGCGGCACGGTTGAAAACGAAAGTGCCCGCGAAACGGTAACAGCCGCGATTCGGGCCGTTCAGAAAGATCGCAACATCCCGGTCGAGTTGGCCGTGCGAGAGTCGGCAGCGAGCGCTGTCAGGGCGGCTGTTTTAAATACGGAGACCGCTGGTGTGCCTGGCGGCGCGGTTCGAACATCCTTGCTGGAGCACTTTGGTGACGCGGCGCGCCGCTCGTTTGCCTCGACGCAGCCTTCCGCTCTCGAAGGCGAACTGGACCGCTTCGTCAACAACGTTTTCGGAAGCCAATCCCGCCTACTTTCTCACGCCTACGAATTGAGTAGCCTGATGCAGGCTGTTCCCGTTGAGTTGCTGCCGCGGTTAACGTCGTCGAGCCGGCTTCTGGATCTGGTTTCGACCCATGCCGACGAGGTTCGGCGCGAGCAGTCGCGGATTTACGATCTACTGTCGGAAGGGTTGCCCCGCAAGTACTGGACCTACCAGGCGAACGAGGACAACGCGCCTCCCGCCAGCCCGCATGCCGAGGCGGAAGCATTACTGCAAGGCGCATTGGAACTCGACGCCAATCTCACCGCTCTGTTGAGCACTCCCCGCCAGCTGCTTGATGCCGGCGATATCGACGTTTCTTGCGGAGAGGCGCTCAGCCGCATCCGCACCCGTTCGAACCGAATCAAGGCCGCTACCGCTAAACTACGGTAGGCGGCTATGCGCCACCGAATCCACCTTGTGGCAGCGGCTTGCCTGCTGGCCGTGGTTTTACAGGCCGCTGAGCCGGGCTTGATCCGGGGGCGTGTGAGCACCTCCGCCACCGAGCCGCTGCTCGGCGTCCAAATCGAACTCATTGACTTTTCTTCGGGCAAGGTCATCGTTACCCATAGCGATACGCAAGGGAGCTTCGGGTTCCCGAACCTGCCGACGGGGCGCTACTCGGTGTCTCTCTCCCTCGATGACTACGCCACGCAGCGCTTGGGCCCTTATGAGCTTCTGCCGGGAATCCCTCTCGACCTATCGGTTCAACTGAATCCCCTGGCGCCCCCGCTGACACGCGCCAAGGCGGGGCTAGAAGGTATTGCGCTCGAATACGGCCTTGTACGTGAGCAGATCGAGAGTTTCCCGGTCTTGGTGGGGAGTGAGGGCAGGACGTCTGTCGATAAGCTGTTGCTGATGGTTCCGGGCATGAGCCCAACCGAGTCACTGGAGATCAACCCATTTTCCGGCCGGGCCGCGGCGGTGTCGGCGAACGGCTCACGGCGCTCGGCGATCAATTACCAGTTTGACGGCGCCGCGAACAACTCGCAGAACCGCCTGACGGGAGCGCAGGCCGCCACATTCGGGCCGGCACCGGAAGCGGTCGAGACATTCCGGGTCATCACACATACCTATTCGGCGCAAGACGGCAGAAACGCCGGCGCCATTGTCGCCCCCCTCACGCGCGGTGGCGGGAACTCGTGGCACGGGCAGATGCGGGGTTTTTGGCGCCCGGGGCAGGGCGACCCAATTGAGACGTTTGACGGCTCGAAAGACTCTATGCGGGGATGGGCCGGGGGCGGGCAAATCGGCGGCCCGCTGTGGCGCAAGCATGGACTTTTCTTCTTCGCTGACGCGGAAGGCTGGCAGACCGAGCGCGAGCACTTCGAGATCGGCAACGTCCTCACCGCGGCGGAGCGAGCAGGAGATTTCTCGACGGTTCCGGCGCTCGAAAGACCGGTTGATCCCGCCACGTTGCAGCCGTATCCGGACGCACAGTTGCCGGCGAGCGCCTTCAACCCGCTGATGAAGAAATACCTGGAAACGTTTCTGCCGCTTCCGAACAGCGGGTCGAATCTGTATCAGACCCAGAGCTCGCTCAACAGCAGCGGGGAGATGCTGCTTGGCCGCTTGGATCTCCGGCGGCGCGATTGGTCGCTGAGCTGGAGTCATCACATGTTTCGGAACGTGGTGCGCGATCCTTTCACCGAGGAGTTTCTGACAGCGCCCGGAGTGGCTGAGCGGCGCCGGCAACTTGCCCATAACTCACAGATTTCGATCACGCACTCACCGACGTCTCGATTCACGCACTCGGCGCGGCTGGCAGGACAGCGGTTGTCGGTCGAGCGTTGGCAGGGATTGCTGGACTACCGGGACGTCTCGGCGCAAAGTTTCGGGTTCGACTTTGAAAGTTTCGGCGCCAGCCCGGGCACGGTTCCCGACGTGACGCTGCTGAACAACACCGGAGCTGTGAAGCTGCAAATCGCTCCGTTCCTGTTCAGCGAGGACTCGGCGCAAACCACGTTTCAGCTCAGCGAAGATGCGAACTATCGCGCGGGCCGCGCGGTGCTGCGCGGAGGCGTTTCCGTTCAGCGCGGGATCTGGCCGTTTTCGAACGTTGAGAACCCTGCGGGCACTTTCACTTTCGGAATCCCGGCCTCCGATGGGACGAGGAACAGCGTCGCCAACCTGTTGAGCGGCGTTCCGAGCAGCTATCGTTTGCAGACTCCCCGCCAGCTCGACTTGCGCTGGACCGAGTGGGCATTCTACGGCGAAGCCGAGCTGCGGCCGTTTCGCGGAGCACAAGTGACGTTCGGGCTGCGCTATGAGGCGCAACCCCCGGCGGTTGATACCCACAACCGCATCGCGGCGTTCCGTGAAGACGTAGAGTCGCAAGCGTTCCCCAATACGTTGCCGAACTTGATTTTTCCGGGCGATCCGGATGGCGAGCGTGGTCCGCTGCCTCGCTCAACAATTGAGTCCGATGGCAAGCATTTCGCGCCCCGTGCCGGTTTGAGCTACTCGCCGTCATCGGACAATCGGGTTTCCCGCTGGATATTGGGCGAGTCGGGCCGCTCGGTCTTTCGGGTCTCCTACGGCATCTTCCATGATTTCGGAACCTTTGCCGGTTCCAGCGCGGCCGCGCTGTTTCAGGCGACGTATCCGCCGTTCAGTACCGACAATCGTTTTGACTTCACGCAGTTCACGGGCACGCGGGGGAGTTTCGAGGCACCGCTCTCGACGGTTCCGGTGCCGGACCCGAACACGATTCTCAGTCAGAAGGTGACGTACCCCATCCGGGTGTTCGATCGCGACTTCGAAAACGCCTACGCTCACCACTGGACCGCCGGATGGCAGCGCTTGTTGCCGGGTCGGGTGCTCGTGAGCGGTACGTACCTCGGGACGCGGGCGCTGCGGCTGCAGCGCCAAAGAGAACTCAACGTGTTCCAGCGCGACGCCATTCAGCCCTTTAATGGCATCACCCGCATGAGGAAGTTCTTTTCGCAGTACACCGACATCCGGCAGTTTGAGAGTACCGGCGGCAGCCGCTATGAGGCGATTCAGATTCGCGCCACGCGCTACCTGAGCCGGGGACTCGCGTTTGATCTCAGCTACAACTGGTCAAAAGCCTACGACAACGGCAGCACGACATTTGGTCAGGAACTCGAAACCGAGCCTTGGGCTCTTTCCAATTTCGACCGGCGCCATACTCTGACGGCTACTTGGTTCTACCAGGTCGGCCTGGCCCCGGGCTTGCGAACCCATGCGCCCTGGCTCGATGGCCTGCGGGTCAGCGGAACGTGGCGCTATCGTTCCGGCTTGCCGCTTGATATCCAGCAGACGCAGGACCCCACCTTCAGCTTCCAGCGGGTGGGCCGGCCGGATCTCGTTGGGGAGTTCCAGCGGCTCGATCCGAGCGAGGTTCGCACGTTTACGCTGGCCGACGGGCGCGAAATTACGGGGCGTTTTGCTTTCGATCCGACCGTATTTCAGCGCGTCGTCCCGACTAGCTTCGATGAGCTTAGGCCGGGAGACGTGGAGCGAAATCAGTTCTCAACTGGCGGATTTCAGCAGTGGGACATGCGGCTGGCGCGGCCGTTCAGCTTGAATGAGACCCTATCGGCGAGCGTCGGATTCGACTTCGTGAACATCTTCAACCACAAAAACTGGGACCTGCCGTTCAATAATCTCGACCACCCCTATTTTGGGGTTGTGCGGAGCGGTGGGCTCAACCGCACGTTTCAGTTGAACGTCCGGTTCTTGTTCTAGCGTTCGCCCAGAACCGCGGGAAGCGTATCACTTCCTGATTCATTGGAACGCCGCGCAGGACGGGCGGGAGTTTTCTCAGAAGATCTGGAGTGAACCCGAGCAAGGGCGCTTGATGTAGAGGGAGAAGCGGCTCACTTCAACATTTGTTCCGCGCCGGCGCGCATGAACAGGAAGTCGCTCCCGAGGGTCATGAAGCGTGCTCCCTTAGCGTGCCACTCGCGGACCTCGGCCATCGTTCCCGCCGTCATTCCGAATGGCAGGCCTTTCTTGCTCGCCGCTTCGAGGGTTCGTTCACACAGAGCCAGCACGTCGGGTGTGCGGGCGAACGTCGTCCAGGAGTCGGCGCCTTCGCCGGACGAGCCCGCTGGTCCAAGCAGCGATTCCCCGGGCTTGAGCATCGAGAAGGCCACGTCATTGGGTCCCACAAACACGGCGTCAATGCCTGGCTGGGACAGGATCTCATCGATCTGCTCGACGGCGGACTGACTTTCGATCTGGATGATGAGCGTTGCGCGGCGGTCGGCGTCGGCCATGTATTCCTTTGCTTCAAAGCTGTAGCGGGCGGCGCGATAGGGCCCGAAGCTGCGTCTTCCCAGGGGAGGAAACTTCGCCGCCTCGACCGCCCGGCGGGCATCTTGGGGCGAGTTCACCATGGGAACGAGAACCGCATCGACACCTTGATCGAAGAGCCAGTTGATGCTGTGGTAATCGTTCTGAGGCGCGCGAACCACCGGCGTTACGGCCGACCCTTGAAAAGCGCCCAGCAGACTGGGGAAGTCGGACTGCTTGATTTCGGAATGCTGCATGTCGAGCACGAGGAAGTCGGCGCCGAGATGGGTCATCACTTCGGCCGAAGCGTAGCTCGAAAAAGAACACCACGAACCAATCAGATCTGATTCCTGGCGGAGGCGTTCGACAAAAGGTGGGCGCATGGCGTCCCATTGTAGAGGAGCGCGACGCACTCGTGGGAAGTTATTCTGTTAGGCCAGCATTTTCCAATCCAAGAATGATCCTGAAATGCGGTAGGTCGAGGCCGGGGACGAAATAGGGTGT